>NZ_JBEXGE010000014.1:0-168119 GCF_040607155.1 Micromonospora sp. NPDC005324 | reverse complement strand
GCCAAGGAGATGGGCACCACCGAGGCCGGCACCAACTCCATCAACGACATCACCCCCGTCCTGAACAAGGAAACCGGCAAGACCAACGCCTACCGGTCCGTGGAAATCAGCAGCCCCGACGCCGACGCCAAGCAGACCGACACCCTGCGCGCCGACATCGTCACGACCATCGACGACGGCCGCGCCGTGGTCGCCAACATCGCCGGCACCAGCACCGACACCAACGGCGTGAGCCACTCGTATGAGGGCGGGCACTACATCAGCGTCGTCGGCTACCACGACAACGGCAACACCGCCACCATCGCCGACTCCGCCGACCCCAACCAAGCCGCCTACCAGATCAGCGTCGAACACCTCGCCGACTGGATCGCCACCCGCGGCTACGCCACCAGCTGACCCGCACCCACACACGACCGAAGGGCCGGACCCCACCACGGGGCCCGGCCCTTCGTCGACTTTTCCACCAACTGCGGCACGTATTGACAATTGTCGACTTCGACGTGAGGCTGAGAGGCAGTGAGAGCGCTCTCTCGCACCGGCCCCAACCGGCCACCACCCAGTCTGGCCAGGCACAACTCCGATGCCTTCGGCGGCGGCGCCGGAGCTGTCCCTGACCCGTTCCCCGACAGGAGTCACGATGGACAGGGCCGCACCCCTCTCCGGCATCCCCCGCCGACTGCGCGTCGCCACGGCGATCGGCGCCCTGCTGGTGCTACTCGGCACGTACCTGGTGTCCACCACCAACCGGGCCGACGCAGCCCCCGGCCGAGCCGGCGCTGACTTCGGCGCCAACGCCATCCGGGTCGCCGAGTTCCCCGCCGACTGCACCTACAGCCACCGGCTGCCGGACGACCCGATCGTCTTCCCCGGGCTGCCCGGGGCGTCGCACATGCACAGCTTCTTCGGCAGCACGGTGACGAACGCCAGGACCACCCTTCCCGACCTGGTCAACTCGCCCACCACCTGCAACCCGCGGGTGGACGTCTCGTCGTACTGGGTGCCCACCCTGTATCGGGACAACGTCGCGGTGGAGCCGTCGATCGCCACGTTCTACTACCTGGGCGAGGGCGTACGCGCCGACGTCGTCGCGAACACCCAGCCGTTCCCGCTGGGGTTGCGGCTCGTCGCCGGCAACGCGAAGGCCACCGGGCCGAACGACAGCATTGCCCGCTGGTCCTGCCTGCACGCCGGGCACGTGCCGCCGTCGAAGAACTTTGTCAACTGCCCGTCGGGCACGATGCTGGAGTCGTACCTGGACTTCCCGCAGTGTTGGAACGGCCGTGACCTCGACTCGCCGGACCACAAGAGCCACCTGGCGTACCCGGTGAACCAGGCCTGCCCGAGCACCCACCCGGTGCACGTGCCGAAGTTGCGCCAGGTGCTCCGGTACCCGGTGACCGGCGACCCGTCGCGGTTCCGGCTGGCCTCCGGGCCGGGCTACACGATGCACGGCGACTTCTTCAACGCCTGGCCGGTGGCGGAGTTGGCACGCCGGGTCCAGGACTGCATCCGTCCCGTCATCAAGTGCGGTCACGACGGCCGACCGATCTGAGCGACAGCTCCAGACGACGGCGGCGGGTCCGGTCACCCGGGCCCGCCGCCGTGGTTGGGAAGGGAGATCGGATGCGCCAGCGCACGCCGTGGACAGTGTTCATCGCCGTGCTGCTCGTCGCCGGCTGCGGCGCCGGACCACGGGACGCGGCCAGCACCACCACACCACCCGTGACCGCGCCACCGGCGACGACCGCGCCGACACCCACGGGTACGGCGTTCAACCCCACCGACATCGCCTGGCTGCAACTGACGGTGGCGATGATCGAACGCCTGCTGCCCGTCCTCGATCTGGTACCGGCGCGGACCACCGACCCGGCCTGGCGGCAGACGGCCACCCAGGTGGCGACCACCCGGCGCGCCGACTTGGATCGCGCCCGCCGGTTACTGGCCGATGCCGCAGCCCCGACGACGAATCCCCACGAGGGGCACGACATGCCGGGCATGGCCACCGGCCAGGAGATGACCGCGTTGCGGGCGGCCAGCGGGCAGCCGTTTCACCGCCTGCTCGCCGGGCACCTGCGGGCGCATCTCGCGCAGTCGGTCCGGATCGCCACGGCCGAGCAGCAGAGCGGAGTCCAGTCGGCGACCGTCGCGCTGGCGGCGGCCGTTGTCCGATCCGGCACCGCCGACCTCGCACGACTCGATCATCTCGAGCCGGAGCCGAACGGGCGGCCGATGCCGCCCAGACTTCAGCGATAACCGAGAGGGTCTACCGCAGCGGTGATTGAATGACCTCCGCGTGAATGCGCTTCCGTTCCTCGAACTGGATCTCGGTCATGATCTCGTTGGTGTTGAGCACCACCGAACCGGGTGGGATTGACTTGGTCAAAGTCGCACCTGCTGCTACGTACGAGCCCTGTCCGATGGTGATACCGCCGACGATTGTGGCGCCGATGCCGACAATCACGTCATCCTCAAGGACTGCGGAGGGTTCGTCTCTCGACCAGTCGAGAGGACGGTTGTACTTGTGGGCGATGGAACCCATCATCGTCACCCGGTCACCCATCCGAACCCGCGTCGGCACGAAGCCGGCGATGCGACAGTCGGACCCAATTTCCACCAGATCATAGACCTTGACGCCATACAGCAGCATCGTTCCGGAACCGATTGTGGTGCGCCTGCCGACGCGTGCGTAGTCGTCGACGAAGCAGTCGTCCCCGATGCTGACACCCTCGTAGACGGTCACGTGATGACCGACGATCGTCCTGCTCCCAATCTTCACCGGCTCAAGCTGGTCGGTCCCCGGGTCGTGGTGGTCGACCGAGAGCCGCCTGTGGGGCACCCCCAGGAGACTCCAGCTACCGACGACGACGCCTTGCCCCATATCGACAGTCGGATGGATGACGCTTTCACCAGTCACTGCCGTCCCCCTCGGCTCGGGCCAATCCGCTGAGAAACTCGACCGTTTCCCGCAGGACATCGGTCTGGTGCTCGAGGAACCCGTGGCCGGCATTCGGCAGGCTGATCAGACGCGACCGGGGTAGGTCAGCCAGAGCCGCCTCGGTGTACGTGTACGGCACGAGTTCGTCGGCGGTGCCATGTGCGGCGAGAATGGGAAGCCGAAGGTCGCGCAGGTCCCCGGTGATGTCGGTCCGTTCCATCTCGTGTACCAGGTTGAAGCCCAGCCGGAACCCATCGAGCAACACATATTCTCGAGCACCGGCTGCCAACTCCCCCCGCGACTCGTCGTTGACGGCGGTACGGGACCACGGCGTGCCAGGGTCGACGAAGGTCGACCTGACGTCGATGACCGGGTTCCACAGCACGAGCCCGCGGACGTGATCGGCGCCTGCCGCCAGGCGTTGGACGGCTGACACGGCACCGAAGCTGGTGGCGAGCAGATACTGCGGCAGCCCATCGCGTTTCCAGGCCAGATCCATGACGGCAGTCAAATCGGCGGTCTCCCCGGCGATGGTCATCTGCTCAGAGGGCAGGTCGCTTCGACCATGGCCGCGGTAGTCGAACCTGAACGTGTTGAAGGAGGCAGCTCTCAATGCAGCGGCCGCACGAACGTACAGGCCGCTGTATTCGTCCCGGTCGGCCGTCAGACCATGGCAGAGGATGACGTCGCCGATGGCCCCCTCTGACTCTTCGACGACGAGGGGCACCGCGTGTCCGTCCTTCGCGGCAACGAACTCCTCCGTCATTACACGTCCTCTCGTAGCGTCATGCGTTCGTAGTTCAGATAGGGAAGCACAAGACGTCCATCCTCTGTCGTCAACTGGTAGTGCGCGTGGCGATACGGCGCGACACGGCCAAGCCAGGAGACAGAAATAATCTTCACGAGCAACGCTCGCTCGGCCCAGCGCCGGAGCGACTCTGACCGTTCCCGATGCAGGTCAGCATGCTTGGAGAGCCCGTTTGGGCTGTCGCGGTAACGGCAGAGGAACGCGTCGACGTGACCAATGACGGCTCCCGACACGTAGGACTTGAGCATGAAGTCTGTCAGCTCCGCACACGGCTTCGCCTCGTCGAAGCCCTCAATGCGCTTGAAGGCGGAGGCACGGACCGCGAAGGGGTGGCCGATGAACACGGAGTGGAACAGGGGGTTGGTCGGCGCGAGGTAATGACGTTCGTAGAGGCGGTGGTACGCAGAGCTGTCGATGTCGCGCAGCACGTGGCGCAAGAACCGGTCGTACCGGCGGGAGTTGCCGTAGACGATGTCGTAGTCAGGCTCGGCGGCGAACCTGCCGGACACCGTCGCCACACATTCGGGCTCATACGCGTCGTCACCGTCGAGGAAACAAAGCACCTCACCGGTCGCCACTTCGGCGGCCAGGTTGCGCGCCGCGCCGACGGGTGTGCGCTCCGGTGCCGTGATGACGCTGACGTCGAGCCCTGCGCAGGCATTGGCAATCAACCGATCCAGCTCAGGACGGCTGTCCTCCCGCACGACGATGACCTCGTACGCCGGGCCACCCGTCTGCACCGCCAGGCTGGCGAGCGCCGTCTCGATCCAGTCGTCGACGAGATGATGAGTGGTGACGATGACACTAGTGTTCAAGCTGGCCGTCCCCCAGTGAGCCCGTGGCGGTGCCGATCTCCCTCCGCAGCAAGGTCGTGCGCCCAGGCGCCGCGACGGCCGCCTTGCTCGCGGCTTGCAGCAATGCCCGAGCCGACTCCCGGTCCTCCCTTAGCGCCGTCAGCCGCCCCAACCCGAGCCGGGTCCAGGCGAGGTCGAGGTGGTGCTCATCGAGTAGGCGACTCTGCAGCGCGATGGAGCTCTTCAGCAGCGGCACGCTGGCTGCTTCGTCGCCGAGCGCCTGCTCGGCCAGCGCGAGACCCGTCCAACTTCGGGCAGTGTGCAGATGAACGTGACCGAGGGACATCTCGCGTGCTCGCACTGCGGACATGAAGGCATCCCTGGACTCTTGGTATCGACCGGCACCGTAGTACGCCCAGGCCAGTGCGTGGTGCGAGCGAGCGACCTCCGGATGCTGAGCGCCCAGCGCGTCCTGCCGTTCGGCAAGCACCGCCAGAAACTCGGCGATTGCGGAGGGATAATCCTCCAGGTCGGCCCGTGCACCGGCCCGGCCGGATCGAGACCACCACAGGTCGGGATGAGGCGGCGACATGCTGGCATAGATCGCCATGCTCTCTTCGATGAGATTGATGGCCAGTTGAGGGTGCCCGAGGTCCCGGAGAACGCAGGCCGCGCCCGTCGTCGCCCAGGCATAGACGGCCGACTCGGGGCCATCCGTTTGTTGCGAAATCGCACGCGCCCGTCCGTGCAGTCTCAATGCCTCGCGCGGCCGACCGTAGTCGCTGAGGACAACAGCCTGGTCGTTGAGTGCTGCCGCGGCCTTGCGCCGAAGGTCATGACCGGACGAGTCGAGATAGATGCCCGACGCGGCGACAAATAGTTCACCGGCCACAGGAAGCTCGCCGATGCTCCACGCGAATCGTCCACACGCGTGCGCCGCGTCGCCCATCTCCTCGCTACGCATACCGAGGCGACGTCCGTGCTGGCTGGCGGCGAGTATGTGGGAGAAGATCGGCGCCGCCCGCGGCCAGACGCTGACGTCCCAAGGTCGCTCCGGGAATCGCCGCACGAGGGCGCTGAGCAGCGCTGCCAGCAACTGCTGCGCCCGCTCCTCAGGCTGACTCTCACGGATGAGGGTCTGGACGAGGTAGTGGACGGAGATCACGTCCTTGCCACTGGCCATCGAGATGAGCGAGTAGCGGGTGAGTGCCGCGATGGCTTCACTGAAGCGGCGAGCATCCAGGTTGGTCGCCTCGCGAAGCAGCGGGAGCGGCACCGCGGAGTTGTCCAGATAGGAGGCTGTTCCGAGGACGGCTGATGCGTCATGGGATATCGCGGCAGCACCTTGGAGTGCCGTGTCCAGTGAGTGGATGACGCTGTAGTGGCTGGCAGACAGGACCGCGGAGCGCTCCATCAAATGCCGCGCCGATTGCTTCAGGTGCTCAAGGTAATCCCAATACGGGATGTGCGTTACGCGAATGTAGCTCGCTGCTTGATCGAGGGCCAACGGCAGGCAGCCGAGCTCGGAGGCGACCATCCGTGCCCCATCGAGATCGGGATTTCTGGTGCGGTTAATCAGGTAGGCCGACCCTTCCTGCAAGGACGGAACGGTGGCCTCCACCACGCTGTTTTGGTGGTCCTCCCAAACGGGATTGTTTGAGGTGATGATGACGTGTCCGGTGCGGGGGACACTGCGCGGCATGAGCGAGAGCAGGACATCAGTGTGCCGGGCGTTGTCGAAGATGAGCAGCCACCTGCGACGGCCCTCCAACCAGGTCTTGACGTCGTTGGCGAGCGCAACGGGCGTGCGAGGGTCGTCGGGTTGCACAAGCCTGGTGGCGCCGGCGAGCTGACCGAAGCCGGA
The DNA here is from genome assembly GCF_040607155.1 of Micromonospora sp. NPDC005324. Taxonomy (NCBI): domain Bacteria; kingdom Bacillati; phylum Actinomycetota; class Actinomycetes; order Micromonosporales; family Micromonosporaceae; genus Micromonospora; species Micromonospora sp. NPDC005324. The sequence goes on along the minus strand of NZ_JBEXGE010000014.1, from coordinate 161,718 downwards.
CACGACGTCCTCGGCGCTGCTGGCGTTGATCCACCAGACGATCTGGTAGCGCCTGCGATGTCGGTGGGCGTACTGAACGGCGGCCTGACTCTTCCCGATACCGGGCATCCCGGTGAGGATGCACAGACCTCGACACCGGCGCAAGGTCCGACGGATCGTCGCCACCTGACGCTTCTCCGCGATCAGGATGTTTCGTACCGGCAGCGGTATGTAGTAGACCTCGACCCGCGCTCGACCGAACAGTTGCCCGATTCCGCTCACGGCGGCGTCGCTGACCCGGGTGCCGGCAGCCCCGAGCACTGCGGCGGCGAGAGTCAACAACAACCAACTGCCCCACTGCGGCCATGACTGGAGGACACTGTCCATCAGTCAACCCTGGCCGGTACGAGCACCTCTACGCCTCCGTCGTCAGCCGGGTACCGCTGGTCCCGCCGGATCGTAGGGATCAATCTAACACCCCTATAAGCCCAAAGTAAGACTGTGGTTGTCGTGAGTGACCGGCGCAGTACCGTAGGATTTCGAGGCCCCGATTCAGGCTGCGTAGCGGGCGGCGAGGTCCACGACGCGCCGGGCGGCGGCCACCATCGCCCGGTCGGCGAACCGGCCGTCGGGCAGGACCACGGTCCCCGAATCCCGCTGCTGCGCGTCCGCGACGGCGGCCAGCAGCTCCGCAGCACGGGCCACCTCGCGATCGGCCGGCCGGAACGCCTCGACGATCACCGGAAGCTGGCGCGGGTGGATCGCCGCCCGGCCGAGGAAGCCGAGCCGTCGACCCGCCGTACAGGAGGCGGCCAGCCCGGCGAGGTCGACGACGTCGGCGTACACCGACATGGCCGGCGGGGTCAGACCGGCCGCGCGGGCCGCGACCACCACCCGGCCGCGCGCCCAGAGCAGCCCGTCGTCGTCGTTCACCCCCAGATCCGAGCGCAGGTCGGCCTCACCGAGCCCGATCGAGGCCACCGCCGGGTGGGCAGCGGCGATCGGGTACGCGGCCTCCAGCCCGACCGCCGACTCGATCAGCGGGTGCACTGGCACGTCGACCCGCTCGGCGAGGGCCGCCAGCGTCGCGGCCGACTCGACCTTCGGCAGCCGCAGCCCGGCCAACCCGGGCCGGCCGGCCACCGCCGCCAGGTCGGCATCGAGGTCCGGGCCGGTCAGCTCGTTGACCCGGACCTGCACGGGCACCTGGTGCGCCTCGGCGAGGAACTCGGCGACCGCGTCCCGGGCGTACGCCTTGCGCCCGGCGACCACGGCGTCCTCCAGGTCGAGGATGACCGCGTCGGCGCCCGAGGCGACCGCCTTGGCGAACCGGTCCGGGCGGTCGCCGGGCACGTAGAGCCAGCTCAACAGCATCAGAGCACCCCCCGCTCGCGCAGCGCGGCCAACTCCTCGGCGCTCACACCCAACGCGCCGAGGACCGCGTCGGTGTCCTGGCCGTGCCGTCGGCCGGCGTGCCGGATCTCGCCGGGCGTCTCGCCGAGGCGGAACGGCACGTTCTGCATCCGTACCTCGCCCAACTCCTCGTCCGGCACTGTGCGCACGGTGCCCAGCGCCGCGTACTGCGGGTCGGCGAGGATGTCGCGCACGTCGTAGACGGGGGCGACCGCCGCCTGCGCCTCCTCGAACGCGGCCACCACCTCGTCGCGGTCCCGTTGCGCCACCCAGGCGCTCACCGCCGCGTCCAACTCGTCGGCGTGGGCGGCCCGCCCGCTGCCGGCGGCGAACCACGGCTCGTCGAGCAACTCGGGGCGGCCGACCAGCCGCAGCACCCTATCGGCGATGCTCTGCGCGCTGGTGGAGACGGCCACCCAGCGCCCGTCGGCACACCGGTAGGTGTTGCGCGGGGCGTTGTTGTTGGACCGGTTGCCCAACCGGGGCTGGACGTAGCCGAGCTGGTCGTACCAGGTGATCTGCGGCCCGAGCATCGCCATGATCGGCTCGATGATGGCGAGGTCGACCACCTGCCCGGCCCCGGTGAGGTCGCGGGCCCGCAGGGCGAGCATCACCGCGTACGCGGCGGCGAGCGCGCTCACCGAGTCGGCCAGCCCGAACGGGGGCAGGGTGGGCGGCCCGTCCGGTTCCCCGGTGGCCGCCGCGAAACCGCTCATCGCCTCGGCGAGGGTGCCGAAGCCGGGCCGGCGGGCGTACGGGCCGACCTGCCCGAACCCACTGATCCGGGTGATCACCAGCCGGGGGTTGACCGCGTGCAGCTCGGCCGGTCCGAGCCCCCACCGCTCCAGGGTTCCGGGGCGGAAGTTCTCCACCAGCACGTCGGCGTCGGCGAGCAGCCGGCGCAGCAACGCGGCGCCGTCCGGGTCGGAGAGGTTGAGGGTGACTGTGCGCTTGTTGCGGCCGAGCACCTTCCACCAGAGCCCGACGCCGTCGCGGGCCGGGCCGTGCCCCCGCGACGGGTCCGGCTTGGCCGGATGCTCCACCTTGATCACGTCGGCGCCGAAGTCACCGAGGAACGCCGCCGCGAGTGGCCCGGCGAAGAGGGTGGCCAGGTCGACGACAGTGACGCCGTCCAGTGGCGCGGTCACCGGGTCACCTCCGACAGGTCGGCCGCGCAGCGGAAACCGACCTGCTCGGAGCGGGCGAGACCAGCGCCGGTGAACAGCAGCTTCACCGAGACGTCCGCCGGTTGTGGGCCGCCGTCGAGGTACCAGTCGGAGCCTTCCGCCCGGTACTGGGCGCCACCCTTGAGGATGGCGAAGCGGGTACGCCCGTCGGAGTGCTCGCTCTCGGTCAGATTCCACACCAGGGGTTCCCGTCGCACGAGCAGCCCCGCCTCGGCGGCGACCTGCCACTCGTCCTCGGTGGGCAGACGCAGCCCGGCCCACGCCGCGTACGCCCGCGCGTCGGCCAGCTCGACTCCGGTCACCGGGGCGTCGGCCGGACCGGAGCCGGCGGTGAACCGCTCCGGGCGCACCGGAACGTAGTCGGTGGCGCGCAGGAACTCGGTGTACTCGCCGTGGGTGACCTCCTGCACGGCGATGGCGAACCGGCCGAGCGCCACACTGCGCCGCAGCGTGCCGGGGTGGTGAAGCCGGGGCGGCAGGGGCTTCCACTCGTCGACGTAGGGCGCCTCGCCGTACAGCCCGGTCTCCCGTACCCGGTGCCGGACGACCAGGTCGTGCCGGCCGCCCTCGACGGCGACCAGGCCCGGCGGCACCTGCGGCCGGGGCGCCCACGGCGTGCGGACGCGCACCGCGGCGCGGGCCGGGAAGGACGGGTCGCCGGTCGGCGGCTCGTGCCGCTGCGCGGCGGCGACTCCGCGCGTCACGGCCGCGATCGCGCCGGCCGGGAGCGGGCCGCCCACCGCCAGTCGACCGTCGGCGGTCTCGGTGACGCTCAGCTCGGCACCGGTGACCAGGTCGACGAAGTGTCGGCCGTCGCTCGGGTCGGTGATCAGCCACCGGCCGTCGTGGTCCGCGCCCCGGTTCACCACCGTCCACAGCGGCTCGTCGTCGTGCGTCCAGCGGGACGCGTACACCTGGCCGTCGCCGGGATGGTCGGCGAGCGGCTCCCAGTCCTCGGCGCGCAACCACGCCGCGTGGCTGGCCTGCACCCGGCGCATCGCCCGCAGCACCGCGCGGTCCCGCTCGTTCCAGCCGACCCAGACGCCGAAGACGCTCTCCCAGACCAGCACCCCGACGCCGTTGAGCCAGGCGGAGTGCAGCTCGTCGAGGTGGTCGCGGTGCCAGCGCCGGGTGTGGTGCAGCACGTGCCGTCGCTCGAACCACTTCGCCCGCAGCACGCCGGGCACTTCGGAGTCGGCGAACCACTGCGCCCAGGACATCGCGTGGTCGGCGATGCGGGCCAGCGGCACCCGGCTCTCGCCCTCCAGGACCATGCCGGGGCGTACCGCGTCCAGCGCGGCGCGCAGCTCCCCGGCGCCCTCCTTGAGGGTGTCCAGGAAGACCCCGTCGACGCCGAGCTTGCCGGCCAGCGTGGCGACCTCCTCGGCGTCGCTGCCCGGCTCGCGCCGGGTGCCGGTGTCCCACGGGTTGTAGTCAACGAAGACCCGCACCCCCCGCTGCTGGAACGCGCGCACCACCGCGGGCAGCTCCGGGACGTCCCGGTACCAGTCGAACTGGTTGCGGTCGTCGAGGCCGATCACCGGGTACGCGTGCCACAGCACCACCCCGTCGAAGCCGCCGAAGTCCAGCCCGGCAGCGTCGAGGAACGCGTCGACGGTGAAGACACCGCGCTCGTGGTCGTAGAGGGTCTCGTCCCAGAGCCAGGCCAGGCAGACGCTGAAGCAGTCACCGGCGATCTCGTCGTAGTGCTCGCCGACGTAGCCGATCCGGTCCCGGGCGTCGACCCGCCAGCGGGCGATCTGCTCGCGCCAGGCCGGCCAGTCCGCCGGGTCGGGCGGCGCGGCGAAGATCTTCGCCTCGTCCAGGGTGCTCAGGTCGGCGTGTCCGCCCAACGGCACCTCGGTCGGCCGGTCGATCGGGCGTGGGACGTACGGGTTGAAGCTCACGGTGCACCTCGGTAGGTCGCGTCGTAGAGGGCGTCGATGGCCGGCCGGTCGGGCAGGGCTGTGGACGCTCCGTGCCGCTGGGCGCAGGCCGCGCCGGCGGCGCAGGCCCAGCGCAGGCTGGCGGTGACGGTGTCCTCGCTGCTGGCGCCGCGTTCGGCCCAGCTCACGGCGAGCGCGCCGGTGAACGCGTCACCGGCAGCGGTGGTGTCCACGGCGTCGATCTGCGGCGCCGGGACCGCGAGACGCAGGCCGTGTCGATCGGCGTACGCGGCCCCGCGCGCGCCGAGGGTGAGCACCACCCGGGGCACCAGCTTCAGCAGGGCATCGAGCAGGACCGGTGGGTCGTCGGAGGCGACCTCGGCGACGACAGCCGCCTCGTGCTCGTTGACCACCAGCACGTCGACCAGGTCGAGCAGGGCGGTGGGCAGCGCGGCGGCGGGCGCGGCGTTCAGCACCACTGTGGTGCCGTCGGCCCGGGCCCAGTGCGCCGCCTGGAGCACGGCGGTCAGCGGCACCTCGAGTTGCAGCAGCAGCACGTCCGCCGCCGCGATCGTCGCCTGGTCGTCCACGTCCAGCTCGGTCAGCGTGCCGTTGGCGCCGGGCGCGACCAGTATGAAGTTCTCCGCGTCCCGGTCGACGGCGATCAACGCGACACCCGAGGGGCCGGCGGCGGTCCGCAGACCACGAACGTCCACGCCGGCGTCGACGAGACTCGCCCGCATCCGGGTACCGAAATCGTCGTCGCCGACCGCGCCCACGAAGTCGCAGGCCGCTCCGGCCCGGGCGGCGGCGACGGCCTGGTTGGCGCCCTTGCCGCCGGGTACGGTCCGGAAGTTCTCCCCGAGCACCGTCTCGCCGGGGCGGGGCAGCCGCGACGCCGTGACCACCAGGTCCAGGTTGCTGCTGCCCACCACCGCCACCCGCGCGCTCATGCCACGCTCCCTTCCGTCGCCGGCTGCGCCAGGGCGAGGGTCCGCTCGGCCAGCTCGTCGAAGCCGATCCCGTCGAAGCCGGCGATGCTGCTGGCCAGCCGGTTGCGCAGCGGGGCTACCCACCGCTGCGGCAGCCCGGACGCACCGCTGAGCGCACCGGTCACCGCGCCGACCGTCGCGCCGGTCGAGTCGGTGTCCCAGCCGCCGCTGACCACAGCGGTGATGGACCGTTCCAGGTCCCCCCGGCCGTACGCCAGGGCCGCGGCCACCAGCGCCGCGTTGTTGCGGACGTGCACCCAGTGCAGGTGGCCGTGCCGTGCGTACAGCTCGTCAACCACGCGCTCCCAGTCGTCGGTGCCCGCGCCGAGGGCGCGTGCCTCCCGAACGGTGACGGCGAATCGGCTACCCGGCGGTAGAACCGCCTCGGCGGCGTCCAGCACCTCGTCCACGGTGTCGGCCACCGGCGCGGCGGCGGCCAGGGCCGCCGCCCAGAGCGCGCCGTGCACCCCACCCCGGACGTGGCTGACCGTCGCGTCCCGCACCGCCAGCTCGGCGGCGCGGTCCGGGCGGCCGGGGTTGACCCAGCCGTACACGTCGGTGCGGATCTGCGCGCCGATCCACTCGCGGAACGGGTTGTGCCGGCGGGCGCTCTGCGGTGGCGGGTACCCGAGCAGCAGGTTGCGGTAGGCCACCCGCTCGGCGGTGAAGACCCGCCCAGCGGGCAGCCAGTCCAGCCACGCCTGCGCCACGTCGGCGCTGGCGAAGCCCCGACCGTGCGTCTCCAGCACGCGCAGGGCCAGCAACGCGTAGTTCAGGTCGTCGTCCTCGGGCATCCCGTCGATGTTCTCGGCGAGGCTGGTCGGCGCGCTGCGCCGGTTCCACGGCCAGCGGGCGGCCACGTCGGCCGGGAGTCCCGTCGCGGTGAACCAGTCGCGCAGTGGCCACCTGCCGGTCGCAGTGAGGATCTCCCGAATGCCCTTGCGCGGAATCTTCTCCACCGGCTTGCCGAGCAGGCACCCGACCGCCCGGCCGAGCCACCCGCCGTGCAGCCGGTCGTACGCCGCCTCGGTCGGCAGGGACCATCTGGCCGGCCAGCCGGCGCGCAGCGAGGCCAGGTCGTCGGCCTCGTCGGCGGTGTCGGCGGCGGGCAGCGCGTCGGCGGCGTCCAGCAGCTCCGTCGCGAGGGCCCGCAGCTCCGGCGGCACCGGGGTCACCGACGCCCCGCTGACCGGTGGGGTCAGGTCCCCGCCGGCCGCCGTCCACCGCTCGGCGATCGCGGCGACGTCGCGCCCCTCGTCCCGGCTGGCCGCCAGCTCGTGCGGCAACAGGTCCTCCGGCTGGACCCAGGTGATCCTCACCGGGTTTCGCCCCCAGCCCCCCGGGTGGCACCGGCGGCGAGCCCGGCGAACCGCTCCGCCCGGCGGGCGAACCGGGTCTGGTCGCGCTCGAAGACCTCGCCGGCCACCGTCGCGAGGACCCGGGCCGGCTCCACCAGGTCGGTCTTGGAGGCGGTGGCCACCACGTCGGACCACTCCGACGGCACCGCGTCGGCGCCACCGAGCGCCCCGGCGATGGCGGCGGCCATGGTGGCGGTGGAGTCGGCGTCCCGGCCGTAGTTGACCGAGCCGAGAACCGCGGCCCGGAAGTCGCCGCCAGCCACCACGAGCATGCCGAGAGCCACCGGCAGCTCCTCGATGGCGTGCAGCCGACTGGGCCGCCGCGCGCCGAGCCCAGGGCTGCGGTACTCCTCCCCCACCGTGTCGTAGGGGGCGACCGCGGCCCGCAGCGCCGGAATGGCCTGCTTCCAGTCGTGGTGGCCGCGGGCCTCCTTGACCACCGCGTCGATGGCCGCGCGGGTGCCGTCGCGGGCCAGGTCCAGCGCCGCCGCGACGACGTCCTCGACGTCCGCGCCGGGAGTCGCCGCCGCCGCTACCGAGGCCGCGAACACGGCGGCGGCCTCCCGCCCGTAGCTGTGCTGGTGCGCACCGGCGATTTCCACCGCCTCGGCGTACGCCCCGGCCGGGTCGCCCGCGTTGACGATGCCGACCGGGGCCATGTACATGGCCGCGCCACAGTTGACGATGTTGCCGACCCCGGCCTCACGCGGATCCGCGTGGGCGTGGTGCAGTCGGGTGACCAGCCACCGTTCGGCGGCCGCGAGCCGGTGGAAGGTCACCCCGTCGCGCTCCAGGTCGGGGATGTACACCACCCGCTCGATCAGGTCGGGAACCAGCAGGTCCACCACGTCGTACGCGTCTAGGTGGTCGCGTTTGGCCGCGTACGCGCGGACCAGGGCGTGGGTCATCAACGTGTCGTCGGTGATGTGCCCGTCGCCCTTGTGGTACGGCGCAAGGGGTCGCGCTGTGGCCCAGTCGGCGTGGTACGGGGGCACGATGCCCTCGACCCAGCCGCCGAAGCGGGTACGGATCTGCTCAGGCAGCGCCGTCTCGGTGGCGCCACCCAGGGCGTCTCCGACCGCGGCGCCGACCAGGCAACCGACCGATGTGTCGAGCAAGAGTGACATGTCGTTACCTCAGAACCTGCTTGCCACCGTCGACCAGCTGCGTGCCGAGCTGATCGAGGGTGATCTTGTTGGCGAAGTACTGCTGGAGAGCCGGGGTGGCGTACTTGGTCTTCCACTCCGGGTAGCCGTCGGCCTGCTGGAACGGGGCGACGGTCAGGTCCGTGGCGCTGTCCGCGGCGACGTCCCAGCCCTGCTTGCCGGCGGTGAGCTTGAGCAGTTCCTCGTTGGCCTGCTTGCCGGTCGGCACCAACCAGTCGCCCTTGGCCAGGGCGGCCATGTTGGTCGGGTTCAGGAAGTACTCCAGGAACTGCGCGGCCTGCTTCTTGTGCTTGCTGTCCTCGGAGATCGACAGCGTCTGCGGGTTGGCGGCCTGCTTGGTGGAGAGCCCCTTGATCGGGGGCAGGGTGACCCATTCGAAGCCGGCCGGCGCCTGCTCGACCATCTGCTGGCGCAGCGACACCGAGCCGGGCAGCATCGCGTACTTGCCGCCGAAGAAGCCGGGCAGGGTGTCCGCGCCGCTCATGCCGAGCGCCTCCGGGGAGGCGGACTTGGCGGTGTAGAGCATGTCGTGGATCCGCTTCGGGACCTCCTTCTCCGCGTCGCCGACCTTGACCTCGGTGCGCCCACCGTCGCCGTAGAAGAACGTGCCGTCGTAGTTGAGCGCCAGGTTCAGCACCCGGTTGGTCGGCGACTTCAGCGCCCAGGCCGCACCGTACTGGCCAGGCTTGGTGAGCTTCTGCGCGTTGGCCTGGAACTCGTCCCAGGTCCAGCCGCCATCGGCCGGCGGCACGGCGACACCGGCGGCGTCGAGCAGCTTCTTGTTGGCGATGACGACCTGCGACTCCAGCAGAAACGGCACACCGGTGACCTTGCCGTCGACGGTGGCGGTGTCCCAGATGCCCTTGTCGATCTGGCCCTTCAAGTCGTCGGAGACCAGGTCGGAGAGGTCGGCCAGGTACCCCTGCTTGCTGAACTCGCCGATGGAGGACGCCTCGTAGTGCACGATGTCCGGTGCGTCGCCGCCCTCGAACGAGGTGAGAAGCTGGTCGTGCACCGAGTTCCAGTCACCCTGGACGTACTCGACCTGAATGTCCGGGTGCTCGGCGTTCCACTTGGCGACCAGATCCTTGTTGACCTGCAACGACTCCTTCTGCCAGGCGAGGCTGAGGAAGCGCAGCTTGGCCGGGCCGGAGGTGGCCTCGTCGTCGCCGGCACCGCACGCGGTGAGCGCGCCGAGGCCGACGACCGTGACCGCGGCGGCCGCCGCGAGTCGACGGAATCGGGTACGGAGCATGAGGGGTTACCTCCTTGGTGGTGGTGGTCTGGGGGGACGGGTCAGCCCTTGACGGCGCCCGCGAGCGACCCGGACGAGAGCCGGCGCTGCATGAACGCGAAGAAGATCAGGCTGGGCAGCGTGGCCAGCAGCGAGCCGGCGGCCAGGGGTCCCAGCCGGGCGGTGCCCTCGATGCCGACGAACCGGGCCAACGCCACCGGCAGGGTGGCCAGCTCCGGGGTCTTGATCAGCACCAGTGCGAAGAAGAACTCGTTCCAGGCCGAGATGAAGGAGAACAGCGCGGTCGCGACCAGACCCGGAGCGAGCAGCGGGAAGACCACCCGTCGCAGGACCTGCACCCGGGTCGCGCCGTCGACGGAGGCGGCCTCCTCCAGCTCCCTCGGGATGTTGCGGACGAAGCCCTGCAACATCCACAGCGCGAACGGCAGCGCCCAGACCACGTAGATCAGCACCAGCCCGGCGTGCGTGTTGGCCAGGCCGACCTGCCGCAGCACCAGGAAGATCGGGATGATCAGCAGCACGAACGGGAAGAGCTGGGACAGCAGCACCCAGCCGAGCGCGGCGGTGCCGAGCTTGGAGCGGAACCGGGCGAGGGCGTACGACGCCGGCATGGCGATCAGCACGGTCAGCACCGCCGAGGCGAGGGAGACCTGGAGGCTGTTGAGCGCCGCCCGGCCCAGCTCCTGCTCGGTGAAGGCCTGGACGAAGTTCTGCACTGTCGGGTTGTCCGGAATCAACGTCGGGTGCAGGCGTACCAGCTCGCGCGGCGGTTTGAACGCCGTGGAGAGCAGCCAGACCAGCGGGAACCCGAGGAAGATCAGGTAACCGGCGAGCGCCAGGTACTGCAGCGTCCGGCTCGTGCGGCTCGGTTTTCCGAACATGTCAGTTCGCCTCCCTGAGCCGGCGACGGAGATAGACAGCGAGCAACGCGATGATGATCACGACCATGACGTTGCCGAGCGCCGCCGCGTAGCCGTAGTTGCCGTAGCGGAACGCCTCCTCGTACGCGAAGAGCATCGGCAGCATCGTCTTGCCGCCCGGTCCACCGGCGGTGAGCACGTAGACCAGGCCGAACGAGTTGAAGTTCCAGATGAAGTCCAGCGAGGTGATCGCCACGATCACCGGCGCCAGCGCGGGCAACGTGACATGTCGGAACCGGTGCCAGGTGCTGGCCCCGTCCACCGCCGCCGCTTCGTGCAGCTCGCGACCCACTCCCTGCAGACCGGCGAGCAGGACGACTGTGGTCTGCGGCATGCCCGCCCAGACCCCCACGATGATCACCGCCGGCAGGGCGGTGCTGAAGTCGCCCAGCCAGTTCGTGCGCAGTCCGTCGGCGCCGATGCGGTGGAAGAATTCGTTGATCAGGCCGGCGTCGGGGTGGTAGACGAGCTTCCAGAGGATGCCGACCACTACCGGCGGCATCGCCCACGGCACGACGGCCAGCACCCGCGCCACACCTCGGAACCGCAGTTGCTGGTTGAGCAGCAGCGCCAGCCCGAGGGCGAGCAGGAACTGCAACACCGTCACCCCGACCGCCCAGAGCAGGCCGATCTTGAACGAGTTCCAGAACAGCTCGTCACCGAGGAGTTCGCGGTAGTTGGCAAGGCCGGTGAAGCTGACCTCGACGTTGCGACCGGCGCGGGCGTCGGTGAAGCCGAGGTAGATGCCCCGCAGCAGTGGGAACACCGACAGCACCAGGATCGGCAGCAGCGACGGCAGCAACAGGAGGTAGATGGTGGTGCGGTCGGAGCGGAACCGGTTCGGCCGGCGGGCCGGCTCGGCCCGCTCGACGTCCGGCCGCTCGGCCAGGGTGGTCATGCGGTCACCCCTTCGCTGGACGGGTGGATGGTCGGTGGGCCAGCCGGCGCGGTGGCGGGTCGAGGGACCGGCAACGTCGCGGCGCTGGACGCGCGGACGACGAGACTTGGCGGCACCTGCTCGCGCCGCGGCGGCACTGTGGCGTCGGCAATGCGTTGCAGGAGCAGTTCGGCGGCCCGGCGACCACGCTCGGCCGAGCCGAGCGAGACGCTGGAGAGCTGGGGGAACATCATCCGGGCCAGCTCGGTGTCGTCCATGCCGACCAGTGCGACGTCCTGCGGCACCCGACGACCGGCGACCAGCAGGGCGTGCAGCGCGCCGACCGCGATGAGGTCGTTGGCGCAGACCAGAGCGTCCGGGTCGGCGCGGGCGAGCAGTCGCTCGGTGGCGGCGCGGCCGGCCGCGTACTGGAAGTCGCCGACCTCGATCAGCTCGTCGTCGAGCGGGATGCCGTGTCGGGCCAGGGCGGCCCGGAATCCGGCGTCGCGGGCGGCGCCCGGGACGGTGTCGAGCGGGCCGTTGACGAAACCGATCCGCCGTCGGCCAGTGGCGATGAGATGATCCACGGCCAGCGCCACACCGGCTCGTGAGTCGGTACGCACGTTGTCGATCGGGGCGTCCGCGCCGAGCTGGCCGACGACCACCACCGGCACCGGACTGTCCACCAGCGCGGCGAGGTGGTCGTCGGTGACCCGGATCGGCGAGACGATCATGCCGTCCACGTAGCGGTTGGCCAGCCGTCGCAGCAGGGCGGTCTCGTTGTCGATCCGCCCGCCGGTGGCGTGCACCAGCAGTTGCCGCCCGGAGGACGCGACAACGGCCTCGATGGCCCGCATCATCTCCACGTAGACCGGGTTGCCGATGTCCTCCACCGCGAGCGCGACGAGGCCGGTGCGCTGGGACTGCAGCGACCTGGCGATCGCGTTGGGCACGTAGCCCACCTCGGCCGCCGCCTCACGAACCTTGCGGATCGTCTCGGGGCTGCCGCCGACGCCGTTGAGCACCCGCGAGGCGGACGCGATGGAGACGCCGGCGCGGGCGGCGACGGTGTGCACCGTGGGCCGGCCGTCCGCCGGTTCCTGTAAACGTTTACGACCCACGTCCGGCACCTCCACCCGATAGCTGTAAACGTTTCCGGGGAGTCTGCTCCGCAGATGCCGGAGAGGTCAAGGGCCCGTTACGAAAACGTTTCCAACCACCCCCACCCCGTTGATCATGAAGTTATTGCCACGACTCGGGCCGGAGGTCGACAACTTCATGATCAACGAGGTGGGGGTGGTTGGCGGGAGGGGAAGCTTTTGCCTGGCCAGCGGGAGCGGAGTCTGCGGTCGTGGCTAGCCACGACGATGGCACTGAAGCCGGCGCCCAGGGCGTCCTCCAACCCGTCGCAGAGCGTCGGCGAAAGATGGTTGGTGGGCTCGTCGAGCAGCAGCAGTTCCGGCGGATCGGCGACGAGCACCGTCAGGGCGAGCCGACGGCGCTGTCCCACCGACAGGTCGGCCACCGGGCGGTCGAGGTCTGCCGGGGCGAGCAGCCCGAGGGACGACAGCGGTACGACCTCGGCCCGCTCCACCCCGACGGCACCGTCGAAGACCTGCCGTGCCGCCCGCCGCGCATCCTCGAAGACGCTGTCCTGAGCGAGCAGACCGACCCGCAGCTCCGGTCGTCGCCAGAGCGCTCCGGCGTTGGCCTGGTGACCGGCGAGCACGGCAAGCAGAGTCGACTTGCCCGCGCCGGTGGGGCCGGTCACCAACAGCCGGTCGCGGGCCTTGAGTTCCAGGTGCGCCACCCTCGGCTTCGGCTCAGCTCCCGCCCATGCTCGACGAGCTGTTGTCCGACGAGTTGCCCCGGCGGGACGTGTATCGGCCCGCCAGTCGCCCGGCCCGAGCGCGGCGCCCCAGCCCGCCGATGATCACCAGCAGCAGGCCAGCGAAGATCACGACCCCGCCGCCCACCAGTGCCGCCGCCATTCCTGCCGACATGACCGACCGCCTCTCTCCGACCGTGACCGGCGTGGCCGGACGAGCAGATCCTGACACAGTCATGTCGTCCGGGCACCTGCCCGAAGGGAGTCGATGGTGAGGTCGAGGACGGCTTCGAGGTGGTCGATCTTTCCGGTGGAGAGCAGCAGCAGTACGCCGCCCTGGATGCCGGCGAGCAGTGCCGCGGCGGCCCGGTCGGCGTCGAGGTCCGGGGCGATGTCGCCGGTCGACTGCATGTGCCGGATGCCCTCGGTGATCGCCTTCTGCCAGCGCCACATGAGCCCGGTCACGATCGCCTGCGCGCCGGGCGCCCGTCGCCCGGTCTGGCCGAGCAGACCGTTGAGCGGGCATTTCACCCCCTGCGCGCGGTAGCGCTCGATCAGTAGGTCGCGCCAGGCGAACCAGGCCGGCCAGGACGTCAGGTTGCTCAGCATCGGCTCCTGGTCGATGAGCACCTGGTCCGCCTCGTGCTGGGCCACCGCGAGCAGCAACCCCTCTTTCCCATCCGGGAAGTAGTGGAAGAGCTGGCCCTTGCTGGTGCCGGTGTGGGCCATCACGTCCTCAAGGCGTACCTCGTCGACGCCGCGCTCGCGGATCTCGGCGGCCGCGCCGGCGACGATCCGCGCCCGGGTCGCCTCGCCCTTGCGGGTCAACGCCCGTGTCATGAGACCTCCTGGTCTGGACCTGAGGGTCCAACCGTACCTCAGTTTTTGGACTTGCAGGTCCATTTTTGTCGAGCCAAGGTCGGGAACGCACGGTCCGCAGCGGGCCGACACCACGATCGGGAGGGCACCACGATGAACCACTACTACCTGCTCGGGCGGTCCGGTCTGCGGGTGAGCCGGCTGGCGCTGGGCACGATGAACTTCGGTGTCGACGGGTTTCACGCCGCGTACGGCAAGACCGAGGAGGAGGCCGAGCCCATCTTCCGGCAGTACCTGGAGGCGGGCGGGAACTTCATCGATACGGCGGACTTCTACACCGCCGGCGAGAGCGAGAAGATCCTCGGCCGTCTGATCGACCGGGCCGGCGTACGCGACCGGCTCGTGCTCACCAGCAAGGCCACCAACACCGTCGACCCGTCCGACCCGAACGCCAGCGGCAACGGTCGCAAGCACATCATGCGAGCCGTGGAGGCATCGCTGCGCCGGCTCGGCACCGACTACATCGACCTGTACCTGCTGCACACCTGGGACCGGATCACCCCGGTCGAGGAGGTCGTGCACACCTTCGACGACCTGGTGCGCTCCGGCAAGATCCGCTACGCCGGGCTCTCCGACGTCCCGGCCTGGTACGCGGCTCGGGCGCAGAGCTACGCCGAGGCACACGGCCTGGCCCCGATGATCAACGTGCAGCTGCCGTACTCACTGGTCAGTCGCGGCATCGAGGCGGAGTACGTGGCGATGGCCCAGTCTCTGGGCATGGGGCTCACCGCGTGGAGCCCGATCGCCAGTGGCCTGCTCAGCGGCAAGTACCGGCGCAGCGGCGACGGCCTGAGCGGGACCGGCCGGTTGACCAACCCCGACGCCGGCGGCCGCGAGGTCAGCGCCAGCGAGTGGCAGGTCATCGACGCCCTGGAGAGCGTCGGCAACGAGCTCGGCCGCAGCATGGCCCAGGTCGCGATCAACTGGGTCGCCACCCAACCCGCCGTGGCCTCGGTGATCATCGGTGCGAGCAGCGCCGAGCAGGTCGCCAGCAACTTCGGTGCGCTCGACTTCGAGATCCCGGCCGACGCCCGCCGCCGTCTCGACGAGGCCAGCGCCCCGCGGCTCGGGGCGCCCTACGTGATGTTCACCCCGCAGTACCAGTCCTGGGTGGTGAGCCCCGGCCTCGGCATCGGCGACAAGCCAGCCGGCTACGCCCCGCCGGTGTTCAACGGCAAGTAGAACCTCGCGCGATCACGCCCCCCGGCCCCGCGATCTTGCACTTACTGTCACGGCATAAGGGGCATCCCACTCATGTCGACAACCAAAAGTGCAAGATCGGCGGGGCGGGGGCCCCGGGGCGACGTCGCTTACTGATGGATTGGCGCGTCGCTCGTCGGCGCCGGCTCGCCCTCGTAGAGCGCGACGTACCGCCGGCGCCACTCGTTCCCGTCGGCGCCCAGGTTGAGGGTGTTGTGTTCGACGCCCAACGTCGCCGGCAGGGTGCACACCCGCAGCGGTATCGCGTTCGCGTCGGCGATCCGGCGCGGCACGTCGACCGCCGCCCTGAGATCCACCACGCCGTCGAGCGGGCTGATCGCGACCGCCGCTGTCCGCAGACCGGTCCGCCGGGGCGGATTCGGCAGGGTACGGGCGATCGTCAGGTACTGGGTGACTGCGGCGAGCGAATATCCGCGCGACGTGACGCGGTCCCGCAGGACGCGACGCCCGTACAGCACGATGAGCGGTTTCACCGCGTAGGCCGGCGCCTGTCGCGGGTTCGGGCCGAAGAACGGCGACAGCAACAGCAGATGCCGTACGACGTTGCCCGGCACCTGGGCCAGCCAGGCGGCCAGCACGGCGCCTCCGGAGATCCCCACGACGCCGACCTCGTCTCCCAGGGCCGCCGCGACGGCCCATCCCCGCGCGGCGTACGCCGTCAGCTCACCGGCCTCGACCCGGTGGTGGGCCTGCCGGTCGACGGTCCCGTGCTGGGGAGCCCGGGGAACCCAGACGTTGTACCCACTGTCGAAGAACTCCTCGGCCAACCCTTCGTACTGCTCCGGAGCGAGGGTGTACCCGTGCAGCAACAGCACGGCCCGGCCGGTTCGGGAGCCATGGCTCAGCAGGCGGCTGCGCGACTCCGGTCGCACCTCCGGATCGGCCGCCTCGGCGGCGATGATGGCCGCGGCGGCACGGGTGGCCGTGTCGAAGTCGAGCGGTCGGGCCGGCGCGACCCGTAGCCCGCGGCGGCCCACCGGCCAGAGGTAGAGCCCGGCGACCGCCGCCCCGACGAGCGCCAACCCGCCGACGAGAAGCGCGATGATCTCCGTCATGGTCAGATGCTGACAGGGGTCGCGCTCGGCGTCGGCTGAGGGTGCGCCCGGGTGACCGGGCGCACCCGGTCAGCTATTCCTGGGTGTTCGGCGGCGCGAAGACGACCCGGGAGCGCAACTGCCGGAAGCCGGTCCGCTCCAGCTCCGCCAGCACCGCCACGCGGTGGGAATCGACGTCGGCGATGACCTCGCGGGCACCGCCGGCGGCCAGCACCCGGACCGCCTCGGCCAGCAGTTCGGGCCGGGCCGCCTCGTCGAGGAGGCCGAGATAGGCGAGCAGTGGGAAGCAGGCGTCGCCGGCCGTTCCGGCCAGGCCCACCGGCTTACCGGCGTCCACCGCGACGCGCCACCCCTCGGTGGCGTCGCCCAGCCAGGCGAGCGGATCGGTGGCGAGGTCGACGCCGCCGACCGCTCGTGCGTTCTCGACGCCGGTCAGCACGTCCGGCCCGGCGATCCTGGCGACCAGGGCGTTGATCTCCGCCAGGTCAACGGGCGCCCGGAAGTCGTACCGTCCGGAGGACGCCGGCAGGGGTGTGCCCGTCCAGGAGCAGCGCAGCCGCTCCCCCCGCTCGACCAGCCCGGCGAGCCGGGCGGCCTCCATGGGTGCCCGCACCACGGCCAGCACCTCGGGCCGACGCCGCCAGTGCGCCGGCAGCGCGGCGTAGTACAGACGGGGACCGCCCAGCGCGTCGTGGGCGGCGCGCAGCAGTTCGGCGCCCACCTCCGGCTCGGCCTCCAGGTCGAACCGTTCCAGCCACGGGGCACCGATGGCACCCGGCGGGAGGACCCAGGCCGCCCGACCGACCACCCGGCCGGCACGGAGGGCGACCCAGGTGTTCTCGGGTCGGTAGCCACCGCCGGCGATCCCGTCGGCGTACGCGACCTGGCGCAGTTGGGGTAGCGGATCAGGCATGGAGTCGAACAGGTTTTCCTCGCCCGCGACGAGCGGACGGATGACCAGATCAGTCATGGGTTGGTCCTCCGGGAAGCGCGCGCCCCAGATCAGATCCGCGCGGACGCCGGAGCGCGGAGGGGGCGCAGAACATCGGACATTGTTCTGACCTCCTTCCAGCTCGACGGCGTGCCCGACGACCATACGCGGACTGGTCGCCGGCCCGCAATGCCGTGTCACAGCGTCGGGTTGGTCTCCGCCCCACGCTTGTGGGCTCGCTGGTCGTACACGGTGATGCCGGCCAGGATCACCGCCGCGGCGGCCGCCACCGCGACCGGCGGGAGCAGCACCATCGGCGGGGCCGCCACGACCAGCGCCAACGCGCCGAAGTACAGCGCCCGACACCGCGGCGCGGACCGGTCCTCCCGCTCCAGGGTGCTCCGCCCGATCAGGAACAGCACCGGGCCGCCGAAGACGATGGCCACCAGGGCCCAGTCGATCGGCGGGTGCGGGTCCTCGATGATCTGTCCGAAGCCGACTGCGGTGCAAATGATGCCACCGACGATCAGCAGCAGGCTGTAGCTCGCCCACCGCGACAGCTGGATTCCCTCCCCGCTCGGGGTAGCGGCGTAACCAGACCTGACGTGGTAGAAGTAGATCCGCCAGAACGAGACGACCGCCACGAACGAGGCGACGAGGACGATGGTTCCCTCGGTCGAGAAGCCCGGGAAGCTGACCGCCGCCCCGGCTTCGAGCACCACCTCGGCAAGAGCGATCATGAAGAACTGGTTGTACCGCTCGGCGAGATGCTCCTGGGAGACGGTGACCCCCAGGCTGGTGAGCTGTCTCCCGCCCACTCGGGGCAGGGGGTAGGTGGTGGCAGCGCCGATCATCTCGATGGCGAGGGCGATGGTCCAGAAGATGCCCCGACCGAGGCCACCACTGATGCCGCCGCTGATCCAGAGCACGCTGGTCGCCAGGTGCCAGGTCAGCACCCGGAGCGAGAACGCGCGCACCGGGTGGCCCCGCAGGGCGAACGCCAGGAAGAGCGGTCGACCGACCTGGATGACGACGTAGGCGCAGGCGAAGACGACGCCGCGTTGACCGAAGGCCTGGGGCAGGGTCACCGCCAGCACCAGCGTGCCGAACATCGTCGCCAGCAGGACGACCTGCAGGTCGGGGCGCCGAGGGTCGTAGGTGCTCGCCAACAGGGCGTTGAGCGACCAGATCATCCACATCGCCGTGAAGAACAGGACGGTCTGGCCCGCCTCGGACAGCAGCGTGTGCCGAACGATGGTCAGGTCGTCCGCGACCCGCCCGGCGAGGCGGGCCAGCGCGAAGACGTAGACGATGTCGAACAGCAGTTCCAGGACGGTCGCCGAGCGGGGGCTCCTACTGTCCCCAAGACCACGGAAGAACTCGGTGCGCGTCAGCACGGACGGCGAGACAGCTCAGCCGGCCAGGGCCGCCGGCACGGGCACGCCACGGCGGTGACCCTGTTCCGCTGCCATCGTCCCCGAGCCTCCCTCGCCGACGGGCACCACCTGGACCCCTATCTGCGTATTTTATCCATCTTTAACGGGCCCCCGCCGCTGATGGCGGATACCGGGTCGGCGGTACGCCGGATCATCTGTGCCGTCACCCGGCGGTAGGTGCCCGGGTCGACGGGGAACAGCCACTGCCGGGCCCGGGTCAGCGGGCCGACGTTGAGCCCCAACTCGTCGAGCACCTCGTCGACGTTGTGCATCGAGAACGGGATGATGTTCGTGCCGCGAGCGTGCCGTCCGTTGGTGCGCTTCGTCATCCAGAACAGCCGGGCGCGCACCTCGTCGCGCATCCGGACCTCGGTCGGCAGGGTGATCCCACCCCGCAGGTGCGCGGCCGTCCAGACCGCCGCCATCTCCGCGCTGAGCGGGCTGAAGAACGACGAGTTGTAGCCGGCGAACGTCAGCCGCGGCACGCCGATCGGCAGGATCTGCCGGTAGAGCATGAAGTTGCCGGCGTCGTCCTGGAGCCGGGCGTGCAACGCGTCGTCGAAGAACGGCACGTGCTGGCGGAAGCCGGTGCCACAGATCACCAGGTCGGCGGGGAGCACCGTGCCGTCGGCCAGGCGGGCGGCGGGCCGGCCGCCGTCGACCAGCAACTCGGTGATCACCTGTTCCCGGTGCACGGCGATGCGGCCGTCGGTGACCCGCTCGAAGAAGCCCTCGGTGGCGAGGCTGACCGTGCTGCGGGCGATGTCCTCGAAGCTGCCGTTGGGTACGAGACCCAACTCGCGCAGGTTGAGCTGCCGGGTCGCGACCGAGCCGACGCTGTCGACCATGCGTCGGCGCAGACCGTTCCCCGGGCCGTGCAGGAACCGCTCGAAGCCCCTCAGGTGCAGGTAGCGGAAGAGCGCCTCGCCCATCCGGGTGAGCAGCAGGTACTTGTAGTTGAGCGCCCCACCGAGCTTGCGGGGCATCTTCCAGAGCAGCTCGCGCGCCACGACGTGGGTCTGAGCGGCGACCTCGCTCACCGGGACCGCCACGTCGCAGGACGACTTGCCGTACCCCACCACGAGGACGTTCTTACCTCGGGCCGCCTCGATGTCGTGGAACTCCCCCGTCGCCAGTACGCGCCCTCCGGCGGCGGCGAAGTTCGCGTGCCCGTCGAAGGACGGGACGAACGGGTCGGAGAAGATGCCGTTGGCGACGATCAGGTGGTCGTACCGTTCCACAGTCAGCGGGGCCTGGGCGCCCGCCGGCCGCGAGGTGACCAGCCACCCGGTCTCGTCGTTGACGAGCTCGGCGGAGGCGACCTCCGTGGACAGGCGCAGCGCGCTTGCCAGCCCGAACTTCTCCACATAGCTCTCCAGGTACCGCTGGACCTGCTCACCCGACGGCCACTGCGGGTAGTCGGCGGGCATCGGCAGGTCGGAGAGGTGGTAGGTGCCCTTGTCGTTCTGGGTGTGCAGGCCGGGGTAACGCCTGGTACGACTCCACACCCCACCGACGTCGGGCGCGCGCTCGAACACTGTGACGTCGAATCCGCTCTGCCGCAGCACCTTCGCTGCGCTCACACCGGCGAATCCGGCACCAACGACGGCAATCCTCATGATCTCCTCCGAAGGACGTGCGAACCGTGCCGGCGCTGACCGCCCGCGGTGGCCGCACGCTAGCGAGCAGGCCGGCAGGGTCGCTATCCGCGCGACGCGGGCGCTATCCGCAGTACGCGGCCGGACCCTTCTCCTGTCGGGTCGACGGCTTTCGGGTCTGGTCCGGGCCGATCGACCCTTACGGTCAGCGCGACGGGACGCCCGGGAGGTGTCGGATGGATGCGGTGACGGTCCGCACGGACGACGTCGACCGGGCTCGCGCCGAGGTGGGTCGGGTCTTCTGTCCACACCGGCTCACCCCACAGCCGGGCGTGCACAACGTGCAACTGCGGATGGCGGCTCGCCGGGCGGGCGGGGTGGGTGTCATCGACCTGGACTACGGGCAGGCGGTGCGCATTCAACCGCCCGCGCTGGAGAGCTTCTACCTCGTCCAGATCCCCAGCGCCGGCAGCACGATGGTCCGGCACGCCGGTCAGACCGTGACCTCGACCCCCGCCGTCGCCTCGGTCCTGTCCCCGTACGACCCCTCGGACATGCGGTGGTCCGAGGGATCGCCCCACCGGATCTTCTACGCCGACCGGCGCGCCGTCGACCGGGAACTCGCCCGCCTGCTGGGCCACCCGGTGGATGAGCCGGTCCGCCTCGACGTCGGCATGCTCATGACCACGCCGACAGCGCAGGCATGGGCGCGCGGGGTGGCGTTCCTCGCCGACGAGCTGTCCCAGCCGGCGGACGCGTCCCTGCTCGACCATCCGCAGGTAGCCGCCCGTTTCGAACAGGGGCTCATCGGCAAGCTGTTGCTGGCCCACCAGCACAGCCACTCCCACCTTCTGGCCGAGCCGGGCCAGCACGCCCACCCCGGGCGTCTCGTCCGCCGGGCCTGCGCCCTGATCTCCGAACACCATGGAGAGGCACTGACCGTCGGTGACGTCGCCGAGGCGCTACGGGTGAGCGTACGAACACTTCAGGACTGTTTCCGCCGCGAGTTGCAGACCACCCCGACCGCGTACCTGCGAGCGTGCCGGCTCGACGCGGCGCACCGCACGCTCCGCTCGGCCCCGCCGGGAATGTCCGTGACGACGGTTGCCCTGCAACACGGCTTCGTGCACCTCGGCCGGTTCGCGACCGAGTACCGGACGCGGTTCGGGGAGTCACCGTCCGCGACCCTGCGACGCTGACCGGGCCGTAGGTTACGCGCTCACCGTGGTCAAGCGAGGACGTTGACGGCGATGAATCTGATCCCGCCGGACGTCTGGTGATCGACGACCGACACCAGCGGTGGAAACTGTTATCCCGGTGCGACCGGTGAGTCTCCTGAGGGGAGGCTGTAGCGGATCTTCTGCCAGCCCTTCAGAACGGGTAGCGGTACGACCACATGAAGGAGTCGAGATGATGCGCGGATCCGGTCCGGATGGAGCCGTCACACCAGGGGTCACCCGGGGCGCCCACGCGGAACCCCGGCGCGGTCTGCTCGGCCGCCTCCCGATCGGCGCGAGGCGGCTGCTGTGGCCGCTCCTCGTGGCCGCCGTGGTCGCCGTACTGGTGACGGGTGTGATCGTCGTGGTGCAGCCGACCGGGCCGACGCCCGCCCCGGCGGCGACACAGGCGCTCGACGCGCCGCCGCCCGCGAGCCCGAAACCCGGCGCGCCCAGCGCGACCACCCCCGCCGCCACCACGAGCCCGGCGGGGGCGACCCCGACGCCGACGCCGACGGCGAAGCCGACAACCGGGCGTCCGGTCGCTCCGGCGGCCCCGGTGGCGACCTCGAAGCGCAAGGGCGTCGGGGTGTGGACCTTCGACGGCGTCAGCCAGGCGCTGGCGAACTCCGGGGCGAGTTGGTACTACACCTGGGACGTGGCCCATTCGGGTGTCACCAGCCCGAAGGGCGCCGATTTCGTCCCGATGATCTGGGGAGCGAAGAGCGTCACCGCCAGCAACCTGCAACAGGCCAGGAAGAACGGCCGCTACCTGCTCGGGTTCAACGAGCCGGACCTGAAGGGCCAGGCGGAGATGACCGTCGAGCAGGCGTTGGAGCTGTGGCCGCAGTTGCAGGCCACCGGCCTTCCGCTGGGCAGCCCGGCAGTTGCCTGGGGCGGCGACCGGCCAGGCGAATGGCTCGACCGGTTCATGGCCGGGGCGAAGCAGCGCGGCTACCGCGTCGACTTCATCGCCCTGCACTGGTACGGCGGCGACTTCACCACCGCCAACGCTGTCAACCAGCTCAGGTCGTACCTCCAGGCCGTGCACGACCGGTACAAGCTGCCGGTCTGGCTCACCGAGTTCGCCCTCATCAACTTCTCCAACGGCGTCCGCTTCCCCACCCAGGCACAGCAGGCCGCGTTCCTCACCGCGGCGACCCGGATGCTGGGTGGGCTGTCCTGGCTCCAGCGGTACGCGTGGTTCGGCCTGCCCGCCACCGACAAGGACCAGACCGGCCTGTTCCGTACCGGCAGCACGGCGACCGCCGTCGGCCGCGCCTACCAGGCGGCGCGCTGAGCACGCCGACACCGCTGGCGCGGCGGCGGTGACGTGACCATACTCAGCCGACATGGAGAAGGCCCGTTCCGAGCTGGGTCGGGACCTGGCGCACGCGCTGCGTACCGGTCCGTTCTCGGCGGCCCTCCACCTCGCCATTGAGGACCGCGGCATGCGGCTGGAGGAGATCCAGGAGAAGCTCTCGACGGCCGGCGTCAGCGTCAGCCTCACCACGTTGAGTTACTGGCGACGCGGTCGCAGCCGGCCGGAGCGCCCGGAGTCGATCAAAGCGGTCCGGCTCCTCGAAACGATCCTGTCACTGCCGGCCGAGTCGTTGATCGTCCAACTTGGCCCGCGCCGGCCTCGGGGCCGCTGGCTGAGCCAGCCACCCGGAACGATCGAGATCGACCGCCTCTTCAGTGACGGCACCAGCGTCGCCAAGATGGTGGCCGAGGTCGACCGGTGGCTGTACCACGAGCTGACCCGGCTCAGTCTGCACGACCTCTACGTGGTGGGCGACCGACGCCAGGAGATCAGCTTGACCTGCCGGCAGGTGCTCCGGGCCAACACCGACCGGGTCTCACGGACGGTGGGCATCTTCCGCACCGACGACGTGACCGCCTCGACGCGGATCAACGCGGTCCGCAACTGTCGGCTCGGGCGGGTCCGCTCGGAGCACGGCTCCGGTCTACTCGTCGCGGAGATCATCTTCGACCGGATGCTGGCCCAGGGCGACACCGTGGTGATCGAGTACGAGTTCCTCAGCACCTCGCAACTGCCGACCGACAACTACTACCGCGGGTTCTCCACCCCGGTCAGCGAGTACGTCCTCCAGGTGCAGTTCGACCACGACGCCGTACCGGAGCCGTAGTTGCTGCTGCTGTTGCGTCCGTCGGAGCTGGTGCTGTTGCCGACCGTGATGGCCGCGGTGACCGCCTGCGGGCTGTAGTAGCAGGCGTCGTCCGAGGAGTTGCCGGCCGCCTGCACGAACTGCACACCCGAGCTGATCAGGCTGGTGACGGCACTGTCCATCGCCTGGCTGGTGCACCGGCTGCCGCAGCCGATGCTGTAGTTGACCACCGCCGGCTTCTGCGCGTTGGCGCGTACCCAGTTGATCCCCGCGATCAGGTCGTCGTTCGTGCCGCTGCCCTGGCAGTTCAGCACCCGTACGGCGACCACGCCCGCCTTCTTCGCGATTCCGTACGTGGTGCCCACCGCGGTGCCGGCGACGTGCGTGCCGTGCCCGTGGCAGTCCTGCGGGGTGCTGTCGTCGTCCACCATGTCGGTGCCCTGCCGCACCCTGCCGGTGAACTCGTTGTGGTTGGCGTTGATGCCGGTGTCGAGAACGTAGACGGTGACCCCCTGACCCGGGTTGGCCGGGTAGGTGAAGGTCTGGTTCAACGGCAGGTTGCGCTGGTCGACCCGGTCGTCTCCCCAGTTCGGCGGGTTGGTCTGGGTGTTCAGCACGCCGATGCGCTGGACCTGCTCGACGGACGCGACGGACGGGTCGGCGGCCAGTCGTTGCGCCTGCTTCGCGGACATGCTCACCGAGAAGCCGGGCAGGGCCGACGCGTAGACGTGTCGGGTCTGGCCACCGAAGCGGCCGGTCAGCTCACGGGCCTTGCCGTCGACGGTGGTGGCCGCCAACGCGGTGGGCCTGAGCGTGACGATGTAGCGGTCGGCCACCGCGTTCGGGCCGTCCGCGTACCTGATGGTGCCGGTCGGCTCGGCCTGGGCCGGACCACCGACGCCGATGGCTCCGGCCAGCGCCAGGACGAGCGCGAAGCCAGCGGCTGGGAGTCGTTGCAACACGGGTGATCTCCTCCAAGGTGCCGACTCCGCGATTCGCGTCCGGGTGACGCCGAAGTCGGAGGGCTGTGCCGAAAGGTAGGAGGAGACGCGGCAGCGCGGACAGACCGGTTAACAACGATCGATGTTTCGTAACGTCAAAACTGTTTATGAACCCCCACGTGAGGCCTACGTCTGGTCGACGTGGTCCCGCCAGGAGTGCTGTGGCTCGTACCCCAGCACCCGGCGGGCCTTGTCGATGCTGAGCAGCGTCTCGTGCTCACCCAGCTCCTTACGGATCTCGACGCCCGGGTAGACCTCGGCCATCAGGCTGGCGCTGGACCTGGTCATGACGGTGTCGGCGTTGGCGATGACGAAGACGTCGGCACCGGGCTGGTCGTGCGCGAGCGCGCGCTCGACCGCCTGGGCCCCGTCGCGGGCGTCGATGTAGCCCCACAGGTTCCACCGGCGCAGCCGCGGGTCGGCGTCGAACGAGGGGAACGGCGCGTAGTCCTCGACGTCCATCACGTTGGAGAAGCGCAGACCCACCATGACCAGCTGCGGGTCCCACCGGCAGAAGTGCCGGGCCATCTCCTCCTCCAGGGCCTTGTTCAACGAGTACGTCGACTCGGGCCGTGGCGCGTACTCCTCGTCGACCGGCGCGTACGGCGGTGGGGTGTCGAACGGCAGCCCGAGCACCGTCTCGCTCGACGCCCACACGACCCGCTTGATCCCGGCCGCCCGGGCCGCGGCGAACACGTTGTACGTCGCGGCGGAATTGTTCGCGAAGGTTGTCGCGTTCGACATCAGCCCGGGGGCCGGGATCGCCGCGAGGTGCACGACGGCGTCGACGCCGCCCGCGTGCTCGTCGGCGCCCCCGGTGAACGCCTCCACCACCTGCCCGTAGTCGGTCAGGTCGACCAGCAGGAACTCGCCGTTCACGTCGCGTGGGTCGCGGCCACCGGCGCGGTCCACCGCCAGCACGTCGACGCCCACGGCGCGCAGGTGCGCGACCACGGCACGGCCGAGCTTGCCGGTGGCACCGGTGACGACGACGCGCTGGGGCAGTACGGAATCGCTCATGCTGACATCTTCTCCGGCGAGGCGCGACGCCCCGGACGCGGGTGCGGACCGACCCCCTCCGAACAGCGGCACGACCCTACGCCGGACACCGCCACGCCGTTCACGCCGTGGGCAGCCAGCCGAGGGTCTGCATCGTGGAGAGGCTGGTCGCCTTGAGGCCACCGGCGGAGACGGTCCAGAGCACCCCGTCGACCACCAGTGACCGGCGGATCGGCGTGAGACCCTCCGGACCTCCCGTGTCCGACGTGTGGTCGATCGTGCCAACCTCGGTGAACCCGCCGTCGCCGGCTCGCAGGGCCACAGCCACGTTGCTCGGCCGGGCCGTGCCGTGGACGGTCAGTGGGACCACGACCAGGCGTTCTGCCGGCCAGTAGAGGAACGCGTGCGGGTCGAACTCCGCCTCGGAGTGCCCCTGCCTGACGTGATACTGGGCGACGCGGGTCGGCTTGGCCGGGGAGGAGACGTCGAAGAGCGAGAGCTGGGTGCCCTGGATACGGCCCTGGCTGGACGCCTCCTGCCCGACACCGAGCAGCCGTCCTTCGCCGGCCGGATGCAGGTACGCCGAATACCCGTTGATCTTCAGTTCGCCGGTCACCTTCGGCGCCCCCGGATCACGCAGATCGACGGTGTAGAGCGGGTCGGTCTGCCGGAAGGTGACGACGTACCCGGTGCCACCGACGAACCGTACGGCGTATATCCGTTCCCCCTTGCCCAGCCCGGTGACCTTTCCGACCTGGGTCAGCGCCGTGCCGTCGGCACGCAGGACATACACGCTGGACGTCGAGTTCGGCCTGTCGCCCCATGTGCGGCCACTGGTGGTGGCCACCCTCAGATGCCCGTCCCACTCGGACATGGCGTACTGGTTGACGAGCCAGCCCGGTACGGACGCGGCAGCGACGTATCGCGGGGCACCGGTGCCAGTGATGTCGAACTGGTAGATCTCGGTGGTCTCGTCCCTGGGATCCGGTGCGATGTTCCGCGCGGTCAGCATCGGCAGCACCCGCCAGCGCTGATCGTTGGCGACGTACAGCCGGGGTCCGTTGCTGTAGACGGTGTCGCCGTCGGCGATCACGGTGACCGGGTCGCCAGCACCGAGCGCTGCCGCAGCGAGGTCGAAGCTGAGCACGGTCACCAGCGACGTGCCGGAGTAGACGGCGGGCCGGCTCACCCGCTCGCAGCCGACCCGTCCGGCGCTGGTTCGCCCGCCGGAGGTGACCTCGTACCGGGGCAGCCAGTCGTCGGCGGTGGCGTTGTCGATGATCTCGCGGTTGGCGGTGGTGCGCTGCTCATCGGTGGCCCGTTCCCGATGCGGGAAGTTCAGCCGGGGCGCGGAGCGGACCACGACCCGAACCGTTGTGCCGACCTGGCGGGCGTCCACCAGGTCGCCGTCGATCCGGTATTCGCCGATGATCTTCGGCTGGCCGGACAGGTCGACCATGATCAGCTGAGGGCCGACGATGCCGTCCGGCGCCGGGGCGCCCACGACCCGCCCGCCTCCCTCGGTGGCGGCCGGTCTCAACCTCCCGGCCCACCCGTTGCGGCGCAGCACCAGCGCCCGGTCACCGTGCAGCAGCAGGGCGTCCTCGGCCCCGCGGAACTGATCGGCGCCCGGTGTCAGGTCCAGCTCTCCGGTCAGCCGGCGGGTGGCCGGGTCGACCACGTACAGCGTGCCGTGCTGCACGGTGACGATCCGCCTGCCGTCGGTCTTGACCAGGTCCGGTTCATCGGCCCCGGCCTCGTGCGTGTTGGTGCCCGAGTAGCCGGGGGCGGCGGCTGTGGACGCCGCATCCGCAACCCCCGCCGCGGCGGGCGCCACATCCCGTTCGGCGCTGCCGAAGGCACGCGCGTCCCCGTTCGGCCCGAACCCCCAGGGCCCGACGTACGCGCTGGCAGCCGTCTTCAGCTGCCGCAGCGCCTCCGGGCAGGAGTCGAACGCGACGAGCCGGAACCCGCCGGCCGGCACTCCCCGGTCAGGTGGCGGCGCGGGGGCCGGCTCCGCCGTACAGCCGGTGACCAGCGCCAGGCCGGCGACCAGGGCCAGTCCCATGACGCGAGTTGGAGTCATGACTCGGGGGGCGCCGTTGGCGGCCGTTGGCTGGGGTACGTGGGCGCTGCTACGCGTCATGCTCCCTACGACGTGGCTGCCATGGGCTGGGTTCCCGGGATGCCGACCTCAGCCCGCTGTGCGCCCCATTCGGACCGGAGTGGACCGGCGGGTGCGTAACGTGCAGGGGTAAACGTTGTCGCGACGAGGAGACTTCATGTCCAAGCCACCGCTTCCCGAGGCCGCGGTCGCCATGCTCCAGAAGCCGAACCCCGCCGTCATGACCACCCTTCGCAACGGTGGCCAACCGGTGTCCGCCGCCACCTGGTACCTGTGGGAGAACGGCCGGATCCTGGTGAACATGGACGAGAGCCGCCGCCGGTTGGAGCACGTCCGCAACGACCCCCGGGTGTCGCTCACCGTGCTCGACGAGGCCGGCTGGTACACCCACGTCAGCATCATCGGGCACGTCGCCGAGCTGCGCGCCGACGAGGGCCTGGCGGACATCGACCGGTTGTCGAAGCACTACACGGGCAACGCTTACCCACGCCGGGAACGAGCCCGGGTCAGTGCCCTGATCGAGATCGACCGCTGGCACGGTTGGGGCGAGCAGAAGGACAACAACCAGGTCGGCTGACCGCCGCCGCCCGCTCTTGTCGCCCTGACGGCCGCCGTCAGGGCGACAGGGCGCTGCCGTCAGGGCGACACGGCGCCAGCCGTCAGGGCGACACGGCGGTGGCGGACCGGGCGCCGACCCGGGTCACCAGGTAGCCGAAGGCCGCCGCGGTGAAGAACATGACGATGCCGTAGACGGCGCCCGGGATCGCCATCTGGGTGCTGTTGAGCAGCGCCGGGCTGAGCGCGATCGTGATGGCCAGGGTGCTGTTGTGGATGCCGATCTCGAACCCGGCGGCCGTCGCGGCGCTCCGGTCGACACCGGCGAGGCGCGGCGCCCCGTACCCGATGGCGAGGCTGAGCAGGTTGAAGGCGAGCACGGCCAGGCCGACCGAGACGAAGTAGTCGGCGATGTTCTCCCGCTCGCCGAGCACCGCGCCGGCGATCACCGCGACGAGTACGACGACGGAGAGGATCCGGACCGGGCGGTTCAGCCGCTCGGCCACCTGCGGCATCCGCGCCCGGATGAGCATGCCGATCGCTACCGGGACGAGCACGATGGCGAAGACCTGGAGCACCTTGTCGAGCTGGAGGCCGATGCTCCTGCCCTCGGGCAGGAAGTACGCCGCCGACAGGTTGACCAGGATCGGCAGGGTGAACACGGCGAGCACCGAGTTGATGGCGGTCAGGGTGATGTTCAGGGCCACGTGCCCACCGAACAGGTGGCTGTAGAGGTTGGCCGTGGTGCCGCCCGGTGATGCTGCCAGCAGCATCATGCCGACGGCCAGCTCGGGTGCCAGGTCGAACGCGAGGACGAGGCAGAAGCAGAGCGCCGGCAGCACCAGCACCTGGCAGACCAGGGCGATGACGGCGGCTCGTGGGTGTTGGGCCACCCGGCGGAAGTCCGCCATGGTCAGTCCGAGACCCAGACCGAGCATGATGATGCCGAGGGCGACGGGTAGTCCGATCAGAGTCACGGCGGAGTCCATGGCACAACATCGTTACCACCCGGTAACGCCGTCACAATCCCCCATGTGGCTGGACGGCTCTTGACCCTGGACGGTGATCGGCTTAACTTCATCAATCAGATAAGTCTCTTTACTAATTCTGCTTGATGTCTCGTGGGAGTGTGCCGATGCGACCATTCCGCCACCACCGCCTCACCGCCGTCGTCACCCTGGCGACCCTGCTCCTCACCGCCGCTCCGCCCACCGCCGCCAGCGCCGGTGACAACCACCAGCGTCGCACCGGTTACCACCGGGTCGGCTACTTCACCCAGTGGGGCATCTACGGCCGGGCCTTCCCGGTCAAGAAGCTCGAAACCTCCGGGGCGGCGAGCCGCCTCACCCACCTCAACTACGCCTTCGGCAACGTCAGCGAGGACGGCCGCTGCTACGTGGACGGTGGGCCGGGTGAGGGCGACGCCTGGGCCGACTACCAGCGCCCCGTCCCGGCCGAGGAGAGCGTCGACGGCGTCGCGGACGCCCCGGGCCAGGCCCTCAATGGCAACTTCGGCCAGCTCGCCAAGCTCAAGGCCAAGCACCCCAAACTGGAGGTGCTGATCTCGCTGGGCGGCTGGAGCTGGTCGACGTACTTCTCGAACGCCGCCCGCACCGACGCCTCCCGCAAGGCGTTCGTCGCGTCCTGCATCGACCTCTACCTCAAGGGCAATCTCCCGGGCAGCGCCCCAGGTGCCGGGGCCGGCGTCTTCGACGGCATCGACCTCGACTGGGAGTGGCCCGGCTCGGAGGGTGAGCCCGGCAACGTCATACGTCCGGAGGACCGGGAGAACTTCACCAAGCTGCTCGCCGAGTTCCGCCGGCAGCTGGACGCGTACGGGCGCACGACCCGGGCGCACCACCCGCTGACCGCGTTCCTGCCGGCCAGCCCGGCCACCATGGACGCCGGCTACGAGGGCCGCAAGATCTTCAAGTACCTGGACTTCGCCACCGTTCAGGGGTACGACTTCCACGGCGGCTGGGACGCGCGGGCCAACCAGCAGTCGGCGCTGCGCGTCCCGGCGGGTGCCCCGGACAACCCGGACTTCTCCGTCGAGGTGGCCATCGACGGGTGGATCGCCCGTGGCGCGCCGCGCGACAAGCTCGTGCTCGGCATCCCCTACTACGGTCGGGGCTGGACCGGCGTCACCGGCGGCGGCAACGGCCTGTTCCAGCCGGCCACCGGGCCCGCGCCGGCCACCTTCGAGGCCGGGTACGAGGACTACAAGAAGCTCAAGACCCTGGCCGCCAACGGCTACACGGTGCACCGCGACCTGCGCGCCGGGCACGCCTGGTTGTTCGACGGTACGACGTTGTGGACGTACGACGACCCGGCGGTCGTGTTGCAGAAGACGCTCTACATCCGACGGGCCGGTCTGGCCGGCGCCATGATCTGGTCGCTCGACGGCGACGACGACAACGCCACGCTCACCAAGACGATCGGCCTCGGCCTGACGACCTGGTAGCCGTACGTGTGCCACCCGGCCCGTCGCCGGCCGATCTCTCGGCCGGTGGCGGGCCGGTCACCGCTGCGCGGGTGTCACCGCGCGCACCGCGGCCTCGATGAGCGCTGTCACCTGGTCCATGTCCCGAGCCCGGTGCACATCCACCTCGGCCGACCAGCCGTCGGGCCGGGTGAGCTTCACCGTCACATCGTCGCGGCGGTGGGTCAGCCAGCCGGCGATCGCCTGCACCAGCACCATGGCGGTGCCCGCGTCGCTGGCCGCCACCCGTAGGACGTCCGCGCGGTCCGCCGACATCCCGTCGGGGGACGTTGTCGTCACCCCCTCCCGCAGCCGATCCTCAGCGCGCAGCCAGGATGCCAGCGAACGCCGAGCATCGGCGGACGGAAGATCCGGATGGACCGAGAGCGTGATCATCTCCGGCACGTCTCCCCCTCGCAGACGACGACAAGCCCATGCCACCATCCTGCCAGTCCGCGTCGGGACCGGCACGCCGAGTAGTCGGTAATATCGATCAACCCTTGACCGTCGTATCGGTGGTTCATAGGCTCCGGCCACTGCGAGGTTGTTCCCGAGAGGGGAAACACGACTCATGGCCCCATCAATGCGTCCGTTCCGGATGGTCCCCGCCAGGCGGCTGGCACGTGCCGCAACGATCGCGCTCCTGCTCGGCATGACTCCCCTGCTCGGCGGCACACCGGCCGCGAGCGCCGCCCAGCCCTCCCGCTGCAGCGACGACCCGACCGCCCGGTTGGGCACGGTGCCCACTCCGGAGAACGTGCTCGGCTTCCCGCTCGGCGTGGGCCAGGAGCGGGTCGTCACCAACGACGAGGTCCGGACCTACCTCGGGGCCGTCGATCGCGCCTCCAACCGGGTCGTCACCGGCGTGATGACCACCAGCGTGCTCGGCCAGCCGTTGCCGTACGCGGTGGTGTCCAACGAACGCCACGTGCGGCCCGCCGCGCTACGCGAGATCGCCGACGACATCCGGGACCTGCGTGACCCGCGCCGGACCAGCGCGCGAACGGCCGCCCGGACGGCGAAGGACAGCCCGGCCATCGTCTGGGTCACCGCGAACGTGCACGGCGGCGAGAAGAGCGGCGCCGACGCGGCGCTCAAGACGCTGTACGAGTTGGCGGCGGGCCTGTCCTGCGCTGTCGCCCAGCGCAACGACAACCTGGTCACCATCATCGTCCCCACCCAGAACCCGGACGGCCGCGACGCGACCCGCCGGCAGAACGAGTTCGGCTTCGACCTGAACCGGGACTGGTTCGCCCGCACCCAGCAGGAGACCGACGGCAAGCTCGACCTGCTGCGCCGCTACCCGCCGCAGGTCTTCATCGACGCGCACGAGATGGGCGGCCGGCAGTACTTCTTCCCACCCAACGCCGACCCGATCCACCACGAGATCGCCGGTGAGGCGGTGGACTGGATCAACCGCATCGGCGAGGCCAACAAGGCCGGCTTCGGCTTCAACGGGGCCTGCGACGAGACCGTCACCACCGAGTGCTACTTCAACTACGACACGTACGACATGTTCTTCATGGGCTACGGCGACACGGTGCCGACCACCGGCTTCGGCGCGGCCGGCATGACGTACGAGAAGGGCAGCGCGTCGGCAGTGGCCGACCGGGTCCAGCAGCAGTTCCACACCCAGTGGTCGACGCTCGGCTGGGCCGCCGCGAACAAGCGCGAGGTGCTGGACGGCTACTTCGACATCTGGACCGACGCGCTCGCCCAGGGCAGGGCGGGCACGCTGGAGCCCAACGAGGTGGTGCAGCCCACCAACGAGGTCCAGTTCCCGGTGCCGGACCTCACCATCCGCTCGTACTTCCTGCTGCCCGACCGGCAGCTCGCCGACGTCCGCCAACTCGTCGAGCGGCTGCGCCGGATGGACGTCGAGGTGTACGAGGTGCAGAAGGCGACCCGGGTGCCCACCGCGCGGGTCTTCGGCGGGCGCAGCGCCACCAACGTGACAGTGCCCAAGGGCGCGTACTGGATCCCGATGGACCAGCCGCAGAAGCACTGGATCCAGGCCATCATGGGCGAGGACCCGTACGTGCCGTTCCCGTACTTCTACGACGTGTCGTCCTGGAGCAACCCGCTACTGATGGGCATCAACACCATCTACACCGGAGACTCCGTCCGACCGAGGGCCGAACTGGTCCGCAAGGTCTCCGGCGGTCGCACCGGTGTGGCGTGGCCCTGGGGCTCGTACACGTACCCGCTCGACTCGGCCGCCGCCGCGGAGTTCACCTTCAGCCTGCTCGGCCGTGGCGTACCCCTGGTCCGCGACCTCACGACCAGCACTGTCTCCATCCCGGCGGCCACTGTGAGCCGGACCGTGGACCGGCTGGCCCAATCTCTCGGGGTCACCCTCACCCCGGGCGGCCGGCCCGCCGGCACCCGCCTCGACCTGCCCGACGTGGGGTTGTTCCAGGGCACCGGCATCTCCACCACCTCCGGCTCGCACGGCGAGGCCCGTTACGTGCTCGGCAAGCGCTGGGGGCTCGACCTGAAGCCGGTCACCACTGCCGACATCAACGACAACACCGAGGCGTTCACCGGGCGTAGCGTGCTGCTGGTGCCGGACGGCAGCAGCGCCACCGGCGGTCTGACCGCCGCCGGGCAGGCCAACCTGCGCGACTGGATCGGCCGGGGCCACACCTACCTCGGGTTGCGCAACGAGGGCACCCGGGTCGCCCGCGCCGCAGGGCTCACCTCGACCACTGAGAAGACCAAGCCGGCGGACTACCTGGTGATCGGCTCGCACCTGCGCGTCGACGTCGACCAGGACAGCCCGGTGGCGCTGGGTCGCCCGGCGGAGGACTTCGAGTTCAACAACAGCGACCCGATCCTCACCCCGAGCACCACCGGGACGAACGTGCTCACGTACCCGACGGGTGACACCTTCTGGGCCAACGGTTACACAGTCGGGGCGGAGACGCTGAAGGGCACCGCGGCCGTCGTCGACGAGCCGACCGGCGCCGGTCGGGCGGTGCTGTTCGCGTTCAATCCGCTCTTCCGCGCGTACAACGAGAATGGTCTGCACCTGGTCGCCAACGCGCTGCTCTACCCGGCGACTGCCGCGCCCGACGCGCGGCGCCCGGCCGGCGTCGACGCGGCGCGCGCCAGCGCCGCGGCCGCGCCGGTGTCGCCGGACCTGGGCGGCGGCTGGCGGCCGATCACCATCCAGGTGGCGGCCGGCGACCTGCCCCGCACCCGGGCGATCGTCGAACGCTTCACCACCGACGCGCGGGCGTCCGCGAAGAACGGTTCGGCGTACGTCGTGATCCCGAACCCGCAGGGACTTCAGATGGACGAGCACCCGTTCGCCAGGGATCTGGTACGCGCGCTGCGCGAGGCGCGTGTGCCGCTGCGGTCCGTGGTCGGCTGACCAACCCCGCACAGCGAAGCGCCCGTCCCCTCGACCGGGGGCGGGCGCTTCGGGGTCCGGTGGGCGAGCGGGGCGGTGACCCGCCTGTCGACCCGGGTCAGGGCTTGCGGGCGACGCCGCTGTAGCCGGTGCGGGCGACCTGCGCGTCCTCGGTGGCCGGCGGCTCGGCGTACGGCCACATGTTGACCAGCCCGGGCGGCTCCAGGACGAAGTCGCCGAAGAACCGGGAGATGTCGGCGTGGCTGCGCGGCACGAAGGGGCTGTTCGCCCGGGCGTAGATCGCGGAGATCCGGGCCATCAGGTCGGGGTGCACGTCGGTGCTGGCGTGCGACAGCGCCAGGTAGCTGCCGGGGGCGAGCGCATCGCGGTAGGTGGCCACGATCCGCTGCGGATCCTGCTCGTCGGGCACCAGGTGCAGAACGAACATCATCAGCACCGCGACCGGGCTCCCGACGTCGATCGCGGCGCTGATCTCCGGGTGGTCGAGCACCTGCGCGGGGTCGCGCAGGTCGGCCCGCACCACCGACACCGACGTCGAGTCGGCGAGCAGGGCGCGGCCGTGCGCGCAGACCACCGGATCGTTGTCGACGTAGACGACCCGCACGTCCCTGTCGATGCGGTGCGCGATCTCGTGGACATTGTCCCGGGTTGGCAGCCCGGACCCGAGGTCGATGATCTGCCGGATGCCCCGCTCCTGCACGAGGTGCCGGACCGTCCGGGCAATCAGGTCACGGCCCTGCCGGGCCGCCTCGGGCATCCACGGCGCCACCTGCAACACCATCTCGGCGGCGGCCCGGTCGGCGGCGAAGTTGTCCTTGCCGCCGAGGTAGTAGTCGAACATCCGCGCCGCGTTCGGCTTGTCCGGTTGCAGGGCGACCTCCGGCTGCGACTGCGTCATGATCGACCACCTCTCCCCCGTGCGTCCGGTCCCGCAGCATAACGCCCCCGATGATCGATTTCCGGCCCCTCCGGTCGGCTAGCGGACATCCACCGGGCCGGATCACGACAGCGCTCCCGGCACCCGCGGCGCAGGATGGCCGGGATCCGTGCCGACCGTCGGCACCCGGAGGAGGCGCGCGGCCCATGGGCGTACCCCGCATAGGGACGGCTTCGCTCGCCGGCTGTCTCGCCCTACTACTGATGGCGACCACTGTCGGGTGCAGACGGTCACGTCCGGCACCGGCCCCGAGCGGCGGCACGGCGACGGTCGGCCTGACCGTCAGCGCCGCACAGCCGTCGTACCGGGTGGGTGAGCAGATCAGCCTGCGGCTGAAGCTGGTCAACAAGCGCGACGCCGAGTGCCAACTCAGTCGGGTGCCGGACGGGGCGGTGACTGTCATGTCGTTGACCCGCGACGGCACGGCGGTGGCACCAGCGGTCGGCGACGCCGCCTACTACCGGGACTTCACCGCGTACCTGGCCGAGAACCTGGTGCGGGTGCCGCCGCGCGGGTCGGTGGAGCTGACCTTGGGCAGCGACCCGCAGAGCCCGGTCGGCCCGGCGCTGATGACCTCCGCGCCGGACGGGCGGGGCGGCGCCGCCGTCACCTGGTGGCCGGTCGACCAACCGGGGGCGTACCGGCTGGTGCTGGGCTACCTGCGAGCGCCGCTGCGCGGCGTACCGGCGGATGCCTGCGCCGCGACGGCAGAGCAGGGCGCTGTCGAGTTCGAGGTGAAGGGCGGGTGACCGGGTTGCGGAGCCGAATGCGACTGGGTGTCGTGCTGGCGGGCGTCCTGGTGCTGCTCGCCCCACAGGCGGCGTCCGCCGTGGTCAGCGTCAACAGCGACCTGCAGACGGAGTACGCGGGCTGCGTCGGACAGATCCGCGGCTCGGGCAACGGCGCCGTGCTCGACGAGCTGGAACGCTCCGGCAAGCAGATCAAGGTGCGCAGACCCATCTTCGGCTCGGAGAGCAGCACCACGACGTACGTCCCGGGCAGCGACGTGCAGATCAACTGGGTGCCGGAGAACGACGGGCGGGCGCTGCCGGAGGAAGGGGCCGGCTTCACCGAGGACCAGTGCGCCACCTTGATCCACGAGATGAACCACGCCCTCGACGAGGTCAACGACACCGACCGGGGGCAGTTCTGCACGCAGGGCGGTCAACAGGCGAGCACAGTGGACCCCGCCGAGGTGCACGCGGTGCTGGCGGAGAACGCGTACCGCAAGGCCGTGGGGGTGCCGCTGCGTACGACGTACAGCGGGATGAAGCTGCCGTCCAACGGCAAGGACTGCGACCAGCCCAAGCCCCGACCACCCGGTGGTGGTGGTTGTTCGATCTCGGTGATCGGCAAGGGCTACCGGTGCGCGAACAGCAACGGCGACCCGCACCTGCTCACCTACGACGGTCTGCGGTACGACTTCCAGGCCGCCGGGGAGTTCGTGCTGACCCGCTCGACGGCTGACGACCTCGAGGTCCAGGTACGACAGACGATGTTCCCGGCCAGCTCGGTGGTGGCCGTGAACTCCGCTGTCGCGGCGAGGGTGGCCGGTGACCGGGTCGGCGTGTACGTCACACCCGACGGCCCGGCGATCCGGGTGAACGGCGCCGCGCCGGTGTCGGCGCCCGACGGGGTGAGGTTGCCACGCGGTGGCACCGTCACCACCTGGGGAGATGGCACTGTGACAGTGGAGTGGCCGGACGGCGCCCGACTGACCGCGCAGCCGATCGGGGTGTGGGGGTTGAGCGTGAGCGTCGGCGCGCCCACCACCCGGGCCGGGACGCTGGAGGGCCTGCTCGGCGACCATGACGGCAACCCCGGCGACGACCTGACCGTGCGTGGCGGAAAGCGGGTGGCGCAGCCGCCCACGTTCGAGGCGCTGTACCCCGGCTTCGCCGACAGCTGGCGCGTCGAGGCGCAGCGGTCGCTGTTCGACTACGAGCCGGGGCAGACCACCGGCACGTTCACCGACCGGCGCTTCCCGGACCGACTGCTCACCGTCGGGGACCTGCCCAACCGGGCCACCGCCGAACTCGTCTGCCGACGAGCGGGTGTCACCGATCCGCAGATCTTCGCCGACTGTGTGCTCGACGTCGGTCTCACCGGGCAGGTGGCGTTCGCCGAGGCCGCCGCCCGCGCGCAGCGCGACGCCCCCGCTGCCGGTGACGTCGACCTGGCGGTGACCCGGGCCGGCGCAACGGCCGCGATGAAGGTACCGGGCCGGGCCGGTCAGAAGATCTTCGTGGAGGTGCCCGCCGCCACAGTGCCGGATCGCTGCGGCGTGTTGCTGCTGCTCGACCCGCAGGGCCGTCAGCTGGCCACCGGCTGCGTCATCTCCGGCGTCGGCTTCATCGACACGACCACGTTGACCGCCACCGGCGACCATCAGGTGGTGCTCGACCCGTGGGATGCGGACCTCGGTCGGGCGACCGTACGGGTCGTTGCGGTGACCGACGAGGAGAAGACGCTCACGCTGGACGGGCCCGCCGTTCGGGCAACCCTCGCGCAACCGGGCGCGGTCAGCCGCCTGGCCTTCGACGGGCGCGCCGGTCAGAAGGTCTTCCTCCAGGTCACCGACGCCACACTGCCGGACCGGTGCAACCTGCTGCGCCTGAGCGACCCGGCCGGTGACCAGGTGGCCAGCGGCTGCGTGATCGGCGGACAGGGCCAGGTCGACGGGTTCGTCCTGCCGGCCACCGGCCGGTACGTGCTGGAGGTCGACGGGACCTCCACCGACACCGGCTCGGCGGACGTGCGGTTGCGCGACGCCACCGACGAGCAGGCCGACACCGTCGCCGACGGTCGGTCCGCCACCGTGACCGTCAGCCGGCCCGGCGCGGTGAGTCGGCTGCGGTTCCCCGCCGACGCCGGTCGTCGCATCACCGTCGAGGTGACCGCCGCCAGCCTGCCCGACCGGTGCGGGATCCTGCTCCTGAACAGCCCGGCCGGCGACGCGGTGGGAAGCGGCTGCGTCATCGGCGGGACGGGGCGGTTCGAGACGGGTCCGCTGCCGAAAGGCGGCACGTACACCCTCGTGCTCGACCCGTGGGCGGACGACACCGGCTCGGCCACTGTCATCCTGCGCCAGGGGCGCTGACTGCGGCTGTTCTGGGGGCCAGCCTTTCCCGGACGAGCGTGATGCCTGTGAATCATTTTGATGACCCACAGGCATCACACACGTCGGGGATGGCCTGAGGGGCCAACCCGAGCCGACCTGACCATCGACGCCCCTGGCCAATCGGTCAGCCGGTGGCGCAGACGGTGCCGTTGAGGGTGAACGCCGTGGGCAGCACGTTCGGCCCGCCGTACGCGCCGACGAAGCCGGCGCTCACGGTGCCGCTGGCGGCGATCTGCCGGTTGTCGGCGGTGGGCGTGACCCGCACCGCGGTGCCGACCTGCTCCCAGGTGGCGCTCCAACCACTGCTCACCTGCTGCCAGCCGGTGGGCCAGGTCCAGGTGAGCGTCCAGCCGTTGATCGGGCTGGACCCGTTGTTGATGATGTCGACGCCACCGATGTAACCGTTGCCCCAGTCGTTGTTGGCGCTGAAGCGGACGGTGCACGTACTGGCGGCGGGGCTGCCGGTCGCGAAGGTGAGCGGCGGTGAGGCCCAGGAGACCCGTCCGGCGGTGTCGCGGGCCAGCACGTTGACGGTGTACCTGCTGCCCGGCACGAGGTTGTCGACGGTGAACGAGGTCGTCGTCGTCTCGCCGAGCTGCTCGCTGAGCGCGCCGTGCTGCCGGTGCACCTCGTACTTGGCGATCGGGCTTGCGCCCGGGGCGGCCGCCGGCCAGGTGATCGTCGCGGCGCGGTCGGTGACATCGCTCGCGGCCGGCTGGCCGGGTGCGGCCGGCCGGCCGGCTGTCGCGCCGGCCGGGCGCAGCACGAGCGTGGTCAACGAGTACGCCGGCAACGTCCGGCTGGTCGCCGAGCCGGACCGGCTGGTGGCGATGCCGGTGGCGCCGTTGGTGAGGGTGGAGACCGTCGGCGCGACGGCCGACGGGGTGAACCCGGCGTAGTCGATGGTGACCGGGTGGTCGTTGTCCGGGTCCTTGTTCACCAGCAGCACGGCGAGGTCACCGTTGCTCCGGCGAACGGCGTGGGCGGTGACCAGGGGCTCGTCGGTGCCGGCGCGAACGAACTGGTCGCCGGTCTTCGCGAAGAGCTTCATCATGCTCAGCCCGTGGTACGGCGCGAACGGTGTGTTCAGCGGCGGTTGGCAGACCGAGCCGTCCCCGGTGCAGGCGCCGCTGGAGAGCATCCCGAAGTCGCCGTAGTCGGTCTGGCCGGCCACCTGCGTCACGGTGCCCATGCCGTTGTGCACGTTCCACCAGTGGGCGGTGAAGACACCGTTCTCCAGCAGACCGCTGTAGACGTCGGCAAGGAAGAGCGCGGCCGGTTGCGTGTTCCGGCCGGCGTCGACGTTCAGCTCGGTGAAGCTGATGCCGATGCGGTCGGCGTTCGGGCCGGCGTATCGGGCGAGCTGCTGCCGCAGCAGGTAGGTGGCGTCGGGGAGGTGGTCGACGCGGGCCAGCGACTCGGCGGCGGTGCCGCCCGGGTACCAGTGCACGTCCACGAAGTCGATCTTCGGGCCGGCGATGGAGAGCACTGTCTGGTTCCACGGGCCCGGATCGCTGCCGGCCGTGATCCCGTCCGGCCAGTTGCCCGGCATGGTCAGCACCGCCCCGACCTTGATGCTCGGGTCGACCGCCTTCATCGCGTCGGCGTACTCGACGACCAGCCTCGCGTACTGCGTCGCGCTCTTGTCCGGGTGGTCGTCGGCCTCCCACGCGGACCCGTAGTGGCCGTTGCCGTAGTTCTCGTTGCCGACGGTCCAGTACCGCGCGTCGTAGCCCTTCGTCACGTTGGCGTACCGCACCCAGTCGGCGGCCTCGGCCGGCGTGCCGGTGCCGTAGTTCGCGATGATCATCGGCTGCGCGCCGACGCGCCGGACCCCCGCCATGAACGTGTCGAAGTCGGTCCCCGGCGCGACGTACCCGCCGGGCGCTGTGTGGTCCTTCCAGTGGTAGATGTCGGCGTACGAGCCGCCGGGGTAGCGCATCATCTGCACGCCGGCATCTCTGAGCAGGTCCGACGTCTCGGCGGTGCCGAGGTTCGAGTCCCAGATGGCGTGGTTGACGCCGAGAGCGGTGTCCGGGACGGTCGCCAGACCCGCACGGGTGTTGACGGTCACGGTGACCGGGTCGGGCGCCGCACTCGCGGTTGGTGGGTTGACAACGGCGAGCGCGCTCGCGGCGAGGAGCAGGCCCGCCAGGAGCGCTGCTCGGGTCTTCGGTGTACGCATGGGCGGGGTTCCTTCGCGCAGATGAGCCGCCCGACCGGTCACTGTGCGACCCGGTGACGGGCGATCTCGTGGACGGCAGACTCTGGTTGGTCCATCGCTCGTGTCACCGCCCCCCGGAGATCACATCTGGATCCCGGCTG
This sequence comes from Micromonospora sp. NPDC005324, assembly GCF_040607155.1. Classification (NCBI taxonomy): domain Bacteria; kingdom Bacillati; phylum Actinomycetota; class Actinomycetes; order Micromonosporales; family Micromonosporaceae; genus Micromonospora; species Micromonospora sp. NPDC005324. The sequence continues at coordinate 121,470 of NZ_JBEXGE010000014.1, read as the reverse complement.
CCCAGTGGACGGACGTCAGCCCCGCGCGCGGCTCTTCATCGACATACCACAATGGCACTGTCGGTTCGACAATCTCAAGGTGCGTCGGGCGTCGTCTTCGCCGCGACCTGAACGACGCCCCCGGACACTCACGGCAGCCGCCAACAGAGTGACGACCGCGGCGGCCAGTTGCAGCACGCCGACGAGCAGATCGACCACGCCGGAAATGGCAGTAGCGTCTGGCAGATAGGTCATGAGACGGCCTCCGGGTTGGTGCCCACCGTCCGCTTCCTGCGGAAGGCCCTCCCCCGGGCCCAGCGGTGACCGCTTGAGCGCCGCCCTCATTGTGGCACCCACTCTCCACCGAGCGGAAGACGTCAACGCCCGACATGAAATCGACAGACGTCATAGACGACGATCTTCGTTCGCTGCTCGGGATGGTCCGCTGGTGCGCCGACGACAGTCGTGAGCGCGGGCGGAATAGCCTTGCGGCATGCGGGGACGATTCGGCGCGGCCAGGCGGTGGTACGGGGAGCACCGGCGGTTGGTTCGCCGTACGGTCCTCGCGCTCGCAGTGGGAACTGTGGCGCTGACCGGCGGCACTGTGGCGCCGACTACAACGAGCCCGCCGCGATGCGGAGCTGGCTGGTGGATCGGGGTGTACCAGCGCACAAGGTGGTGGCGGACCACGCCGGCTTCGACACGTACGACTCGTGAGCGCGAGCTGAGCGGATCTTCGGGGTACGGCGCGCCACTGTGGTGACCGGTACGCCAGGACGTGGTGGTTCAGTTCGTCCCGGGAGAACGGCGCCTGCCTGAAGGCCGCGCTGGATCTGCTCTCCGATCGGGACCCGGCGCACCTCGGCCGCCGGGAGACGGGCGTCGACGACGCGTTGCGCGTCGGCTGAGGGAGGTCACGAGCGTGGTGGTGCGGCGCTGTCGCGGACGATCAACTCGGTGGCGAGTTCGACTCGAGGACTCTCGGTCCGCTCGCCGCCGGCGAGGCGCAGCACTGTCCGCGCGGCCAGCATGCCCATCTCGGCCAGGGGTTGCCGGACGGTGGTCAGCGGTGGCGAGCACCACCGCACCTCCGGCAGGTCGTCGAAGCCGACGACGCTGACGTCGTCGGGCACCCGCAGGCCCCGCTTGCGGACCGCCTCGTAGACGCCGAGGGCCATCTGGTCGCTGGAGGCACAGATGGCGGTGGGTGGGTCGGGCAGGGCCAGTAGCTGCGTACCCGCTGTGAAGCCGGCCTCGTGGTAGAAGTTGCCGGGGCGGATCAGGGCGTCGTCGATGGGGATCCCGGCGGCGCCGAGGGCGGCCCGGTAGCCGTCCATCCGGGCCCGACTGCACATCAGATGCGGCGGGCCGGCGATGAAGCCGATGCGCCGGTGGCCGAGGCTGATCAGGTACTGGTTGGCGCTGAGGCTGCCCGCCCAGTTGGTGGCGCCGATGGTGGGTGACTCCTGCGGGTCGACCCCGGCCGGGTCGATGATGACGACCGGCAGGTGGAGCCGGCGCAGCTCGGCCTGCAACGGCGGGTTCACCATCGAGGTCACGAAGATGATCCCCTCGGTGGAGCGCGTCCGCATGTTGTCGAGCCACTGCTTGGCCGAGGAGATGCGCCAGTGGATGGCCGACACGACGGTGCCGACACCGCTGGTCTGGCCGACGTCCTCCACCCCACGGATGATCTCCACGGCCCACGGGCTGTCCAGGTCGTTGAAGACCAGGTCGATGAGGGCGGCATCGGTGCGCCGGGCCGGTGACCGACGGCGGTAGCCATGCCGGTTGAGGAGCGCCTCGACGCGGTCCCTGGTGTCGGGGGCGACGTCGGAGCGGCCGTTGATGACCCGGGAGACGGTGGGCACGGAGACTCCGGCCAACCGCGCGATCATGGCGATGGTGACGTTTCGGCCGTTCTCCGTGCCCACGGTCCCCCCTGCGTCCTGCTGGAAACTTCGGGTCTGCTCGCGGTGGTGCCTCGTCATCCGGCTGAGCCGGCGAATGGGGGTCTTCGGATCTCCGAAACTTTCACTACTTCGCCGGTAATACCGATCGATGGCCGGCACGCTACGAGCTGTTGTCGCAACGGTCAAGGCCTCTGTCTTATTGCGAAAAGACCGGCTAGCGTAGGTGGAACCTTCAATGGCCGGGGACCGCGAGTTTCCGGAAGTTGCCGTCAGCCCGCCCAGAGGAGTGCTCGTGTCGACCGACATCGCTACTGTGGCGACCGCTACCCGGTCGATCCGAAATCCCGTCCTTGCCGGGTTCCACCCGGACCCGTCGATCCTGCGCGTCGGCGACGACTACTACCTGGCCACCTCGACCTTCGAGTGGTATCCGGGCGTGCTCGTGCACCACTCGCGCGATCTGGTGAACTGGCGCAGCCTGGGTGGGATCATCACCGACCGGCGCCTGCTCGATCTGCGCGGATGCGGTGACTCCAACGGTGTGTGGGCGCCCGACCTGACGTACCACGACGGTCAGTTCCACCTCGTCTACAGCGACGTGGCCAGCTTCGCCAGCGGCTACTGGGATCCGCAGAACTTCCTGGTTACCGCCAAGGACATCAACGGCCCATGGTCCGATCCGGTGAAACTGCACGGGCGCGGGTTCGACGCGTCGCTGTTCCACGACGACGACGGCACCACGTGGCTGCTGGGCATGAGCGCGGACTGGCGACCCGGCCGCGACCGCTTCGGCGGCATCGAGATCCAACAGTACGACCGGGCCGCACGCCGCCTGGTCGGCAGCCCTCGCATCCTCTTCACCGGCTCACCTGCCGGGGTCACCGAGGGTCCGCACCTGTACCGCCACGACGGCTGGTACTGGCTGATCACCGCCGAGGGCGGCACCAGCTGGGAGCACCAGGTCACAGTGGCCCGGTCCCGGGAGCTGTTCGGTCCGTACGAGGTGGAACCGGACGGCCCGCTGCTCACGTCCTTCGGGCGGCCCGACCTGCGCTTGCAGAAGGCGGGTCACGGCAGCCTGGTCCACACGCAGAACGGCGAGTGGTACCTGGCCCACCTGGTTGGCCGCCCGTACTCCCCGCTGGGCAACTGCGTGCTGGGTCGGGAGACCGCGATCCAGCGGGTCGAGTGGCCGTCGGGCGGCTGGCCGCGGATCGCCGGAGGGGTGCCCGCGGACGACGTCGTCGCACCCGACCTGCCCGCGCACCCCTGGCCGGCGGAGCCCGAGACGGACCACTTCGACGCCCCCGAGCTGGGCCGGTGCTGGTCGACGCTGCGTCGGCCGGCCACCCCGGACTGGGTCGACCTGCACACCCGCCCGTCGTACCTGCGGGTCCACGGCGGGCAGTCGCCGGTCGGTCGCCAGGCACCCAGCCTGGTCGGGCGACGCGTCGGCGCGATGGAGTGCTCGCTGGAGACCGTTGTGGAGTTCGAACCGGCCGACCACCGTCAGCTCGCCGGGATCACCGCCTACTACAACACCCTCAACTGGTACCACCTCTATCTGACCCGGGCCGACGACGGCCGCACGGTGCTGGAGCTGCTCAGCTCCGACAACGGGCGGCGCACCGCGTACCCCGATCTGACCGTCGATGCCGACGGCGTCTCCCGGGTCGGCCTGCGGGCCGTCTTCGACGGGCCGGCGGTGCGCTTCGACTACGACCTCGGCGCCGGTTGGCAGCGGCTACCGGTAGAGCTGGACGCGACCATTCTGTCCGACGAGCACGCCGCGCTGATCATCGACGGTGAGCCGGCGGCGTGGGGCTTCACCGGCGCGTTCCTCGGCCTGTGGGTGCAGGACCTGGGCGGCGACGGCGTGCACGCCGACTTCGACCTGGCCACCTACCGGGAGCAGTGACCACGCGGACGGCACTCGGCGGGTGCCGTCCGCGTTCCCACTCGTCCTACCCGGTTCGAGCGGCGACGGCCCGCAGCTGGCCGAGGGTGGTGCGGAAGCCGCGGCCGGACGCGGCCGGGTCCTCCGCGTTCAGGCCGCTGACGGCCATGGTCTGCCACCGGCGGGTACGTTCCGCCAACGACCTGATGAACAGACGCCGTCACGCCTCGCGGTCGTCGATTGACGAGGAATCGACGTACTGGTATCTGTTAATACAGTTTCCTGATGCTTGGCCCGGCGCGGCGCTCCGGCCCCGGCGGGCACCGCGAACCGACCGGCCGGCGGCACACCGCCCCTTCCCCGAGGAACACCATGGTTCACAAGAGAACAGCCGCCTACGTCGTGGGCACCCTGCTGGTCGGCGTCGCCGCCGTCGGCTACGGCCTGCCGTCGGCGAGCGCCGCGACCGCCGGCCCGATCACCGGCCTCGGCGGTAAGTGCATCGACGTGGCCGGCGCCAGCTCGGCCAACGGCACGCCCGTCCAGCTCTACGACTGCAACGGCAGCGCTGCCCAGACGTGGACCGTGGGCAACACCGACAACTCGATCCGGGCGATCGGCAAGTGCCTCGACGTCACCGCCGCGTCGACCACCAACGGCGCCAAGGTGCAGCTGTACGACTGCAACAACTCCGGCGCGCAGAAGTGGACCGCCAGCAACGGTGCGCTCGTCAACTCGGGCTCCGGCAAGTGCCTCGACGTCACCGACCGGAGCACCGCGAACGGCGCCCGGTTGCAGATCTGGACCTGCGGCGGCACCACGAACCAGCGGTGGACCCTGCCGGGCGGCGGCACGCCCACCCCCACCCCCACGCCCACCACCCCGACCGGCACCAACCTCGACGACCCGGCGAAGAAAAACGTCGCCATGCAGCTCGTCTCGGCCGCGGAGAACTCCTCGCTCGACTGGCGCGCGCAGTTCTCCTACATCGAGGACATCGGCGACGGTCGGGGCTACACCGCCGGCATCATCGGCTTCTGCTCCGGAACCGGCGACATGCTCGAACTGGTCGAGGCGTACACCCGCACCAAGCCGGGCAACGTCCTCGCCGGCTACCTGCCGGCGCTGCGCACCGTCAACGGCACCCCGTCGCACGCCGGCCTCGACCCCAACTTCCCCCGCGACTGGCGGACCGCGGCCACCGACTCCGTGTTCCTGGCCGCCCAGGAGGCCGAACGCGACAGGGTCTACTTCAACCCGTCGGTACGCGACGGCAAGAACGACCAGGTCCGGGCGCTTGGTCAGTTCGCCTACTACGACACGGCGGTCATGCACGGGTACGAGGGCATGCGCCAGATCCGCAGCCGCGCCCTGAACCGGGCCAAGCCGCCAGCCCAGGGCGGCGACGAGCGGACCTGGCTCAACGCGTTCCTCGACGAGCGGGTCATCGAGATGAAGAAGGAGGAGGCCCACTCGGACACCTCCCGTGTCGACACCGCCCAGCGGGTGTTCCTCAACAACGGCAACTTCAACCTGAACACGCCACTGGTGTTCGCCGTCTACGGCGACCAGTTCCGCATCGGCTAGTCCGGCAGCCAGCAGACGCTCAGGGCGCCGCCTCGCGGCGCCCTGAGCCGTGCTCGTGGCACGTGAGCAGCCTTGCCTTGACGCTGACGACAAGGTTTAGCCTGGTCGCGACAGGCTGGTCGAGGAGGTCTGATGCTGATCGGCGAGCTGGCGGAACGGGCCGGCACGAGCACCCGAACGCTGCGCTACTACGAAGCCCACGGGTTGGTGAACCCGCAGCGCTCGGCGAACGGCTACCGCGTCTACGACGAGGCGGAGCTGCGGGTCGTCCGGGAGATCCGGGCGCTGCTCGACGTCGGCTTCGGCCTGGAGGACGTCCGTCCGTTCGTCGCCTGTCTGCGAGCGGGCAACTCGTCCGGCGACGTCTGTCCGGCTTCCGTGCTGGTGCTGCGACGCAAGCTCGCCGAGGTCGACGACTACCTCGATCGGCTCGGAGCGGTCCGTCAGCAGTTGCACACCCAGCTCACCCACGCCATCGCGCACCGGGAGGAAACATGCCCCAGGAAACGAGCGTCAGCTCCCTGATCACCGTCACCGACGGCACGTTCGCCGAGCTGGTGCTGGCCAACGACCGCCCCGTCGTTGTCGACTTCTGGGCAGAGTGGTGCCCGCCGTGCAAGATGATCGAGAAGAGCCTCGTCGAGCTGGCACAGGAGTTCAGCGACCGAATGGTCATCGCCAAGCTCAACTCCGACGACAACCCGCAGGCCACGCGACGCTACGGGGTCATGTCCCTGCCGACGCTGCTGGTGTTCCGTGGCGGCGAGGTCGTCGGGTCGGTCGTCGGGTCCAGACCGAAACTCCACCTGCGGCAGAGCCTGACCACGCACGCCGGCCTGTGACCGTCACCGCCGGTCGAAGGCCGCCTGCGGCCTCCCGCTGTTGAGTGTGGTGACGGCGGTCCTCACGGTGGCGGCACCGTCCTAGCCAGGCGAGTGATCGAGGGGCTGGGTCATGTCTATGTTCGTCGGTGGTAATGGTTGCGGCGAGGGAGTTGGTCGGGGTCGAGCCAGGCGGGCGGGATGAATTCGGGGTGGCCGTCGCCTGCCAACCGCACTGCCCAGTTGTGGCGGTGAAGGTGTCGGTGGTGGTGGCCGCAGAGCAGGACGGCGTTGGTGAGGCTGGTGTCACCGCCGTCGGCCCAGTGCTGGATGTGGTGGGCGTCGCACCAGCGGGGTGGGCGGTCGCAGCCGGGAAAGGCGCAGCCGCGATCGCGCAGGACGAGGGCGCGACGCAGCGGGCCGGTGACGAGTCGGCGTTGTCGGCCGACGTCGAGTGGTTGACCGGTGCTGTTGAGCACGGCGGGCAGAAGTGCGGCGTCGCAGGCGAGTCGGCGCACTGTTTCCGGGGTGAGGTGCAGGCCGGTGTCGAGGGTGCCGGCGCCGAGTTGTCCGGCGAGGGCGTCGTAGTTGGTGGTGACGACGATCTGCGCGAGGTCGCCGCCGTGTTCGGGTAGCTCCCCGGTGCGGAGGGTGAGTCGGCAGAGGTCGGCGAGGGCGTCATGGCGGCGTTGCCCGGCGGAGCGTTGGTCGTCGGGGCCGGAGGGCGCGGTGAGTGGGTCGACCGCGGCGCGCAGCAGGCCGGCGGTTTCGCTGTCGAGGATGCCGGTGAGTCGGAGTCGACCGTCGGTCAGCATGGACAACGTGAGGTGACGGTCGCGGCTGGCTCGGCGGGCGTCGGCGTCCAGTGCGGCGTGGGCGGCGGCGTCGGCGATGTCGGGGGCGACGTGGTCGAGGATGCGGGTGCCGAGTTTGCGTAGCAGGGTGGGGTCGAATCGACCGGCCCAATCGGTGAGCACTCCGACGGCCTTGTCGGCGGCTTCCTGCCCCGCTGAGGTGTGCACGGTCGTGACGGTGTCGGCGATGACCCGGGCCTGATCGAGGGTGATCCGACCCTCAGCCAACGCGTGTCGTATTCCGGGGTTGCCGCTGTCCAGCGCGGCGGCGAGGTCGACGAGCCGGCGGGCGGCGGGGATGCTGAGGTGAAGTCGTTCGCGCAGCCAGACCGCTGTGCTGGAGGCGCCCTGGGCGCGGGCCGTGCCGCGGCCGTCGACCTCACGGATCAGAGCGAGCGTGACAGCTGCGAGGCGTTGCTCCAGGCGGTGGGCGGCGTCGAGCGCCGCGATCAACTCAGGCTCGGCTAGGGCCCAGGCGGCGTCGCCAACGCAGGCGGCGACCGCCTCGTCTGCCTGCGCCAACTCCCCGACCATGACCAGACACTAGGACAGGTGTACGACAGTTTTCAGTGGTCATGATCAATCGCTGTGTCCACGCCGGGACTATCGTGCTTCGCATGCGCGTTCCCGGTTGGCTCGACGACACCAGGACCTCGTACGACACCGTGGCGGTCAGTTACGCCGACCTGCTGCGGGACGCCATCGCCGACGAGCCGTTCCAGCGGGGCATCCTGGCGCTCTTCGCCGAACTGGTGCGAGCCCAGGGGAACGGGCCAGTCGCCGATATCGGCTGCGGTCCGGGGCGGATCACCGCCCATCTGCACGACATCGGCCTGGACGCGTTCGGTGTGGACCTGTCGCCCGCGATGATCGGGGTGGCCCGGCAGGACCACCCCGGCCTACGGTTCGAAGTCGGCTCGATGACGGCTCTCGAACTGGCCGATGGGTGCCTGACCGGCCTACTCGCGTGGTTCTCTCTGATCCACATCCCCGACGACGAGGTCCCCACAGTCTTCGCCGAGTTCTTTCGGGTGCTGCGGCCTGGCGGAGCCCTGCTGCTGGGCTTCCACGCCGGCGAGGGCAGCAGGCTCAAGACGGAGGGCTACGGCGGGCATCCAATGAATGTCTACGTGCACCGTCGGTCGCCGAACCGGGTCGCGACCTGGTTGGATGCTTCCGGCTTCACCGTTGAGGCGGAGATGTCGCATCGCCAAGCCCCGAGCGTCCGAGGTGGCTTCGTCTTCGCCCGTCGGTAAGGGAGGCAGGGAAGTCTCGATGATCGAGATCGCTGACCGCCCCCACGGCTCGACCCGCATGGCGTGTTCGGTCGGACCCGCGCCGACATGCAGCAGCCCGCGCGTTGACTTGACCTCAAGCTCGGGTGAGGTCCTAGCCTGCCGTATCGGAGGTAAAGCATGAGCATGGAAGTTACCGCGTGGATGTCCCTGCACCACGCGATGAACGCGCAGGATGAGCGGCCGCTGTCCCGCGCCACCTTGAAGCGGATCGCACAGTTCGCACGGCCACACCGCGCTTTGATCATCAGGTTCCTGTTGTTGAGTGTGGTGACGGCGGTTCTCACTGTGGCGGCGCCCGTTCTCGCCGGTCGGGTGGTCGACGCGATCGTCGACGGCGCCGACAGCGGCGTGGTGATCCGGTTGGCCGTGCTGATCGCCGTGATCGCCCTCGCCGAGGCGGGGCTGGGTCTGGTGACGCGATTTCTCTCGGCCAGCATCGGTGAGGGGTTGATCGTCCAACTGCGGACGGCTGTCTTCGACCACGTTCAGCGCATGCCGGTGGCGTTCTTCACGCGGACCCGAACGGGTGCGCTGGTCAGTCGCCTCAACAACGACGTTATCGGTGCGCAACGGGCCTTCAGCGACACCCTGTCGAGTGTGGTCGGCAACGCCGTCACGCTGATGCTGACGTTGGCCGTGATGCTCACCTTCTCCTGGCAGATCACGCTGCTGGCGCTCGTCCTGCTGCCGATCTTCGTTCTCCCGGCCCGCAAGATGGGTTCGAGGCTCGCCCAGTTGCAGCGTGAAGCGGCCGAGCACAACGCGGCCATGAGTACCCGGATGACGGAACGCTTCTCCGCACCCGGTGCCACGCTGGTCAAGCTGTACGGGCGGCCGGCCGAGGAGTCCGCCGAGTTCGCGGCGCGGGCACGTCGGGTCCGGGACATCGGCATCCGCGCGGCGATGCTCCAGTGGGTCTTCATCACCGCGCTCACCGTCGTTGGCTCGCTGGCGTTGGCCCTGGTCTACGGGCTCGGTGGTCTCTACGCCCTACGGGGCAGCCTCGACGCCGGGACGGTGGTCGCCCTCGCGCTGCTCCTGTCGCGTCTCTACGCACCGTTGACCTCGCTGGCCAGCGCTCGGGTCGAGGTGATGAGCGCACTGGTGAGCTTCGAGCGGGTGTTCGAAGTCCTCGACCTCAAGCCGCTGATCCTCGACAGGTCCGACGCCCGGCCCCTTCCGGAAGGGCCGGTCGCTGTCGAGTTCGAGGAGGTCCGGTTCGGCTACCCCTCGGCGGACAAGGTGTCGCTCGCGTCCCTGGAGGACGTGGCGAAGCTCGATACGCGCGGCGGCGAGGAGGTGCTGCACGGGGTGTCGTTCCGCGCCGAGGCGGGGCAGATGGTGGCGCTCGTCGGCTCCTCCGGTGCGGGCAAGTCGACGATCGCGCAGCTTGTGCCTCGCCTGTACGACGTCGAGGACGGCGCGGTGAAGCTGGCCGACGTCGACGTACGTGAGCTGTCGGCCGAGTCGATCCGGACGGCGTTGGGGGTGGTGACCCAGGACGGGCACCTCTTCCACGAGAGCATCCGCGCCAACCTGGCGTTCGCCCAGCCGGACGCGACCGAGGACGAGATGTGGGATGTGCTCCGGCGGGCCCGCCTCGACGACCTGATCCGCTCACTGCCCGATGGGCTGGACACCGTCGTCGGCGAGCGCGGATACCGCCTGTCCGGTGGGGAGCGGCAACGGCTCACCATCGCGCGACTGCTGCTGGCCCGTCCGCGTGTGGTCATCCTCGACGAGGCCACCGCGCACCTCGACTCCACCTCGGAGGCGGCGGTCCAGGACGCCCTTGCCGAGGCGCTGACCGGCCGGACGAGCGTGGTCATCGCGCACCGGCTCTCCACCATCCGGGCGGCCGACCAGATCCTCGTCGTGGAAGCCGGGCGCATCGTCGAACGCGGGCGACACAGTGACCTGCTCGCGGCTGGCGGCCGGTACCACGAGTTGTACCGCACCCAGTTCGCCCAGGACCAGCCGACGGTCCAGGAGCAACGCGTCGCCATCTGACGCACGCGGTGGTCGATCCGCCCGCGAAGGACGGTCCGACCACCGCGTCACCACGCGCCGCCGCCCACCCCGATGGAATCACCGGGATGGGCGGCGACGGCGGTCAGTCGTTGTCGTCGTCGTCCTTGTCATCGGCGTCGTCGTCGTCGGCGGCGTCGTCGTCGGCGGCGTCGTCGTCGTCGTCAGCGTCGTCGTCGTCGACCGGCTCCTGCTCGGCCTTGATCACCGAACCGTTGTCCCGGTCGACGTCCACCTCGTGCTCGGTGTCGCCCGCGACGATCTCGACGCTCCACACCGGCCGGCCGTTCTCCTGCTCGGCTTCGACCTCGACGATCTGACCGCCGCCGGCCTTGGCGAGCGCGATCTCACCGGCGCGCTTCTCGTCGACAGCGCTGCCCGCGGGCGCGCTGCCGGTCGACGGCGTACCGGACGGCGTGCCGCTCGACGGCGTACCCGACGGCGTGCCGCTCGACGGCGTACCCGACGGCGTGCCGCTCGACGGCGTACCCGACGGCGTGCCGGCCGACGGCGATCCGGTGACCACCGGCGCGTCGGTGGCCGTCGGCGCGACGGTTGCCGCGGCGAGAGCCGTGCCGCCGGTCCGCGAGTCGTTCGCGGCGGTGACGCCGAGCGCGACCCCGGCCACCGCCAGCACCGCCGACCCGCCGACCGACGCCAGAAGCAGATTGGTGCGCTTCATCGTGGTGTCCACCTTTCCTCGGTTGTCGACTCCGAGGATCGGCCAGATCGGGATAGCACCGCGCTGTCCGGACGCTAAGGGCGGGTTAAGACGGTCGAGGGCTGGGTCAGCCGCGCCGGTTGAGTTCCGCCTCCAGCCGCTGGACGAGCGTCTTGCGGTCCTTGCTGGCACGCTCGTTACGCAGGGCGGTCTTGAGCTGTCGCGTGTCGAGGCCACGGACGAGCTTGGCCGCCTCCGCGACCGACATCTCCGTCATCTGTCCGGCAGTGGTGGCGTCCCGACGCGCCCGTTTGGCCGGCCCGGTGTTGGCAACGTACTGCTTGCCGGATCGGGACGCTTCGCGCTTCTTCGTGTCGGTCGCGCGCTTCTGGCTCTCCGACATCTCGTCCCATGCCTTTTTGGGCAGGTAACGACTCGTCGTGCCGTCCTTGCGCGCCCGGGTGTCGCCCTCCTTCGTCTGCCACTTCTCGTTGCCCCAGCGCTGGAGCGCCTTCTGTCGTTCGTCCTTTTGGCCCAGGAATCCGCCGCCGCGCCGCTTGTACTCCTGAGTGACCAGCTGTGACTTGCGCGCCGACCACTGCCCGGGCTTGCCGCCCTTGTCGGAAGCCTGGATCTCTTCCTTGATCTGCTCTCTGAGCTCGGGTTTCGTATACCGCGCCATGACTGGCAGCTACCCGGCACGGCAGCGGCTATGCGTCCTGCGGCGACGTCGGAGGCCCGAGCCGGAGCAGCACCTGCGCACCTCCTCGCGGGCCGGCCCGCAACTCCAGTCGACCGCCGGCGGCCTGCGCGGCACGCCGGGCGATGTCCAGGCCGAGGCCGGTGGACCCGGCCGCGCTGGCACCACGCCGGATCGCCCCGGCGGGCATTCCGGGCCCCTCGTCGGCAACCGTGAGGACAACCTCGCCCGCCTCCCGGGCGAGCCGGACGGCGAACGGCGTCCCGTCGGGGGTGTGCGCGAAGACGTTGCCGAGCAGGGCGTCCACGGCCGCCGTCAGGTTGTCGACGGCCACACCGACGGGAAGAGGGCCGGGCGTCAGGTCGAGGGTGACGACCCGGCCGGTGTCCTCGGCCAGCACCGACCAGAACGCGACCCGGTCGGCGACGATCGCCGCCGCGTCCGAGGAGGCCGGCTGCGCCGGTGCGTGCCGCCAGCGAGCCTGCCGGATCAACCCGGTCACCGCGCGTTCGAGCCCGTCGGCGGCGGCGGTGATCCGGGCGGCGTCGTCCGGGTCGCGCAACGACTCCGCCTCCAGCCGCAACGCCGTCAGCGGCGTACGCAGCTGGTGGGACAGGTCGGCGACCTGTTCGCGCTCCTGCACCAGGAGCACCTGGATCCGGGTGGCGAGATGGTTGAGCGCGCCGGCCACCTCGCGCAGCTCGGGCGGGCCGGCCGGCGTGACCCGGGCGTCCAGCTCGGCGTTGGCCAGCCGGTGCGAGACGGCCGACAGGTCGCTGATCGGCCGGACCAGGGTGCGCGCCAGCCGGTCGGCGACCAGCAACCCGATCAGCACGAGGATCACGCCGAGCAGCGCCAGCACCAGCCACGCTCGGGTGACCCCGGCGGTCAACTCGTGCTGCGGCACCGCGATCCGGATCACTCCGGTGCCGTCCGACCGACCCTGCACGGCGATGACCACCTCCCGGCCGGTAGCCGACTCGCCGGTGAGGCTCTGTCCGCGTGCGGCAAGGGCCACCGCGGGCGTACGCGGTGTCTGGGCGCCGAGCACAGTGCCGTCCGGCAGGAAGACGCTCACCGGTCGACCGGACTCCGCGGCGAGTTGCTCGACGGTGAGCCGAATGGTCGCCGCGTCCGCGGTGCCGACCACCGGCACGAGGCTCTGTGCGTCGGCGGTGGCCCGAACGGTGGCCCGGTCCTCGGCGACGGTGCGGACCAGCAACGCCAACGGCACCAGGAACGCGATGAGGGTGAGGACGCTGACCGCGGCGACCAGCAGCGCGAGACGCGCCCTCACGACTGCGCCGCCGGGGCTTCGAGACGCACCCCGACACCCCGCACTGTGTGCAGATAGCGGGGCTGTTGGGCGTTCTCCCCCAGCTTGCGACGCAACCAGGACAGGTGCACGTCGACGGTCTTGTCGGCACCGCCGTACGGGATCTGCCACACCTCCGTGAGCAGCTCACGTTTGGTGACGACCTGGCCCGGCCGGCCGGCGAGGTGGTGCAGCAGATCGAACTCGCGGGGCGTCAGCTCGACCGCGACCCCGTCCACTGTCACCTGCCGGGCCCGGGGGTCGACGCGGAGCCCGCCGACGACGAGCGCCGGATCCTGCCCGTCGGCGCCGGAGGGGCCCCGCCGCAGCACCGCCCGGACTCGGGCGTCGAGCTGCGCCGCGGTGAACGGTTTGACCACGTAGTCGTCGGCGCCCGCGTCGAGCACCCGGACGATCTCGGTTTCGTCGTCGCGCGCCGTGGCCACGATGACCGGCACCGAGCTGACCGCCCGCAGCATCCGCAGCAGCTCGCGGCCGTCCAGGTCGGGCAGCCCCAGGTCGAGCACCACCAGGTCGGGTCGGTCCTCCAGCGCGTCGCGGAGCCCGGCCATCGCGGTCGAGGCCGCCGCCACCGCGTGGCCGCGTTCCCGCAGGGCCCGGATCAGCGGGGTACGGATCGTCAGGTCGTCCTCGACGAGCAACAGGCGGGCCACAGCTGGCAGGCTAACCGCTGGCGCTGGCAGTGCGGCGCACGTTAACCACGCCTTAGCGTTCGGATGTGCCAACGACAAGGCCGGATCGGGGATAGTCAGGGGATGGGCCGTCGCTCGATCCTCGTCGCCACCGGGTGGGTGGCCACCGCTGCCATCGCCACAGTGATCGGCCTGGGCGCGATCCGGTTGGTGGGCGAGAGCCTCACCGGCACCCCGGGCGGGGTGCGCAGCGAGGCCGAGATCGAGCGGGCGCTCGCCGCGCCGGAGCCGGCGCCCACCACGGGCACCGCCTCGGCCGCGCCGGGCACCACGGGCACCGCACCGAGCGCCAGCTCCGGGGCCCGCCGGGGGTTCGCCACCGACGGCGGCACGGCCGTCGCCGAGTGCGGCGTCGGCGGCGTACGCCTCGTCTCCTGGGCACCCGCGCAGGGTTATCGGGTCCGCGACGTGGACCGGGGCCCGGACGACGATGTCGAGGTCACGTTCCAGGGACCGACCCGGGAGTACGAGTTGAAGGTGCGCTGCATCGGCTCGGAGCCGGTGTCCGTCGCCGACGACTGACGACCCGGGGGCACGTGCGGTGAGTGTCGCTGTGGGTTCACCTGCTCTGTAGGGCGTCCACCAACCTCCGGAGCGTCGTGCGAGCATTTTCAAGATCGCGGAGGCTGGGACCGGCTCGGTCCACGGCGTCCCGGCGGTCAGCGTCAGAGCGTTCCAGTAGACCGGTGAGCGTGACGAGACCCGCTTCCGTGAGTGTCACGAGCGGCGCGCGGCGGTGATCGGGGTTGTCGTGCAACTCGACCATCCCGGCTCGGGTCAGGTCGTCGACCACTCGCTGCACGCTCTGCCGCGCGAGGCCAAGTCTGCGCGCCGCGCTCGCGACGGTGCGGGAGCCGTCGGAGAGCACGCTCATCACGTGCCATCGGGCGGCAGTTTGTCCCTCTTCTCGGGCGAGCTCCTCACTTGAGCGCCGAGACTCGCCTGCCAGCTCGTACACGTCTGCCATCAGCAGCCGATAGGCGTCGACCCGGGCCTGCTTCCGTTCCGTCATCGGCAGCACGCTTCACTGACCCACTGGCTGCTCGCGGTCTGCGTTGCGGCCCAGGGCGACCATGCGCAGGGTCTCCTCTCGACGTCGCACGAGCAACGCCCCGGCCAGGAAGGTCACCGGCGCGACCAGCGCCAGCATCGCCCACTGCGTTGGCACCAGGGGGATGGCGTGTCCCATGTGCGTGGTCGAGGTCGCCCAACCGGCGAGGGCGCTGTCGATCAGCAGGTCGAGGGCTGCCACGGGCAGGAGCAGGACGACGATCCGTCGGCGTACCGCCGGAGTGAGCGTGGCAACCGCGATCACCATTGCCGACGCGGCGGCCGCCAGGCCCGCGACGTAGAGCCAGAGAACCAGCCCACTGCCCGCCTCAAGGCCATAGAAGACCTGGAAGGACACCTCACCGACGAAGTCGAACGTGGGACTGGTCACCCGGTTCGTCACCAGGAGCACGACCATCGCGGCCGGCGCGAGCACCAGCGCCAGCAGTCGGCGTACGCCCAGCAGCGCGACCGCCCGTCGACGCGGCGCCGGCACGGTGAGCGCGGCGGCAGCCACCACGGCGAGGGCGAACTGCGGCAACGTGTCCACCACGTACGTCGGGTTGTCATTCGTCTGCGGGGCGACGAGCGCACCCCAGCCGAGCACGCCGGCCCAGGCCAGACCGGCGGCGACCCAACGCCACCCGAGCAGCACCGCCGCGCAGACGCCCGCCCAGCCGGCGACGCGCAGCCAGTCGACGAGATCCGGGCCGCTCGGCGAAAACCCGGGTGGCAGGCTCGGGGCACGGACGAGCTGGTCGAGCAGGGCCCTGCTGGCGAGGGCCAGTAGGACGGCAGCGACCAGCAGGCCGGTCACCGCTGCCGCGTCCGCCCAGCTCGGCTCGGTGAGCCCCCGTGCGCCCACCCGCAGCCGCGCCCGCAACCCGGCGCCGACCAGGTTCCGCACGTCGGCGGCACCGGGCCGCCGCTGGCCCGGCCGCGCGCCGGCGAGGAGCACGGCCAGCATCTCGTCCTCGTACACCCGACGGTGTTCCCACGGATAGACGGCCAGCAGCCGTCGGTAGCGGCGCTCCAGATCGACGCTGCTCACGCCGCACCCCCGTCGGTCAGTAGGCCGCTGCGGCGCAGCCGCAGCCGAGCGGCGTCCGCGTTGTGTCGCAGGCGGGACGCCTCTTCGGTGAGCCGCCGTGCGCCCACTGCGGTGAGGCGGTAGTAACGGCGCAGCCGGGACTGCACCACCTCTTCGCGCTCGACCTCGATGAGACCGTCGGCACGGAGTCGATCGAGGACGGCGTAGAGGGTGCCGGCACGCAGGCGCACCCGGCCGTCGGAGATGCGCAGCACGTCCTCGATGACGGCGTACCCGTGCATGGGCGCCTCCGCCAGCGCGGTGAGCACCAGGAACGTCGGTTCCCGCAGTGGAGCCTCAGCCATGCCAGGAAGCATATACCGATAGACAGTATATGCAAGGAAGGCGAGAGCGCAGCGACGGACGTGGCCGGCACGGATCACCGTGCCGGCCACGTCGTCGGTGGTGGTTCAGCTGGAGTACGCCTCCAGCTCCCAGAGCGAGTGGCCATATCCGGTGCCCCGGGCCGTGCCGTAGATCCGCAGGTAGCGGCCGTTGGCGCCGAGGGCGGTGTGCTCGTCCACGCCGCCGTCGGCCCCGGTCACCGTCTTCACTGTGGTCCAGGTGGTGCCGTCGTTCGAGGTCTGAATCTGGTACGCGCTGCTGTACGCCGCCTCCCAGCTCAGTTTGACCCGGCCGATCGCGGTGGCGCTGCCGAGGTCGACGCGGATCCACTGCGGGTCGGAGAAGGTGCTCGACCAGCGGGTGGTGAGGCTGCCGTCGACGGCCTGGGCGCCGGACACGTCGGCCCCCTCGTTGCTGGACGTCGACGTGGGCTTGTTCCGCAGCAGGTTGCCGCCGGTCGGGCTTCCGGTGCCGCCGTACACCTCGAACTCGAACAGCGAGTAGCCCCAGGCGGTCCCCCGGGTGGTGCCGAGCAGCCGGATGTACCGGCCGGATCCGCTGAGCCCGGTCAGGTCGTCCACCCCGCCGTCGCCACCGGTCACCGTACGGATCGTGGTGAAGTTGACCCCGTCCGGCGAGGTCTGGATCTGGTACCCGCTGCCGTACGCCGCCTCCCAGGTCAGCTTGACCCGGTTGATGGCGTACGTCGCGCCGAGGTCCACGTCGATCCACTGGGGATCGCCGAAGGCGCTGCCCCACCGGGTACCGGCCACGCCGTCGAACGCGTTGGCCGCGCCGAACGCGCCCTCGAAGCTGGACGCGCGCGCCGGCTTACCCCGGGCCAGGTTGGCACCCGGCTCGGGATCCGGGTCCGGGTCCGGGTCAGGTCCGGGACCGCCGGGGCTGGTGGAGAGGGTGAACTCGTCGATGTCGAAGTACGGGCCGGTGCCCTTGAAGACCAGGAACAGGGTCCGGGTGCCGGTCAGGGCGGTGACCCCACCGGTGACAGTGGCGAAGTTGGCGTACCCGCCGGTGGGTACGACGGTGGCCGAACCGACCAGCTGCCCGGTGGGCGAGTCGACCCGCAACTCCAACGTGCCGCCGCCGCCGGCCGGTGCGCCGACCCGGGCGCTGAACGACTGGACGCCGGTCAGGTTGTAGGGACGGAACGAGATCCAGTCGTTGTTGTCGACGTAGCCGACCGCCGCGCCGCCGTGCCCGGCCGCCCCGGCGACGATCTGGACGCCGGACGAGTCACCGAAGTGCTCGGCCTGGCGTACCCGAGGTTGCAGCACCGCCTGGGTGTGCGTGGTCAGCGCCGGCTGGCCGCCCCCACCCAGGTCGGTGTACTCGGCGTCGATGATGCCGAAGATGTTCGCCGCCGTGTCGTGCTCGCCGTCGGCCGAGGTCTGGATGACCCCGGTGCAGCCCTGCACGCTGCCGAGCTGGTGGCCGTGCGAGTCGTGACCGAGGACGTAGTTCACCTTGACGCGGGCGCAGTTGATCGCGCCGTCCTGGGCGTCGGTGACGGTGACGGAGAACGGCACCGCGTCCCCGAAATTGAAGGTCTGCCCGTTCAACGGGGTGTTGACGGTGACCACCGGGGCGCTGTTGCCGACAGTGACGACCACGCTCGCGGTGGCCGTCTTGCCGGTGGTGTCCCGAACCGTCAGCGTCGGGCTGCGGGTTCCGTTGGTGGTGTACGTGAAGCTCGGGTTTGCCGCTGTCGAGTCGGTGGTGCCGTTGTTGTCGAAGTCCCAGGCGTAGGTGAACGGGTCGCCGTCCGGGTCGAGGGTGCCGGCCGAGGAGAAGGCCACCGTCAGCGGCGCGGTGCCACTGGTCGGGGTGGCGGACGCCTTGGCGATCGGTGCCCGGCCCTCGCGGGCGTACTCGATGCGGTAGAGCGCCGAGTTGGCGTCGCCGTTGAACCAGCCGGTGCCGTAGTCGAGCACGTAGAGCGCGCCGTCCGGGCCGAACTCCATGTCCATGACCTGGGTGCCGGTCCATGGGAACGGGTTGATCTTCAGTGGTTGGCCGGACGCGTCGAGCTTGATGTTCTTGATCCAGCGGCGACCGAACTCACCGGCGAAGTAGGTCCCGTCGTAGTACTCGGGGAACGCCACGGGTGAGGTGTTGTTCGGGTCGTACCGGTAGACCGGCCCACCCATCGGCGACAGGCCACCGCCGGTGAACTCCGGCGGCGAGCCGGAGCCGCCGTACGGCAACCAGGCCGAGATGGCCGGCGGCAGCTGGGTGATGCCGGTGTTGTTGGGCGAGTTGTTCACCGGCCCACCGGCGCAGTTGAACTTCGCCCCGGACGGCCCGGACGGGAAGGTGTAGTCGTTGTAGGCGTCGTTGCGGGCGGTGCAGTACGGCCAGCCGTAGAAGCCGGGCCGGTCGATGCGGGCGAACTCGACGTTGCCCGCCGGCCCCCGGTTCGGGTCGGCGGTGCCCGCGTCGGGGCCGTAGTCACCGAGGTAGACGATGCCGGTGGCCTTGTCCACGCTCATCCGGAACGGGTTGCGGAACCCCATCGCGTAGACCTCCGGGCGGGTCCGCGCGGTGCCCGGGGCGAACATGTTGCCGGCCGGGATGGTGTAGCCACCGGCAGCGCTCGGCTTGATCCGGAGGACCTTGCCGCGCAGGTCGTTGCTGTTCGCCGAGGTGCGCTGCGCGTCGAAGGCCGGGTTACGCCCGGCCCGCTCGTCGATCGGGGTGAAGCCGGCCGAGTCGAACGGGTTGGTGTCGTCACCGGTGGACAGGTAGAGGTTGCCGGCAGCGTCGAAGTCCATGTCACCGCCGACGTGGCAGCACATGCCCCGGCTGGTCGGCACGTTGAGGACCAACGTCTCGCTGGCCAGGTTGATGGTGTTGTCCGCGTTGACGGTGAACCGGGCCAGCCGGTTGACGCCGTCCCAGACGGCGAAGTCGGCCGGGGTGCCGGTGGCCGGCGCACCGCCGCCGGGCGTGCTCAGCGGTGGAGCGAAGTACGCGTACACCCAGCGGTTGGTGGCGAAGTTCGGGTCGGCCTTGATGCCCTGCAAACCCTCCTCGTCGCCGGTGTAGACCGGCAGGGTTGCGGCGATCTTGGTGTTGCCGGTGGCGTCGGTGTGCCGGATCACGCCGTTGCGGGAGGTGTGCAGCACGCCCCGGTCCGGTAGGACGGTGAGGCTCATCGGCTCACCGGTCTCGGCCGCGCCCTTGGCCAGCTCCACCTGCTGGAAGCTGCTGGTGACGGTGGGGCCACAGTCGGCGTCGACAGCGCCGGCGGCCGTCCGGATGCCGCCGAGCAGGTGCTGACGGAAGTTCGCCTCCGTGTACGACGCGTCGGTGTGCCCCAGGCCGGTGTACCAGGCTCGGCCGCCGGAGTAGTTCTGGCACCAGGAGATCGGGTGGTCGGCACCCATGCTCCCCCCGGTGTAGGTGGTCTCGTCCAGGGTGGCCAGCACGTGCGCGTTGCCGCGGGGGTTGGTGCGGTAGTTGTACAACTCGTCGAACCGGCTCCACCGCTGCGGCAGCGTCGCGGTCGATGGGTGCACCTGGTCGGCGACCTTCACTGTGACGTTCTGCTCGGCCGGGTGCGAGGCGAAGTACGCCCCGACCAGTCCCCCGTACCACTGCCAGTCGTACTCGGTGTCGGAGGCGGAGTGCACGCCCACGTACCCGCCGCCGCCGGTGATGTAGCGCTCGAACGCGGCCTGCTGGGCGGCGTTGAGCACGTCGCCGGTGGTGGAGAGCCAGATCACCGCGGCGAACCGGTCCAGGTTGGCGTCGGTGAACTGCGCGGCGTCCTCGGTGGCCTCGACGGTGAAGCCGTTTGCCGCGCCGAGCTGCTGGATCGCGGCGATGCCCGGGGTGATGGATCCGTGCCGGAACCCGGCGGTCTTGCTGAAGACCAGCACGGTGAACGGTGCGGCGCTGGCTGTGGGTGGCGAGGCGACGATGCCGCCGGCCACGAGGATCGCGCTCAGCGCGAGGCCGAGCCACGATCTCAGGGATCTGCGCACAGTGGGGTCCTTTCGCGGTGCGAGGGACGGCGTGCGCCGATCACGCCTGGCGGTGGTGGGACGAGACATGTCAATGCATCGTTGCGTTCAGATCGCGGGCGCGTCAAGCGCTCTCCCACCATCCGTGAGAGCGTTATCTCCGCAGGTCAGGGGCGACCGTGTGGAGTGAGATCGAATAACGGTTTTCGGGCCACGATCCACCTGCGGAGGGCCCCGGCGCAGGTGCCTGCACTCGGGGCCCTTCCAGCGGTCGGTCAGCGTGAGCAGTACTCGACGACGAGTTGCTCGTCGCAGACCACCGGGACCTCCGAGCGGAGCGGGAGCCGGGTCAGCCGAGCGGTCAGGCCGGGCAGGCTGACCTCAAGGTAGGGGGCGAGACGTTCCGGGGCGTGCGCCCCGGCCGCCGCGACGACGAACGGTGCCTTGCCCCGACTGCACTCCGCCACCTCGATGACGTCACCGGGTTGCGCGCGGACGGCCGGTCCAGGCGACGGCCGTTCACAGTGACGTGCTGATGGGTGACGGCCTGGCGGGCCTGGTAGATGGTGCGGGCGAAGCCGGCTCGCAGCACCAGCGCGTCCAGCCGGCTCTCCAGCTCGACGATCAGCTCCTCGCCGGTCTTGCCGGGCCGACGCACGGCCCGGTCGAACGCGCGCCGGAGCTGTCCCTCGTGCAGGTCGTACTGCGCCTTGAGCCGCTGCTTCTCCAGCAGCCGGACCTTGTAGTCGCTGGTGGCGCGTCGGGCACGGCCGTGCTGCCCCGGCGGGAACGGGCGGCGTTCGAAGGTAAGGCTAACCTTACCGTTCGGCACTCGGGCGGCTGCCGAGCCCGACACGCCCACTGACGATCGCTGCCCTCGCCGACGGTTAGGCAAGGCTGGCCTACGCAAAATACCCCCAAAAGGGGCGGCTGACAGGGAGTTGTCCCGTCGAGGCCGGGTATGACGGTGACCCGGCACCACCGACGGAAGCGAGATCGTCATGACCGACATGCTGGAGATGCCGCGGGTACACGAGTGCACTGTCACCGACTGCGGCTACAACCACGACGGCTGCCACGCGTTCGCCATCACCATCGGGCAACAGAACGCCAGCTGCGCCACGTTCATCGACACGTCGGCGAAGGGCGGGCTGGACCGCGTCATCGCCCAGGTCGGCGCCTGCAAGCGGGACGACTGCCAGCACAACGCCGAGCTGGAGTGCCACGCGCCGTCCATCCGGGTGGGTCCGGGTCAGGACATCGCGGACTGTCAGACGTACGCGCCGCGCTGATCCCGGCGCGACGCGGATGAGGGACGACCACCACGGCCGTCCCTCATCCCCGTTGGAGGCCGGCTACGCGGGGACGACCATCGGCGTGCCGGCGATCGGGTCGGGTACGACGAGGCAGCTGAGGCCGAAGACCTGCTCGACGAGGTCGCCGGTGACCACGTCGACCGGCGCTCCCTCGGCGACGATCGCACCGCCGGACATCGCGATGAGATGGTCGCAGTAACGGCAGGCGAGGTTGAGATCATGCATGACGATGACGATGGTCTTGCCGGACTCCGCGTTCAGCTTCCGCAGCAGCCGCAGCAGCTCGACCTGGTGGTTGATGTCCAGGTAGGTGGTGGGTTCGTCGAGCAGCAGCAGGTCGGTGTCCTGGGCCAGGGCCATGGCGACCCAGACCCGCTGGCGTTGGCCACCGGACAACTCCCGGATCGGACGGTCGATCAGATCCGCGGTGCCGGTGGCGTCGAGGGCCCGGGCGACGGCGTCGTGGTCGTCGTTGCTCCACCGTCGAAACCACCCCTGGTGGGGGTAGCGACCACGGGCGACGAGGTCGGCGACGGTGATGCCGTCGGGCGCGACGGGAGTCTGCGGGAGCAGCCCGAGCACCTTTGCCACGTCGACGTTGCGCAGGTCGGCGAGGGGCTTGTCGTCGAGAAAGACGGCGCCGTCGCGCGGTGCCAGCAGTCGGGCCAGGCCGCGGAGCAGTGTGGACTTGCCGCAGGCGTTGGCGCCGACGATCGCGGTGACCTTGCCGTCGAGCACGGCGACGTCGAGGTGGTCGACGATGGTCCGGTCGTCGTAGCCGAGGGTGAGGCCCTCGGCGCGTAGTCGGGTCATCCACCCGCTCCTTGTCGGTTGGTGGTGGCCAGCAGCCACAGCAGGTAGGGCGCACCGACCGCACCAGTCACCACGCCGGTGGGCAACGGGGTGGGCAGCAGGTGCACGGCGACGAGGTCGGCGGTGAGCAGCAGCGCGGCACCGACCAGGGCGGCGGGCAGGACACCCTGTGCCGCGGGGCCGAGGAGTCGGTTGGCGATCGGCCCGGCCACCAGGGCGACGAAGGCGATCGGGCCCGCCACCGACACCGCCAGGGCCACCAGCACGACGGCGGTGCCGAGCAGCCCGGCCCGGCTGAGCTCGGCCCGGACACCCAGCATCCGGGCGGCGTCGTCACCGAGCGCGAGGGCGCTCAGTGGCCGTTGCAGCAACGTGGCGACCGGCAGCAGGACGACCAGGGCGGCGGTGAGCACCCACAGCTCGGTGGTGCTGGCCTGCCCGACCGACCCGATCAGCCAGTGCATGGCCTGGCGGGCCTCGAAGAGCTGCGCCCGGCTGAGCACGTAGCCGATCAGACCCTCGAAGAAGACCGCCACCCCGATGCCGATGAGGATGAAGCGGTAGCCGCTGACACCGTCGCGCCAGGCCAGCAGGTACATCGCCAGGGCGGCGGCGACAGCGCCACCGAGGGCGAGACCGCTGACGACGAGCCCACCGGCCTGCAGGAGCACGATCCCGGTGACGGCAGCCAGCCCCGCCCCCGAGGTGATCCCCACGAAGTCCGGGGACGCCAGGGGGTTGCGCAGCAACTGTTGGAAGATCGTGCCGGACGCGCCGAGGGCGAGCCCGACGGTCAGGGCGGCGGCAGCGGTCGGCAGCCGCAGGCCACGGACGACGAAGTCGACGCTGGGATTGTCGGACAGGTGCAGGACCGACGCGATGACCTCGGCCGCGCCGATGCGGAAGCTGCCCACCATCATGGTGAGCACGAACAGGGCGGTGACCGTCGCGGTCAGGCCGCAGGTCACCACGACGGACCGGCCGGCTCGACGCCTCCGGTTGGCGCGCAGCGCCGCTGCCGTACCGGACGGAGCAGAGCGGCGGTCGCTCGTTGTCGTTGTCGTTGTCGTCACCATGCTCACACCTCCGACAGCCGGCCGTAGCGCACGATCGCGATGAACGCGGGCGCGCCGATCAGCCCGAGGATCACGCCGACCTGAACCTCGTCGGGGGCGGCGGCCACCCGGCCGAGCACGTCGGCGAGGAGCAGGACGATGGGTGCCAGCAGCATCGAGTACGGCAGGATCCAGCGGTAGTCGGGGCCGCAGATGAACCGCGCCAGGTGCGGTACGACGAGCCCGACGAAGACGATCGGTCCACAGGCCGCGGTGGCGGCGCCGGCGAGGATCGCGACCACGACGAAGGCGGCCGCCCGGGTACGGGTCACGTTCTGGCCGAGGCCACGCGCGACGTCCTCACCGAGCGCGAGGCCGTTGATGGCCCGCCCGAAGCCCAGCGACGCGGCGAGGCCGATCAGCAGGAAGGGCGCGACACCGGTGAGGATCGGGGTGTACCGACCGGCGAGTGAACCCACCTGCCAGAACCGCAGCTCGTTGAGGGCGTCCACGTTCGTCATCACGATCCCGCTGGTCACCGAGGTCAGGCCGGCGGTGACCGCCGCGCCCGCCAGGGCCAGCTTCACCGGGGTGGCGCCCTCCCGGCCGAGCGAGGCGATCGCGTACACCAGGGCCAGCGCCGCGATCGCGCCCGCGAAGGCGAACCAGACGTAGACACCGACGCCGCGCACCCCGAGCACCGTGATGGCGAAGACCACGAACGCGGCGGCGCCGGAGTTGATGCCCAGGATCCCCGCATCCGCCAGCGGGTTGCGGGTGACGCCCTGGAGGATCGCCCCGGCCACCCCGAGCGCCGCGCCGACCAGGATGCCGAGCAGAGTGCGGGGTACGCGCATCTCCAGCGTGACGGTGCTGCTGATCGGCCCGTCGCTGTCGAGGCTGAACAGGGCGTGCAGCACCTCGGAGAGCCCGATCGAACGCGAGCCCATGGTCACGCTCAGGAAGCCGACGAGGGCGAGGACCACGCAGAGGACGGCGAGCCCCGGCCCGAGGGCAGAGGCTCGCCGCACGCCTCCCGTCGAGGTGCGCGTCCCGATCTGGTTAGTTGCCGACATTCGGATCAGCGGCCTTGACCGCCTGGGTCAGCTTGTCCAGCTCGGTGGCGAAGTCCCCGTACGTGTGCAGCCAGAACGCCGGCCAGGAGACGGTGGCACCGACCTTGGCCGCCTTGATCCTGGACCAGGTCGGCTGCTTCGTGGTCCACTCGGCGTTGGCAGTGGGCGTGAAGGACCGGCCATCCCACAGGATCAGGTCCGGCTGGTACTTGTCGGCGTTCTCCCAGCTGAGGTTCTCCCAGTACGGGAAGGCCGGGTCCGGGCTGGCCGGGTTGATCACCTTCAGGCCCCAGGTCTGAAGGTCCAGCAACTCGGGCGCGTACTCGGGGTTCGCGACGTAGACCTTCTCGGTCGAGGGCGACATCGCCGCGACAGTCAGGTCCGGCTTGGCCGAGGTGGCCGCCTTGAACGCTGTCACCGCGTCCTCGAAGCGCTTCTTGTTCGCCGCGATCTGCGGGCTGGCCACGTCGGCGCCGAGGCTCTCGGCGAGATCCTCGTACCCCTCGGCCAGCGCGACGATCGACTTGCCCTGCGTGACGCCGACGATGGGGGCCAGCTCGGCGAGCTTCTTGCTCTTCTCGTCGACGCCCTCCTCCATGCCGCTGTGCGCCTTCTCGGCCGGCCACCAGTCGCCGACGATCAGGTCTGGACGCAGGGCGGCGGCCTTCTCCACGTCGATCTTGCCCCACTCCTCGCCGAGGATCTCGATCCCGGTGAGGTCGAGGCTCTTCAGGTTGGGGTCGGTCTTGACCGACTCGTCGGCGTAGACGCCGACCGGCTTGATGCCGAAGGACATGAGGGCCGCGGCCTCACCGGCGTGCGCGATGATCCGCGTCGGTGTCTTGTCCGCCTTGACGACCTTGCCCGAGCCGTCGTTGAAAGACCAGGGGCCGGAGGCGGTGGCAGCGGCGGCGGTGTCACCGTTGCCCGTGTCGTTGCCACAACCGGTGAGCCCGCCGAGCACGGCGCTCAGCGCCGCGACGGCCAGGACCGGACGCCATGAGTGCATGGTGAAGTTCCCGATCTTTCGAAGAGAAGCGAGCCATCCGGCCCGAAAGTTAGGTTAGGCTAACCAACACTTCCGGTTTTGGCCAATGCCGGGTGCCTCCCACCTCGAAAGACTGCCAACCACCGCCGCGAAACGGGCGATCGGACGCTCAGCGCCCGCCCGCGGCCAGCTCGGCGATCATCCCCTCGCAACTGCGGACGACGACCTGGGCACCGCGGCGCTGCGCCAGCGGGAGCAGCGGGTCCTCCGCCCGGTCCCGCCACCGCCACTGCGCGTCGGAGGCGACCTCCCAGAGCTGCCGCACGTCGGTCTCGTGCTCGACACCGAGCCGTGCCGCCAGGCCCACCCCGTCGCCGCCAACCAGCCGCTGCGCCTCGGCGGCCAGCTCCGCGTCGAACCCCAGCCGGGTGTTCCGCAACGCCACCAGCAGGCGCAACTCCCGGAACTCGTGCGCACCGGCGAGGATCTGCTCCACCGCGCCGACCAGCTCGGCGGAGCCCCGGGTCGGCTCGGCCCGCAGCAGCGCCTCCACCGCGGCCAACGCGGAGCGCGCCTTCAGCGCGTCCCGGCGATCGATGAAACACCGCGTCACCGACTCGCGCAGCTCGGTGAGACCGCTACGCCGAATCAACTCGGCGGAGAGCTTCACCCGGCTGTCGAACCCGCTGCGCACCAGCGTGGCCGCCAGCCGGACACCGAAGACCCCGAACCGGCCCAGCAGCGCGGCGCGCACCTCGGTGTCCAGCCGTACCGGCAGCTCGCCACGCAGGAAGCGGTCGGCGGAGATGAGGTGGACGTCCAGCTCCGCCCGGGGCACCTGGGCCACTGTCGCGAGCGCGGCGAAATCCGACTCACCGAGCATCCGGCCGGCCAGGCCGATCATGCCGCTGCACGCCACGACGTTGACGCTGAGCGCGTTCACCCTCGGGTCGCGGTAGTGCCGGCGGGCGAGCTGGCGGGCCGTGAGCAGACCGTCGATCCGACCGCCACCGGTCTCGTCGGCGCGGGACAGCACCATGATCACGTTGACCGCAGCGGACTGCCCGACGGCACTGTCCCTTGCGGACTCCAGCACCCGCAGATCGCTGTCGCGACCGTCGCGGGTCAGGTACAACACCGCGTCCGAGTCGCGCAGCACCCGCTCCAACACCGGCACCCGGCCCTGCTCGGCGCCGCCGGTGACCGCCGGAGTGTCGATCAGCGTGATCTGCCGCAGCGCCCGCGTCGGCCACCGCACCACGATGTCGCGCACCTCCCCCGCACCCCAGCCCAGATCCACCCGCAGCCCGGTCGCCGACTTCACCACTGCCAACTCCTGTGGCGGCTGCCCGACCGGGTAGGCGGTGGCGCGCGGCGCTGCCCCGTCCTCGTACCAGGTGAAGGCCCTGTCCGCCCGTTCGACCGGCGCGACCTCCTCGCCCATCAACGCGTTGAGCACCGTCGACTTGCCCGACCGCCACGGGCCGACGATGGCGATTCGCAGCGGCTGCTCCAACCGGGCCACCTGTTGCCGAAGCTCATTGACGGCCCGGGGATTGTCCTGGTACAGCTCGATGGCCTGGTGCAGCAACCCCCACGCCGCCTCGTCCAGGCGCACCCCCACCGTCATGCCTGCGGCTCCAGCAGCAGCGGAGCGGGGCGGGCGCCGGTCAACTGCCGGGCCTGCTCGTACACCGCCGCCAGCCGGGTCATCTTCAACCGGATCTCGCGCTGCCGCTGCTCGCGCAGCGAGGCATCGGTGTCGGCCTCCTGCTTCGCGCTGCGGAACGACTGCACGATGGCCTCCTGGAGCTCCTCGGTCAGCCCCGTGAAGTGGTCCCGCAGCATCCGCTGCACCTGCCGGGCGGCGTCGCGGCAGTCTCGGATGATCCGGACGAAGAAGTCGTCGACGTGCCGCTGTATGGCCGTCTTGACCGTCGCCTGGCGGCGACGGAGCAACTGCTTGCTCTCGTCGCGGATGCTCTTGCCGCCGAAGAGCGCCCCGATGCCGACCGAGACCGGGTTGATCATCGGCATGCCGGCCAGGGTGGTCGCCAGACCGAACATCAGCATGCCGCCGTACGAGCCCTTCATCCCGGTGAACAACTTCTGGCCGGTGGTGAACCGGTCGATCGTCGGCCGTTGCAGCTCGGGCAGTCGCTCGCCGATGTCGTCCGGCATCGTCATCGACCAGGGCGGCAGCACGTCGTAGCCGTACCGGTCGAAGGTGGCGGCCACCCGCCGGGCGATCCAGTCACAGCGCTGGGTCAGCCACTCGTGGTTCGCCTCCGCCGCCTCCACCAGGCTCCGCTCCAGCCAGTCCTGGAACGTGTCCCAGGCGACCAACGGATCGGCGGTGTCGAACGCCTCGTCCACCGCGCGCAGGATCTGTCGGGTCCGGTCGCGCAGGTCGTACTCGAGGTCGGCGAGCAGGTCGGTGATCTCGTCGGTCAGCGTGTTCTGCCACCTGGTGGAACACCGGCGCAACTCGTCGACCTCGCGCTGCGCCGCGTGCAGCCGGGACATCGGCCCGGACTGCTCCTCTTCCTCCTGGGTCGCCAAATCGGCGCGCAGCGGCGCGGCCAACTGCTCCACCACCGTCCGGGCCACCGTCTGCACCGCCGCCCGGGCCAGGTGGTCGGCCTTGCCGGCCAGGTCGCGGTGCAGGCGGGCGATCAGCGCGGGGAAACCCGACTCGGCGTTGAGCCCGCGGTCGTCGGCCGCGGCGGCGCGCAGTCGCAGCGCCGCCGAGACCGGGATCAGCGTCGCCGGAATCCCCGCCTCGGCCAGGTGCTGCCGGTTGCGCTCGGCGACAGTACGCCAGTCCGCCACCAGATCGGTCTTGCTCTGCACCACCACCACATTCGGGTGCGAACGCATGATGTGCAGCAGCATGTTCAGCTCGGCGACCGACAACTCCCGAGTGGAGTCGGAGACCAGCAGCACGGTGTCCGCGCGGGCGGGCGCGGCGACCGAAGCGGCGGCGCCGATGCCGGCGACCTCGTCGGTGCCGGGAGTGTCCACCAGCACCAGCCCGGCACCGAGCAGGGCACGGGGCAGTCCGATCTCGATGTACGCCGGCCCGCCGCCCGGCCGGCACCCGACCAGGCCGGCCACGCCCGCCGCGACCTGGTTGAGCGCCACCGGGGTCCGCTCGACGGTCACCGCGGCGGCGGTGGGGTGCCCCGGGGCTGGTGGCGGCGCCTGCGCCACCGCCGCGGTGGGGGCCTCGGCGTGCTGCACCACGGTCGGCAGGACTGTCGTCCGACCGTCGCCGACCGGGCAGGCCGGAGCGTTGATGATCGCGTTGATCAGCTGACTCTTGCCCTGGTTCGGCTCGCCGATGACCAGGACACGCAGCGTCGGGTCCAGCAGTTGCGCGCGCTTCTGCCGCACCGTCTGGAGTAGGTCACCGCGACCGTGTGCAGTGCACGTGCGGGCGATCTCGTCCAGCACGTCCAACCAGATCCCGGCCATCACCGCACCAAGTGTGCGGATTTCAGCTCAATTATCAAGAGGGACCGGATGTGGAACCGGGAAGGGCCGGATCGCCCGAGACGATCCGGCCCTCCGCTCCGACCGGAAATCCGGGTCAGAGCAGACCGCCGGTGATACCCAGCAGCCCGTGATCGGACGAGGCGTGCGAGTCGCCGCCGAGCACACCATCGGTGACCCCACCGGTCACGTCACCGACCGTGTCGGTGACACCGGGGAGGAGGCTGTCCACCTGGTGCGTCACGCCGCCCACCGTCGACGGCACGTCGAGCGGCGGGACCAGGCCGCCGACGGCACCGTCGCCGTGCCCGAGGCCCAGCCCGCCAAGGGTGTCGTCGACACCGAGGGAGCTGACGACCCCGCCGAGCTGACCGTGGGTGCCGGAGAGGACACCACCGGTCAGGTCGCCGCCGATCAGGTTCGAGTCAGCGACGCCGAGCAGACCGCTCGGATCGCCGACGGTGCCGGTGACGTCGCCGAGCACCGGGTCCGCGATCGCGTCCACCGGCTGCACCACGTCGGCGTCGAGGGTGTGCGCCACGTCGGAGACACCGGCCAGGTCGGTGTCGAGGCCGTACGGACCGACGCCCAGACCGATGCCCGGCAGCACTGTGACGCCGGCGGCGGCGGTCGACGGGTCGACAGCGATGGCGCCGAGCACGCCGGCCTTGACGTCCACGCCACCGGGCGAGCTGGTGACGCTGATCTGCTGCGCCACGCTCTGCAACTGACCCACCACGTCGGTGGTGTCGGTGAGCAGCGGGTCCAGCCCGAGCTGCCCGACCGGCGAGGCCAACGGCGCGAGGCCCGCACCCGGCGCGTAGTCGACGACCAGCGGTACGACGTCCTGCACGTCCGCAGCGGTGATGTCGGTGAGCCCGGCGCCCCGCAACGCGCCCTCGGGGTCGAGGTCGAAGGCCGACCGCGCGTCCGGGTTCGTCAGTAGGTCGAGCACGAAGTCGTGGAGCGTCTGCTGCGAGTCCATGTGCCGGTTCTCCTCGGAAGTGGCATTGGCGGGGTGTCGTACGTCGACGGTGACGACGCTATTGCCGGGGCCCGCCCCGGGCATCGGGGCTGAGCCCGCATCCGGGCCGGTTGAACTAGGGGCTCCCCCACCTCGTACGTTAGGGGGACAGGGGGAAACCGTCCCGGCGAGATTAGGGTCCCGACCAGGGACTGATCTCTGGTACGAACGTAGGAGCCCGCGGGGTTCGCCGGGGGTGGGTCGTCGGGCAGCCGACGCCATCGCCACCGACCGGCCGACTCACGGGGAGAGACAGAGACGATGCCGTACGTCCTGGGGATAGACATCGGAAGCAGCAACACCGCCGCCGCCGTCGCGCGGCGGCGCGGTGCGACCTGGACCCGTCCCGAGGCCGTCCCGCTGAGCGCCGGCTCACCCCTCATGCCCTCGGTGCTCTGCCTGGCCGAGGACGGTTCGCTGCGCGTCGGCGAGCCAGTGACCGACGACGGCAGCCGCACCACACGGGACTTCGTCCACCGGATCGGCGACGACGTGCCGGTGCTGCTCGGCGGCGAGCCGTGCGCGCCGCAGACGCTGACCGCCGAACTGGCGGCCTGGGTGGTGGAGCGGGTCCACACCCTGGAGGGCGAGGCGGCCGAGGCGATAGTGCTCAGCCACCCGGCGGGGTGGCGCCCCTACCGGCGGGAGGTGCTGCACCGGGCACTGTCGAACCTCGGCCTACGGCACGTGACGTTGCTGCCCCGCACGGTCACCGTCGCCGAGAGCCACGCCGCACGCGGGTTCGCGGGCAGCACGGCCGTGGTCTACGCCCTGGGGGGCAACAGTTTCGAGGCGGCCCTGGTGCGCCGCACCCCGCGCGGCACGTACGAGACGTTCGGCACCCCGCAGGGTCTCGACTCGATCGGTGGCGCCGACTTCGACGAGGCGCTGGCCGAGCATGCTCGTACCGTGCTGGCCCGGGAGTTGGCCGCGACCGGACGCCGTGGGGCCCAGGCCGCGCTGCGCGGGCTGCGCGCCGAGTGTGACCGGGTCAAGCGGGTGCTGACAGTCGACCTCACGGCCGACGTGGTGCTGACCCTGCCGAGCGGTCCGACGCGGGTGCCGGTGACCCGGGCACAGTTCGAGGCCATGATCCGCCCGACGGTGCAGGCCACCGTCGACCTCCTGCTCCGGGCCGTACGCAGTGCCGACGTGACTCCGGCGCAGCTCGACGGCGTCCTGCTGGCCGCGGCTCCACCCGGGTCCCGCTCGTGACCGAGCTGATCGGCGCGGCCCTCCCGGTGGCCGTCGAGGTGGAGCCGGACGCACAGTTGACCGCCGCCACCGGGGCGGCGATGGCTGCCTGTCAGGTGGTGTCACCACGCCCTCGCCAGCCGCCGCCGGCCCGCGTTCCGGCCCCGGCCAGCGGCGCCGGGCGGGCCACCCTCCCGGCAACACGCCGCCCCCATCACACCGTTCCGGGCGATCCGCCACCGCGGCCCCCGGTCCGGGTCCTCCCACTGGAACTGCCGAAGCCGTCCCGCCTGGCGCTGGCCCGCGGCCGAGGACGCGAAGGATGACCGCAATGATCATGAATGACCTCGCCGCACCAGGGTTGACAGTGGACAAGGGGTTGCAGGCGCTCCTGGACACTGTGGCGCAGGATCCGACCGGCCCTCTCGCCGTCGGCATCGCCGGTCCGGCCGGTCACGGAAAGACCGCGCTCCTCGCCGAGCTGGAGCGCATCCACCAGCGGGCCGGGATCGCCGTCCGCACGGCCGCGCCGGAGCCGGATGAGCCGGTCGACCCCGACACTGCGGTGCTGGTCGACGACGCGCACCTGCTCGACGACGCGAGGACGGAGGCGCTGCTGCGTCTGGTCGCCGGCCGGCGACACCGGTTGGTGGTCGCCCACCGCCCGTGGCCCCGGTCGGCGGCGTTCAGTGAGCTGGTCGACGCCCTACGACGCGACGGGCAGGCCGTGCTCCTCACGCCGTTCACCCGGGAGCAGACCGCCGCCCATCTCGCCGCCACACCCGAGCTGGGCCGCCCCGCCGACCTGGTCGATTTCGTCCACACGCAGACCGCCGGCGTACCCCGGGACGTGGAACGGCTGGCCCGCGGCCTGGCCGGCACGGAGACCCGGACCGGGGTGGTGGACCCGCCCCGGTCCGTCATCCTCGAATTCGGGCCCGACCTGGACGTTCAGCCCGCCGCGGTACGACGACTGCTGCTCGCCGTCGCGGTCGGCGGGGCGCTGCCGGTGAACATGCTCGGCGCGCTGCTGGGCCGGGACCCGGCCGGGGTGGACGAACTGATCGCCACGACGAGGGCCGCCGGGCTGCTCGGCGCGGACGGGCGGCTCGCGCCGATCGTCCGGCGTGCCGTCGCGACGCTCAGTCCCACCACCGAGCGGACGGCGGTCTGGCGGCGGCTCACCGAGTTGCAGCTCGCCCGGGGTGGCGCGGTGCTGCCGCTGGTCCGCTCCCTGCTCGCGGTCGGCGCGCTCGGCGACTGCCCGGCCGCGACCCTGGCCGCGGCGGCGGACGAGGCGCTGGCCGACGAGCCGGCGTTCGCCGCCGAGCTGTTCGCGGCGGCCACGGCGGCCGGGCGGCCACCCAACGCGCAGCAGGCGCTCGCCGCCGCCCTCGCCGGTCACCTCGACGACGCGCTTCGGCTGGCAGACCGACTCCTGGCCACTGCCGCTCCCCCGGAGCGCTCCGATGCGGCAGTGGTCGCTGCCACCGCCCTGGCCCACCGTGGTCACGTCGGTCGCAGCGTCGAGCTGTTCCGGTGGTCGGGCACCGCCTCGGCGGCGGCGTTCGCCATCGTCGGCGGGCTCGCCGCCGGTGACCTGGCCGCCAGCACCGAGTCACCGGCGGGTGACCCGGCGGGCGAGCCGCCGACCCTGCACGCCAGCGCCGCCCGACTGATGGCCAACGGTGTACGGGAGAGCGTGACCGGCCCGCCGACCGCCGCGCTCTCCGCGCTCGTGCAGGCCGCCGCGCTGCTGGAGCCGGACGGCCGCGCGGCGTTGCTGCCGGACAGCCCGGCGGCCCTCGCCGCGTTGACGGCGGTGCACTGCGGTGAGCTGGAGATCGCCGAGCGGGTGCTGCACCGCGCCCTGGGCGCCGGTGTCGGCGGCCCGCTGATGGCCCGCCGCCACCGGCTGTTGCAGGCCTGGATCCTGATGGTCCGTGGTGAGATCCACGCCGCCGGCGAGCGGCTCGCCACTGTGACGCTCGACGGGCGGGCACTGGAGTCACGCGACCAGCTCTTCGCCGCCGCGATCCGGATGGGCATCGGCCGGCGCAACAGTGACCTCGGGGCACTCAAGCGGGGTTGGGAGCAGGCGCTGGAGGCCGTGGTGCGGCACCCCGTCGACCTGTTCACACTGCTGCCGCTGGGTGAGCTGGCCATCGCGGGCGCGCGGCTGGGTGACCTGGCCCGGCTGGAGCCCTACCTGCACCAGGGGCGTGCGCTGCTCAACCGCCTCGGCGACCCGCCACTGTGGAGTGTGCCGTTGCACTGGAGCGGGCTTCACGCCGCCATCCTGACCGGTGAGCCGACGGTCGCCGACGAACACGTCACGGCGTTGGTCGCCGCCGCTGGCCACAGCCGGTACGCGGCAGTGGTCGCCGCCGCAGCGGAAAGCTGGGTGGAGGTGCTCCGGGGGGCCGTCGACCCGACCCGGGTGGAGGCCGCCGCCCGGGGGCTGCACGACACCGGGTTGTGCTGGGACGGCGCCCGCCTCGCCGGGCAGGCCGCCATCCGCACGACGGACCGGCGGGCGATGACCACCCTGCTGGAGTGCGCGCGAGCGTTGCAGGGGCGGCCCTCCGGTGGGCAGGGCGGGCAGACACCGACGACCGGTGCGAGCACGGCGCGGGCCGCCGGCCCCACGCAGCACGGGCTCAGCGACCGCGAGTACGAGGTCGCCGAGCTGGTGCTTGCCGGATTGACCTACCGGGAGATCGGCGACCGGCTCTTCATCTCGGCCAAGACCGTCGAACACCACGTGGCGCGGATGCGTAACCGGCTGAACTGCGCCAACCGCACCGAGCTGCTGGCGCTGCTGCGCACCCTCGTCGCCGACCGGGCCAGCGACACCGCCGGGCAACCGTGGCCGCAGCGGGCGAGCCGATGACCCGCAACGACGTTCGGCTGATCCGGGCCAGGCTGGCCGTGCTGGCCGCCGTGCTGATCACGCTCTGGTCGTACGCGGCCTACGTCTCCAGCCAGGACACCATCGACCTGCTGCGCGTCCGGGCGCTGGCGGACACGCTGGGCCAGCCCATCGACCGCCTGATTCTGAGCCTGCAGACGGAGCGTCGGATCGCCGCCGAGACGATCGCCGGGGCGGGGCAGAAGACGCCCTCGCTGGTCGGGGCCCGCGAGGGCACCGACCGGGCCGCCGCCGAGATCCGCGAGTTCACGAAGGGCCGCGACCTTCGGCTGCTCAGCGCCGGCACCGTCCGCGACCGGGCCGGTGAGCTGGTCCGACGGCTCTACGGCCTGGGCACGAGGCGATCCCAGGTGGACACCGGGCGGCTCGACCAGGGCGCGGCAATCGGCGGGTACGACGAGGTCATCGACGTCGCCTTCCGGGTGTACGGCCCGGAGTGGGGCGCGTACGAGAGCGGGTTGGCCGCCGACACCCGAGCGGTGATCGCGCTGGCCCGCGCCCGGGAGTTGCTCGCCCGGGAGGACACAGTGGTCAGCGCGGCCCTGACCGGCGCAGGGCTCGGCGCCGACGAGCGGCGCCGGCTGGGCGAACTGGTCAGCACCCAGCGGTACGGGCGCACCGAGGCCGCGGCCGGGCTTCCGCCCGACGGCCAGGGCGAGCAGCAGCGCCTCGCGGCCGGCCCCGAGTTCGCGGCCCTGCTCGCTCTGGAGGACCGGCTTCTGCTGCAGGCCGGCACCGCCAACGCCCTGGCCGGTCTCACCATCCAGGGCTGGCGGGCCGCGGCGGATGCCGCCCTCGGCGCGCTGCAGACACTGGTGACGAACACCGCCCGCAGCAGCGTCGAGCGGGCCACCCCCGGTGCCGCCGTGCTCATCGCGCGTACCGGGGCTGTGGTGGGGCTCGGCCTCATCGTCGTGCTCGTGCTGCTGCTGAGCTGGGCGGGCACCGTCCGACGCCTCACCGACGAGCTGACCAGACCCGGTGCCGATCTCCCGGCACCGGCGCCGGAGACGCCGACCCCAGCGCAGGAACCGGCGACGCCGGGGGGTGACGCCGAGCGGGAGCTGTTCCTGGGGTTGACCCGACGCAACCAGGTCCTGCTGCGTGACCAACTCAGCCTGCTGGACGGGATGCAGCGTCGGGATCGGTCCACCGAGGAAACCGGCGAGCTGTTCCAACTCGACCACCTCACCACCCGGGTCCGACGCAACGTGGAGAAACTGGTCACCCTGGCCGGCGCGACGCCCGCCCGCCGCTGGCGACGCCCGGTGCCACTGCTCGACGTGGCGCGCGGCGCTGTCGCCGAGGTGCCGGACTACCACCGGGTCCTGATCGCGCCGCACTGGCCGTGGTCGCTCGCGGGGCCGGCCGTCACGGACGTCATCCACCTGCTGGCGGAGCTGATCGAGAACGCCCTGGCCTTCTCCGAGGCGGAGACCACCGTCCGGGTCAGCGGCGAGCAGCGACAGCAGGGGTGTGCCGTCCTCGTCGTCGACGACGGGCCCGGGCTGGACGCCGCAGCGTTGGCCGAGGCGAACCACCTGCTCGGCAACCCGCCACCGGACGGCCCGCCCGCAGGCCGCGCCGGCTGGTACGCCGCCGCCGTCCTGGCCGGCCGCTGCGGCGCCCACGTCTCGCTGCGCCCCAGCCGGCGCGGTGGAACGGCGGCCATCGTGCTCCTCCCCTCCCGGCTGATCGCGGTCACCGACACCGGCCGCACACCAGCCAGCGCACCACCCGCCACCCCGTACCCACCGGCCCGCACCGGCGCCGACCTGCCCGACCCGAACGGCGACGGCGCGCTGCCGACGCGGGTCCGCCACCCCGGGTCGACCGGCCCGGAACACGGCAGGACCAGCCTCGACACTGTTGAGTTGCCAGTCGCGAGAACAGCTAGGAGACATCAATGACGTCTGCAGTGGTCACCGAGGACGGTCTGACCGACGCCCTGAACGATCTGGTCGACCGGGTGCACGGCGCGGAGTTCGCCGTGGTGCTCTCACCGGACGGGCTGCCGCTCGGCGGCTCGCGGCGGGTGGGGGACAAGCTGGCCGAGCAGATCTCCGGCGTGGTCGCCGGACTGATCGCGTTGGGGCTGGCCGCCACCCGGACCTGCGACGCGGGTCGGCTGCGCCAGGTCGTGGTGCAGATGTCGCGAGCGTTCCTGTTCATCGCCACCATCCCGAACGGGACCATCCTCACCGTGCGGATCGCCGGTGACGACGTCGAGGTCGGTGACATGGCGTACGAGGTGGCGCTCTTCGTCGGGCAGGCCGAGCAGCACCTGCCGATCACGTTGGGCCCGGCCTCCTCGGTGACGATCGGGGACACTGGTGCACACCAGCGGCACCCCTGACGAGGCGTGGTACGACGACGACGCGGGCCCGGTCGCCCGGCCCTACACGATGACCGGGGGGCGCACCGCGCCCGCACGCGGCCAGTTCGACCTGATCTCGCTGGTCGTCGCCCGGCGGGGGGTCACGCCCCCCACACCGCTCTTCCCTGAACAGGCGCGGATCGTCGAGCTGTGTCACCATCCAGTGTCGGTGGCCGAGGTGGGTGCCGAGTTGGATCTTCCGCTGGGGACCGTCCGGGTGCTGCTCGGTGACCTGCTCGCGACCGGGCTGATCGAGACGCACGAACCGCCGATGCTGTCGGAGCTGCCGACCGAGGATCTGCTCGAGGCGATACTCGTCGGGCTTCGCGGGCTGTGACCGGGCAGGTGCCACCCGCGACCCGGACGGATCGCGGGCGCGCACCCGGCGACGAACTGAAGGAGAGACTGGCAGTGCCGGCAACACCACCCCAGCCACGCCGTACCGTGGCGATCATCCTGCTGGATCGGGTCGTGGCCCTCGTCACTGCCGCACGGCGGGTGCTCACCGGTCGGGAGGACGTCTCGCGGGCCACCTGGGTGGCCGTCGTGGCGGCGCTCGGGGTGCTGATCGCGACGGCCGTGTCCGTCGTCGGGGTGCTGCGTACGCCGGAGAAGCTGACGCCGGTGACCCTCGACCCGCCGCCGTCGGTCGAGCAGGTGGGCGCGTCGCCGTCGGCTACTCCCCGGGCGCAGGCGCGACCGGCGGCCACCAGCCCGGCGGTGCCCGCTCCCCCGCCCGCCTCGGCCTCCTCGGTCCCACCGGCCGTCGCGTCGTCGACCCGGCCCACGCCGACCGGCGCGAGTGCCGAACCTACCCCGGCGGCCCTGGGCGCGGCCTTCGCCATCACGGACAACGCCCTGCTCAGTTACGGCGCGACCGTGACGATCAGCAATCCCGGTCCGGTCCCGGCACCGGGGTGGACGCTGGTCGTCACCCTGCCCCGGGAGTCGCTGGGGATCAGCGGGGTCGAGGGGGCACAGGCCAGCCGGGACGGTGCGGTGTGGACGTTCGTGCCGGACCCGAACACTCCTCAGGTGCCCGGCAGCGCCTCGGTCCGGGTGACGTTCCGGGTCAATGGATCGTTGACCGGCTCCGCCCCCAAGGCGTGCACCATCGACGGGGTCGCCTGCTCCGGCCTGTCGAGCTGACCAATCCGGGACGGCCCGATGGAGCGGGGTACACCGGGCGTTCCGGCGGCAGCCATGCTTGATTGATCATCAGTTCGGGCGCGCTTCGTACCGTCGCGACCATGACTGTCCTACCCGCATCACCGTCGCCTCGCCGCGCCGGGTCGCGCCTCGGCGACCTGGGTGCCCGGGCCGCCGCCTCCGTCGTCGCCCTCGCCGTCACCGGCGCTGCCGTCGCTGTCGCCGTCGCGACCTCGTCGCCCGCCACCGCCGAGCCGGGAAGCGTCGTCGTCTCGGAGAGCTTCTCGACCGGGTCGCTGCCCGCTGGTTGGCACGCGGTCGACGGCGCCTGGAAGGTCGAGAACGGCCGACTGTACGGGACCTCCGCCAGCTCCAGCGAGAACAACAAGATCACTTTCGGTCGGCACCTGAACGATTTCCGCCTCGAGGCGACCATGCGCTTCGAGTCGGTCTCGGCCGCCACCCGCTGGGCCTCGCTCGGCATCGACGTCCCCGCCAGTGGCGCGACCCCCTGGTGGATCGCCACCATGCGCAGCGGCACCACCGCCGCCAACGGGCTCGAATTCGCCCAGCGGACCACTGCCAACGCCTGGGTCGTGACGAACACCGCCTCCGCCCCGTCCGCCGCCGGCACCGGCCGGGACGTGCGCGTCGCGGTCGAGGTGCACGGCAACCAGGCCCGCTGGATCTTCGATGGGCGGGAGGCGATGCGGACCAGCAGCCTCCAGCGTTCCGCCGACGGCGTGCAGGGGCTCTTCGTCAACGGCGCGACCGTGTCGTACGACGACGTCACCGTCACCGAGCTGGCGCCGAACGGCTACCTCCGCCCGGAGGGCAGCCCGTTCACCGTGATCGCCCACCGGGGCGCGTCCGCCGCCGCACCGGAGAACACCCTCGTCGCCCAGGAGATCGCCCGTAAGGGCGGCGCGGACTGGATCGAGAACGACGTCCAGCCGAGCAGGGACGGCATCCCGTTCATCCTGCACGACGGCACCGTCGACCGGACCACCGACGGCACCGGCAACATCCGGGACCTGACCGCCGCGCAGATCAAGGCGCTCGACGCCGGCTCCTGGTTCGGCCCGCAGTACGTCGGCGAGCGCGTGCCCACCCTCGCCGAGCAGCTCGCCGACCTGCGCACCCGGGGCGGCAACCTGCTCGTGGAGATCAAGGGCAGGCACACCCGCGACGAGGTCGCCACGATCATTCAGGTGATCCGGGACGAGCAGATGATGGGCCGGGTCTTCATCCAGAGCTTCGAGGTCGACGCCCTGAAGTACACCTACGAGATCGCCCCCGAGCTGCCGCTCGGCCTGCTCCGCAGCACACTGGACGCCGACCCGGTGGCGATCGCGAAGGAGCTGCACCTGACCGCGTACAACCCGGACGGCAACGCGCTGTTGGCCAAGCCGGAGGTCGTCGCGCCGCTGCACGCCGCCGGAGTCGCCGTGATGGCCTGGACGATGGACTCCGCCGGCCTGTGGCAGCGGCTGGAGCGGATCGGCGCCGACGCGATCATCACCAACCGCGCGGCGGAGCTGGTCGGCTGGAACTCGGCGTTCGTCCAGCGGGCCTCCGCCGACCCGACCGTGCAGATCACCTCACCGACCAACGGGGCTCGGCTGGACCGGGCGCAGTCCCCGGTGATCGCTGTCGCCGCGACCAACGCGGACACCGTCACCGTCACGCTGGACGGCAAGAAGTCGGCCGCCGGGCGCAAGCTCGACCTGGCCAAGCTGACCGCCGGCCGGCACACCATCTCCACCGAGGCCACCGGGCCGGAGGGCACCGCCACCGTGACCAGCACCTTCACCGTGACGGTGAGCCAGGCCGGCCTCGGCTACCTGATCCTCACAGCGGGCGCGGACCCGGCCGCCGTCACCGCGATGACCACCAAGCTGGCCCACGCCCAGTACGCCGAGCTGGCCACCTACGCCGACCGGCAGGCCGGCAAGCTGGTGCCGGCGGAGGTCGCCAGCGTCATCGCCGCCGACGCCCGCACCCTCGCCCTGAGGTAGCGGCTCGCAGGGTGGCGCTGGTTCGAAGGGGCCAGCGCCACCCCGAGTCCTCAGTGGGAAGGGACGGGTGACTCGGCCCGCTCACCGTGCAGTCGTACCAGCGGCAGCGCCGGGGCCAACGCCAGCGCCATGCACAGGCCGCCGATGGGAAGCAGATCGAGGGTGACCGCCGGCGGCTGCCGACCTCCGGGAGCATCCCTCGGGTCGCCCTGGCTTTCGTCTCAGGTCTTCCACCGAGCAACCCCCGAGAACCCGGCCGAGTGGCGAGCATGTTTCATGCTGGAGTAATGATTCGTTTCGTACTGAATGTGCTGTGGCTCGTCTTCGGCGGCGGCCTCGTGCTGGCGGTCGGGTACGGCATCGCCGCGCTGATCTGCTTCGTCCTGGTCATCACCATCCCGTTCGGCGTCGCCAACTTCAAGCTCGTTCCGGCCGCGTTCTGGCCCCTCGGCCGCGAGGTCGTCGAGGCACCGTGACCCGCTCCGGGTAGGTCCACAGCGGACCCGGTCCGGCCACCCGCAGCACACACCGCAGCTAACCCTCATCCGACGCTAAGACCGCCGTCACGGGCCGTTCCTAGCGTGTGCGGGCATGGCGACACCACCCGTCGTCGCCGTGCTGAGCAGGATCGGGGTTCGCATGCCACAGCCGACGACCGCCACCCGACCGACCGGTGCCGCCGCCTGGTTGAGCTGCGCCGCGCCGCGCCCGACCGCCCGGCTGCGGCTGGTCTGCCTCCCGTACGCCGGCGCCGGCGCCGGCACGTACCGGCCCTGGTCGACGCTGCTGGGCGACGACGTGGAGGTGTGGACCGCGCAGCTGCCCGGCCGGGAACGCCGGCTGGCCGATCCGCCGCTGAGGACGATGGCCGACCTGGCGCCGCCGCTGGTCGACGCGATCGTCGAGCGGGTTGCGGCCCCGTACGCGATCTTCGGGCACAGCCTGGGCGCCCTCATCGGGTACGAGGTGGCCACCCGCCTGCTCGCCCGGGGCGGCCCGGCGCCGCAGCGGCTGGTGGTCTCCGCGGCCCGCCCGCCGCAGGACAGCGCACCGATCGGCTCGGCGCAGCACCTCGACGACGCGGCGTTGACTCGATGGCTGCGTGACCTCGGCGGGGTGTCCGACGAGGTGCTCGCCGACGCCGGCCTGCTGGACCTGATCCTGCCCACCGTCCGGGCCGACCTGGCCGTCGTCGCGTCGTACCGACCGACCACTGTAACCCCGCTGCCGCTGCCGGTGGACGCGGTGGCGGCGGCCGACGACCCCCTGATCAGCCCGGACGAGATGGCCGGCTGGGCTGCCTGCACCGCCGTCGGCTTCTCGCTGACCGTCGTGCCCGGTGGCCACCTCTACCTGCACGACTCCCCTCCCCCGCTGGCCCGCCTGTTGAGCGGCCGGCCGACGACGGTGGGCGCCCACGCCGAGGGGGTCACCCGGTGAGCCAGGACCTGCACCCGGACCTCGCCGGCCTCACCCCCGAGCAGCGGGAGCTGCTGGCGCTGCGACTGCGCCGGGCTCGTCCGCAGCGCGCGGACGCCGCCACCGCCTACCCGCTCTCCTTCACGCAGGAGCAGCTCTGGTTCCTCGACCGCCTGGAGCCCGGCACCCCGGTCTACAACGTGCCGTTCGCCGAGCGGATCAGCGGCCGGCTGGACGTCGCGGCACTGCACCGGGCGGTGAACGCGGTGGTGGCCCGGCACGACGCGCTGCGGATCGTCTTCGTGCCGGCCGACGGCAACAGCCGGGATGGCGTCGCCGTCACCCAGCGGGTCCGCGACGCCGTCGAGGTGCCGCTGCCGGTGGTCGACCTGACGGCGCTGCCGCCGGAGCAACGGCGGGTCGCCGCCGACCGGGAGTCCGCCGCCCA
Organism: Micromonospora sp. NPDC005324; assembly: GCF_040607155.1. NCBI lineage: Bacteria > Bacillati > Actinomycetota > Actinomycetes > Micromonosporales > Micromonosporaceae > Micromonospora > Micromonospora sp. NPDC005324. Next base: position 79,929 of record NZ_JBEXGE010000014.1, on the reverse strand, counting down.
CGCGGCGATCCGGTTCGACCTCACCACCGGCCCACTGCTCGCGGTACGACTGCTCGCGCTGGCCGAGGACGAGCACCTGCTGCTGGTCGCCGCGCACCACATCGTCTTCGACGCCTGGTCGGCCGGCGTGTTCGTCGAGGAGGTGGTGAGCTGGTACGGCGAGTTCGCCGGTGACGTGCCGGCGGGGCTGCCGGCGCTGTCCACCCGGTTCGTCACCCACGTCGCCGCCCGCCGACGTCCGGAGGCCGAACGGGAACTCGCCGGGCACCTGGCGCACTGGCGGGAGCGGCTCGCCACCGCGCCGCCCCGATCGACTCTGCCGCCGGACCGTCCCCGGCCGCCGGTGCAGACCCACCGGGGCCGCAGCCTGCCCTTCACGGTCGACGCCGCGACGACGGCGGCGCTGGGCGGGCTGGCCCGCTCGGCCGGCGCGACAGTCAACGCGGTCGTCCTGGCCGGGCTCAGCGCCCTGTTGCGTCAGGCCACCGACCAGGACGACCTGCTGTTCGGCATGCCGGCCGCCGGTCGGGCGAGCACCGACCTGGAGCCGCTGATCGGCTGCTTCGCCAGCATGGTGGTGCTGCGGGTGGACGTGAGCGGCGACCCGACGGCACGCGAGCTGGTGCGCCGGGTCCACCGCACCGTCAGCGAGGCGTACGCGCACCAGGAGGCCCCGTACGCGCGGGTGGTGGAGGAGGTCCGCCCGGTCCGCGACCCGAGCGTGAACCCGCTGTTCCAGGTGCTGGCCACGATGACCGACGGCGGTGTGGCGCAGCGGCAGGCGGCCGGCGTGACCTTCACACCGGTGGCCGCCGAGAACGGCCTCACCGACTTCGACCTCTTCGTCAGCCTGACCGCTCACGGTGACCGGATCGAGGGCGCTGTCGACTTCAACGCCGACCTGTACCTGGACGAGACGATCGCCGCGACGGTGGGCCGGCTGCCGGAGCTGCTGCGCGCCCTGGCGGACACCCCTGAGCGGCAGTTGTCGCAGGTGTCGGGGTTGCACCGGCAGCGGATCGCGCTGGCGGCCACCTTCACCGTCGACCCGGTGCGCGACCCGGTGGAGTTCTGGCTGCGCTTCCTGCGGGTGCCCGCCTCGGTCGAGTTGGTCGGCTACGGGCAACTGGTGGCGCACCTGCTCGCCGGGCCGCCGGCCGACGCCACAGTGTGCCTGTTGCGCTGGGAGGACTGGCTGCGCCGGCAGGACGGCGACGCCGGGGCACTCGATGCCGCCATGGACGACCTTGTCGCGGCGGTGGCGGCGTACCGGCGGCGCACCGACGCTCCGCTGCTGCTGCTGGTCTGCCCCGCGTCGCCGGGCGTCGACCGGCGACGGGCCGACGGTCGGCTCGACGACCGGCTGACCGCGCTGGCCGCTCGTACCCCGGGCGTGCACGCCGTCTGGGCCGCCGACCACGCCGGCGCCTACCCGGTGAGCGAGGTCGGCGACGAACGCGCCGACGCGCTCGGGCACGTGCCGTACACCGGCGAGTACTTCGCGGCCCTCGGCACGATCCTGGTGCGCGAGCTGCGCCGGACCGCCGGTCAGCTCCGCCGGCAGGTGCTGGTCGACGGCGACCGGTTGCCGGTCGACCGGCTCACCGAGGCGCTGCCCGGCCACGAGGTGCGGGCGTGCCCGCCGGGCGGTCTGACCGCCGCGCTGGCCACCGCCGACCGGGCAACCACCGTGGTGCTCGACACCGACCCGGAGACGGTGGCGGCGCTCCGGCGCGACCACCCGGGCCTGCTGGCGCTGGCGGTGCCCGCCGGGTGGGACGACGCGCGGCGATTCCTCGCCCACGTCTGGCCACTGGACCCGCCCGGCCCGTGGACCGGTGCCGGACCGGCCGCGCCCGGCCCGCAGACCGGCGCCGGACTCGCCGGGCCGATCGGGCCGGAGCGGGCCGCGTACCTCGTCGAGGAGTTGAGCACGGCCGCCGCCGTCGCCGAGCGGAGCCGACAGGCGCCGACCCGGGCGGCCGGGCCGGACGACGCGGAGACGGTCGCGCCGCGCACCCCGACCGAGCAACGGCTGGCCGACCTGTGGGCCACCGCGCTCGGCGTCGAGCAGGTGGGTGTGACAAGCGACTTCTTCGGCCTCGGCGGCCATTCGTTGCTCGCCACCCACCTGCTGTCCCGAGTGCAGGCCGAGTTCGGCCGGGAGGTGTCGCTCTACACGCTGTTCACCAACCCGACGGTGGCCGGGCTCGCCGCACTGCTGGACGCCGACACCGACGCCACAGCACTCGCGCCGCTGACCCCTGCCGCACCCGACACACCCGCCGTGGCGTCGTCGGCGCAGGTCCGGCTCTGGGCCCTCGACCAGCTCGGCGACGACGTGGTCCGGCACAACACCACCGCCGCGCTGGAGCTGAGCGGCGACCTGGACGAGGCGGCGCTGCGCCGGGCGCTGGACGACGTGCTGGCCCGGCACGAGGTGCTGCGAACCACCTTCCGGGACCGGGGTGGCGAGCCCGAGCCGGTGGTGCGGCAGTACCTGGACCCGTGGCTGGAGACAGTGGACCTGACCGGTTTGCCGACGTCGAAGCAGGCCCGTGCGTTGCGGCGGGCGGCCGGCTACCTGGCCGCCCACCGGTACGACCTGGCCGCCGGCCCACTGCTGCGGGCCCGCCTGGTCCGGCTGCCCGAGCACCGCTGGCACCTGCTGCTCGGGATGCACCACATCGTCTGCGACAACACCTCGTGGAGCATCCTGCTCGACGAGGTCGCCACCCGGTACGCGCACCACGCCACCGGCGTCGGCGGGTCGCTGACGCCGCTGCCCGTGCAGTTCGCCGACTACGCCCGCCACCAGCGCGACTCGTTGACCTCGACGGCGGTCGAGCCACACCTGACGTACTGGCGGGACCGGCTCCGGGACGCGCCGACCCTGCTGGAGCTGCCCACCGACCACCCGCGTCCCGAGGAGCTCTCCGACGTCGCCGGCTACCGGTCGCAGCGGCTCGCCACCGGTCTCGGTACGGCAATACGGGAGCTGGCCCGCGCCGAGGGCGTCACCCCGTTCGCCGTCCTGCTGGCCGGTTTCGCCGCACTGCTGCACGCCGAGAGCGGCCAGTCGGACCTGGTGCTCGGCGTGCCGACGGCGGGCCGGGAGCGGGCCGAACTCGCACCGCTGATCGGCTGCTTCGCCGACCTGCTGCCACTGCGCGTCGACGTGGCCGGAAGGCCCACGTTCCGTCAGCTGGTGGCCCGGGCCTACCGGAGCGCGCGGGAGGCGTACCGGCACCAGGGGTTGCCGTTCGCGTCCATCGTGGAGGCGCTGGGGCTGCCCCGGCAGACCGCGCACCACCCGCTGTTCCAGTGCGTGCTGAACGTCATCGACGGCCCCGACGAGGTGCCGGAGTTCGCCGGGCTGACCGCCACCGGGGTGGAGGTGCCCAGCTTCGGCGTCGACTTCGACCTGTTCCTCAGTCTCACCTGGCAGGGCGACGAGTTGCACGCCGACCTGGCGTACCGCGCCGACCTGTTCGAACCGGAGCGGATGGGTCGGCTGCTGACCGGGCTGGGACGGATGCTCGACGACGGGGCACGGCGACCGGACGAGCCGATCACCGGCGCGGCACGACCCGCGGCGACACCACGTCGGCCCGCGCCGGCGACGCCCCGCCTGCTGGTCGGCGGCACTGTCGAGCTGCCCGAGCTGGCGGCGACCGTCCGCTTCTGGACGCAGCTGCTCGGCCTGCCGTACACCTTCGGCCAGCTTCCGTCCGGGGCGCTGCTGCGGCTGCTGCGCGACCCGGCCGCCGGCCTGGCGACCAACGCCCGGGACCGCAACGTGCTGGTGCTGCGCTGGGACGATCGGCTGGTGCCCGGCCCGCTCGGTGCGGCCGCCGCCGGGCTGCGCGCCTTCCACGGCGACCTGCTGGCGGCGGTGGACGTCTACCGTGCCCGGAGCGCGGCCCCACTGACCATCGCGGTCTGCCCCGCCGCACCGAACTACCGGACGGCGCCGTGGAAGGGGCTCTTCGCCGAGCTGACCGGGCGGCTGCGCGACGCCCGGCCCGACGTCGACGTGGTGTCGGTCGAGGCCGGGGCGCGGCGCTACCGGGTGTCGGAGCTGAACGCGAGCGACGAGTGGTCGCCGGAGCTGGCCGCGGTCGCCGCAACCCTGCTGGTGCGGCGCGTGGTGCGGCATCCGGCGGTCGGCCGGCTGGTCGTACCGGCCGGACCGGCGCCGCACCAGGGGGAGCTGGCCCGGCTGCTCGCCACCCAGGCCGCTACCGGGCGCGAGGTGCTGCTCGGCTCGGCGCCGCAGGCCCCGGAGCTGTCCGCGCTGGTCGCCGCCGGGATCATCGGGTACGCCCCGACGCCGCCGGTCGACGCCACGACGCTGCTCCTGCACCCGGCCACCGAGCCCGGCCCCGCAGACGTCCTGGCGCTGCCGTTCGACCCGGCGACCGGGCCGGTGCCGGTGCTGCGCGGCCTCTGGTCACTCGACGCGGCCCTGACCACGCACGCCGACGAGCCGGTCGACGCGATCGCGCCCGGCCTGCTGGCCGAGGTGGCCACCGAACTGGCCGACGCCGCGGCCGTGCGGGTCGCCGTCACCGACGGGTACCGGCGGTCGGCCGACCGGGCCGCCGCCTCCCCCCGCACCGAACGGGAGCGCCAGCTCGTGGCGATCTGGTCGGAGCTGCTGCGCACCAACCAGGTCGGTATCCACGACGACTTCTTCGCCGTCGGCGGCGACTCGCTGCTCGCCATGCAGCTGGTGGCCCGCTGCGCGACGGCCGGCATCGACGTCACTCCCCGCCAGCTCGTCCGCCACCCCACCGTCGCCGAACTGGCCGCCAGCCTCGGCGAGCCGGGGGCGACCGCGCTCGACGCCGAGCAGGGCGAGGTGCGCGGCGACGCGCCGCTGACCGGGGCGCAGCGCTGGTTCACCGACCTGCTCGCCCCCACGATGGCCCGGCCCGCATTGTTCAACCACCCCTACTACCTGGAGCTGGCCCGCCCGCTCTCTGCCGACCTGCTTCGCGAGGCGGTACGCCGGCTGGTCGCCCAGCACGACGCGCTGCGGCTGCGGTTCACCCGCCGCGCGGACGGTAGTTGGCGACAGCGGCACGCCGACCCGACCGACGCCGTGCCGTTCGTCAGCCACGACCTGACCGGCGTGCCGGTCGACGAGCGGGAGGCGGCGGTGCAGGCGCTCTGCGCCGAGGCGCAGACCTCGTTGGATCTCGACCTGGGCCCGCTGACCCGGGTGGCGCACTTCCGGCTCGGCCCGGAACTGCCCGACCGGCTGCTGATCGTCAATCACCACCTGGTGGTGGACGCCGTCTCCCGCGGTCTGCTCCTGGCCGACCTGGAGACCCTGTGCGGCCAACTGGAGCGCGCCGAAGAGCCGACCCTGCCGGCGAAGACCACGTCGTACCGTGCCTGGGCTCGGCGGCTGGCCGAGTACGCCGGTTCGACGCGGCTCGCCGAACAGCTGCCGTTCTGGCTCGCCCAGGCCGACGACGGTGTGCTGCGTCGACTCGCTGACGAGCCGGAGACCGGGCCGGTCCGACTCGGCGACCTGGGGTTGGCCACCGTGACGCTGGACGAGGCGGCCACCAGCGGGGTGCACGCCGCAGCGCGGCGGCTGCGGGCCAGCGTGCGGGACCTGCTGGTGTGGGCGGTGGTGGACACCATCGCCGGGCGCACCGACGGCGGCGCGGTGACAGTGGCCACCACCGGCCACGGCCGGGAGCCGCTCTTCGACGACCTGGACGTGAGCCGCACGACCGGCTGGTTCCAGGTGCTCTATCCGCTGCGGTTGCGGCTGCCCTCCACAGCCGACCCGACGCGCTCGGTGCGCTCGGTGATCCGGCAGCTCGCCCGGGTGCCGGACAACGGCATCGGCTACGGGCTGCTGCGCCACCTCTGCCCCACCGAGGAGGTACGCACCAGGTTGGCCGCGACGGCACCGCCGATGGTGGCGGTGAATTACATGGGTGGCTTCGGGTTCGACGACGTCGCCCCTGCCAACCAGCTCCTGGACGTGTGCGCGGCGCCGTTCGGGCCGACCGAGGACAGCGACGGGCACTGGCCCTTCCCCTTCGACGTGACCGGGTCGCTCACCGGCCCCCGGCTCCGCGTCGACCTGAGTTACGCCACCCCGGCCTTCCGGTCGGGGTCCGCTGAACAGCTGCTCGACGGCATCCGGACCAGCCTGCTGCGCCTGGCCGGAAACCACGGGCAACCGCCACGGCAGTAGGAGGAGACCCCATGGCGTTCCGACGCCCGACCCGGTTCGCCGGGTTCACCACGATCTGGTTCGGCCAGCTGCTGTCGGCGCTCGGCACCCGGATGACGAACTTCGCCCTGAGCATCTGGGTGTGGGACGCCACCGGCCGGGCCTTCGACCTGACCATGCTGATGGCGTGCGCGTTCGGCGCGACAGTCATCTTCAGCCCGATCGCCGGCGCGCTGGTGGACCGGTGGGGGCGGCGACTGACCATCGTGCTCAGTGACATCGGGTCCGCGGTCACCACCGCCGCCATCCTGCTGCTCTTCCTCACCGACTCGGTCGAGGTGTGGCACCTCTACCTGGTCAACCTGGTCACCGGCGCGTTTCTCGCGTTCCAGCTGCCGGCGTACCAGGCGACCATCACGGTGATGATGGAGAAGGGCCAGTACCCGCGGGCCAACGCGATGATGTTCGCGGTCCGGACCATCCCGGTGATCTTCGCGCCCGGCTTCGCCGCCGCGTTGCTCGGCCTGATGGACATCAAGGTCATTCTGTTCATCGACGCGATGTCCTACGTGGTGGCGATCGGCGCGGTGCTGCTGGTGCAACTGCCGCCGGTGCCCCGCTCCACCCAGCCCGACGACGGCGGTTTCTGGTCCGACACGATCTACGGCTTCCGCTACATCCTGGCCAGCCGGGCCTTCACCGGCCTGGAGGCGATCATGTTCGCCATCAACGTGCTCGCGGCGGTCGGCTTCGCCCTGCTGGTGCCACAGATCCTCGCCCGCACCGACAGCAGCACCAACGCCGTCGGGTTGGTGCAGACCATCGGCGCGGTCGGCGGCGTGGCCGGCGCCCTGCTGCTGGGACTGCTACCGAACACCCGGCACAAGATCCGCCGGATGCTCATCGCCATCCTGGTCTTCAGCGTCCTCGGCCGGATCGTCTACGGCGTCGGGGACAGCATCATCGTCTGGTCGGTCGCCCTGCTCTTCCTGCACCTGTCCATCCCCTTCATCGACGGGTACGCCCAGTCGGTCTGGCAGGAGAAGGTGGAACCGTCGCACCAGGGTCGGGTCTTCGCCGCGCGACAGTTCATCGAGGACCTGGCGTACCCGGGTGGCACCGCCTTGGCCGGCATCGCCGCGGACCGCTGGTTCGAGCCGATGATGCGCGACGGCGGGCCCGGGGTGCCGTACTTCGGTTGGTTGGTGGGGAGCGGACCGGGCGCCGGCATGGGCCTGATCTTCGTGATCGTCGGCCTGTTCGGCATCGGCGTCGCCGCCGCCGGCTTCGCCTCGCCGAGCCTCCGCCGAATGGAGGTCGACCTGCCCGACTACGACGAAACCCCCGCCGTGCCGGCGCCGCTGCCGGCACCCACCGGCACCGACGAGCTGACCGACGACCGCGCGGTGGCGGCGAAGTGACGCTCACCGAGGTGGTCGCCGGGGTGCTGGAGGTCGACCCGGCCGAGGTGACCGACGACTCCGGACCGCAGACCATCGGCACCTGGACGAGCCTGCGGCACCTGCAACTGGTAGTGACCCTGGAGGAGGTCTACGGGCTCTCCTTCGCCTTCGAGGACATCCGCGACGTCCGCAGCGTCGCCGACCTGCGCGCCGTCCTGCGCGCCAAGGGCACGGAGGCGGCATGAGCGCCGACCTGCTCGCCCGGCGCACCCGCTGGCAGGCCGTCACCCGGCAGCCTCCGGAGCCGACACTGCGCGTGGCGCTGCTGGCCAGCTACACGGTGGACCCGCTGGTGCCGTACCTCGGGTTGGGCCTGCACGACGCCGGGCTGCCCGCCACCCTCAGCGTCGGCCCGTTCCACCAGGTCGTGCAGCAGTGCCTGGCCACCGACGGCTTCCTCGCCGAGACCCGGCCGGACGTGCTGGTGGTGGCGCAACGCCTGGAGGAGGCCGGCGATCCCGGCCCGGCCGGCACCGGCTGGGCGACCGAGCTGCTGGCCGGCGCGGAGGCGGCGGTCACCGCCGCGCGTCGCCACGGCGCACTGCTGGTGTACGTGCTGCCGGCCGTCCCCGCCACTCGCCCGCACGGCCCGGCCGACGGGATGCACGCCGACGGCGTGACCGCCAGCGCCACGGCGGTCCGGGAACGACTGCGCGACCTGCTGGCCGGGGACCCGGGGGTGCTCCTCGTCGACGCCGACGAGGCGGTGCGGACGGTGGGCGACGGGCGGGCGTACCACCCGGCCCTGTTCCGGTTCGCCAAGGTGCCGTACGTCGAGGAGGTCTTCGGGCGGCTCGGTGCCGCCGCGTCCACACTGGTGGGTGGCTTCTTCGGCGCGGTCTGCCGCGCGTTGGTGCTCGACGGCGACGGGCTGACCGGTGCGGCGCACCTGCTGCCGGCGCTGCGGGAGCTGCGCGGGGCCGGGGTACGCGTCGCGCTGCGCGCCAGCGGCCCCGGGTGCTGGTCGACCGGCGACGCCGTGGAGCTGCTGCCGGTGCTGGACGGCTGGGTCACCGACGACCGCCCGGTCGCCGTCCAGCTCGCCGAGATCGCCGCCGAGCTGGACGTGGCGCTGAACCAGCTCGTGCTGGTCGGCACCGGCTCCGCCGACGGAGACCCGGTGCCCCGACGCGTGGTGCTCGGGGCCGACGCGCGGACCTGGTCGGACGAGCTGCGCGCGGCGGGGCTCGCCGATCGGCTGCCCAGCCGACGCTGGAGCGGTGGCACGCCCGCGCCGACCGCCGCGCCCACCGCGTTGTCGCTGGACGACTTCGTGGCCGGCCTGGACGTCCAGGTCGACTACCGACCGGTGACCGCCGACGCCGTCGCCGAGGTCGCCGAGCTGGTCGCCCGGGCGCACGACTTCGCCCTGGCCCCGGCACCACCGGCCGCCGCTCTGGCCGAACGGGCCGGTGACCTGCTGGCGGTCCGGGTACGCGACCGGCTCGGCGACTACGGCACGTCGGGGCTCGTCGCGCTCGACCGGTCCGTCCGACGGTGGACGGTCGACGTCTTCTCGCTCTCCTGCCCGGTGCTCGGCAAGGGCGTGGAAGCGGCGGTGCTGCGGGAGTTGACCCGGCGAGCCAGGGTGGCCGGGGCCGACGAGGTGCTGGTCCGCTATACCGACACCGGTCGCAACGGCACCGCCCGACGCTTCCTCGCCGACCTGGACGCCGTCGTACCCGCCGACCCGGAGGTCAGGCTGAGGGCCGCGCGCGCCGACGAGGACGCTGACGCGGCGGCGGGAACGACAGCGGCGGCGGACCGGGTCGCGGCGGTGCGGCGATGAGCGCGCCACCGCCGGTCGGCGTCGGGGTGGCCGCCCTGGCGCACGTCCTCGGCGAGCAGGTCGACGTGGCGGCTGCCGCCGCCGCGTACACCGACGATCTGGACCGGGTGCGGTCCTGGGAGTACCGGGGCTTTCACCGGGCCGGGCCCGGCGTCGGGGTCACCGACCTCGCGGTGGTGGCCGGCGGCACCGCGCTGGACCGGGCCGGGTTGTCCGCCGCCGACGTGGACCTGGTGGTGCTGGCCATCCCCGACCTGGCCGAGTACCTCTACTGGGACCCGGCCGCCCACACGCAGGCGCGGCTCGGCGCGCACCGGGCCGAGGCGGTGCTGCTCAACCAGGCCTGCGGCGGCGGGGTGGCCGCCTTCGACACGGTCGCCGGCCGGTTCGCCACCCACCCGGAGTATCGAACCGCCCTGCTAATCGGGGCGAACCGGGTCGCCGAGCCGTACTGGAACCGGATGGCTGTCAACACCAGCATCTTCTCCGACGGCGCGGCGGCGGCAGTGCTGATCCGCGACCACGGTCGGTGCCGCTGGTTGGCGACCGAGACGATCAGCGACGGCCGGTACGCGGGGTTCATGCGGATGCCGGTGGGCGGAGCGGCGCGGCCGTTCACCCCGGACGGCGACACTCCCCGCGTCGGTGACCCGGCGGACCGGCTCAACGAGTTCTTCGCCGGTGACGTGCGCAAGATGTTCGGCTTCGTCGCCACCATCCGGGAGCGCAACCGGCTGGTGGTGGAGGCGGCCTGCGGCCGGGCCGGCGTGACGCTCGCCGACGTCCGCCGGTTCCTGCACTTCCACGACAACGCCCGCCAGTTCGCCGAGCTGGCCAAGGACCTCGGCGTGGAGCTGGAGCGGACGAACGTCGAGCTGGCCCTCACACACGGCCACGTCGGCTGCGCCGACCAGCTGATCGGGCTGGAGCACCACCTCGGCACCGGTGACCTGACCGACGGGGATCTGGTCGCCCTGACCAGCACCGGCAGTGGCATGCACTGGGTCTGCACCCTGCTGCGGGTCTGACCGGCAGTGACCACCGACGGCGGCGCCGTGACCGGCCTGTCGACAACGACCCCGCCCGGCGGGAGAGGAAGGAAGACGGACATGAGAGTCGAGGAGGTCCTCCTCCGGATCCGCCGGCTACGCCGCGCCGACGCGCCCGCCGATCCGGAGCTGGCGCCCGCCCTGGTCCACCTGGACGACGCCGCGGTCACCGCCGTCGCGTCCGCCGGCAGGCTGCTCGCCGACGTGCCCGCCGAGAAGCTGACCAGCCCGAACTTCCCGCTCCGGCCGCTGCGGGTCGCCATCACCGGCACGTTCACCCCGGGCACGCTCGAGCCGCTGCTGCGGGTGGCGCTGCTGCGCATCGGCATCGCCGCCGAGATCCACGTCTCCGGCTTCGACCAGGTGGTCCTCGACCTCAGCGACCCGAGCTCCGCGCTCGCCGAGTTCCGGCCGGACGTCACGCTCTGCCTGCTGCACGACGGCTGGTTCCTGCCCGCCGAGTGGGACCCCGGCGACCTGGACGGCCTGGCCGACGCGCTGGGCGAGCGGGCGGCCGTCCTGGAGGCAGCCGTTCGCGGGTACGCGGCCCGCAGCGACGGCGCGTTGCTGCTGCACACAGTGCCGCTGTCCCCGCTGGAGCACCGCAGCCTGGTGAGCTTCCGGGGCCGGGCGGCGTTGGGGCGGGTCTGGCGGGAGCTGAACTGTCGACTGCTGGAGCTGGGCGAGCGGGACACGACGTACACCCTCGACCTGGAGACGTTGCTGGTGGACCACGACGGCCCGGTGCGCGACGAGCGCCTGTACCGGTTCGCCAGCATGGCCTGGACGCCCACAGTGGAACGCCGCTACGCCCACGAGGCCGCCGCCTTCTGCCGGGCGGTCCTCGGCCGGACCGCGAAGGTGCTCGCGCTCGACCTGGACAACACGCTCTGGGCGGGTGTGCTCGGCGACGACGGGCTGGCCGGCATCATGCTGGGCAGCGACTACCCGGGGAACTGCCACCGGGACGTGCAGCGACGTGCCCTGGCGCTGCGCCGACAGGGCGTACTGCTGGCGGTGTGCAGCAAGAACGACCCCGACCTGGTGACCGAGGCGTTCGCGCAGCACCCGGATCTGCTGCTGCGGGCAGACGACTTCGTGGCGCAGGCGGTCAACTGGGGGCGTAAGGACGACAACCTGCGTCAGCTCGCCGGCACCCTCAACCTCGGCCTGGACGCCGTGGTGTTCGCCGACGACAGCCCCTTCGAGTGCGAGCTGGTACGCCACGAGTTGCCCGCCGTACGGGTGGTGGAGCTGGCCGGCGACCCGGCCGGCTTCTCCGGCAGGCTGCTCGCCGAGGGGCACTTCACAGTGCTCGCCACCGGCGCCACCGACCGCGAGCGCACCGAGCTGTACCGGGCCCGCAGCGGCCGGGAACGCTTCGCCGCCACCTTCGACTCGGCGGCGGACTACCTGCACGAGCTGAAACTGCGGGTCACCGTCCGCCCGGTGGACGACCTCAGCCTGCCCCGGGTCGCGCAGCTCGGGTTGCGTACCAACCAGTTCACCATGACCGAACGGGCGCACACCGAGGCGCAGACCCGACAGCGCGCCGCCTCACCCGACCACCTGGTGCTCACCGTCGAGGTCACCGACCGGTTCGGCGCCGAGGGGCTGGTCGGCGGGGTGTGGCTCGACCGGCGCGACCCGGACACCTGGGTGATCGAGAACTTCGTGCTCAGCTGCCGGGTCTTCTCGCGCGGCGTCGAACAGGCCGCGCTGCACCGGGTGGCGGAGTTGGCCGGCTCGACCGGCGCGACCCGGTTGGAGGCCCTGTTCCGACCCACCACCCGCAACAAACCCGGCGGGGCTGTCTGGCCCGCCACCGGGTTCACCGTGGCGTCCGAACAGGACGGCACCATCCGGCACGTGCTGCCACTGCACCCACCGCCCCGGCTGTTGCCGGCGTGGATCGCCCTGGAGGAGGGAGACGTCCGTGCCTGACCTGTTCACCACCGTCGCGGACCTCATCGAACAGGTCGCCGACGTACCGGCCGAGCGACTCTCGCCCGATGTCCGGTTCGCGACGCTGACCAACTGGACCAGCCTGGAGGCGCTGGGGCTGCTCGCCGCGCTGGAGGACGAGCTGGGCGTCCGGCTGGACCTGCGGGCGTACCTGGCGGTGACCGCCGTCGGCGAACTTGTCGACCTGGTCGCCGGCGAGTGGGACGGAGCAGCGCGGTGACCGCCACCCGCACCGAGGCACCGCCCACCGCGCCGACCCGGCTCGCCGACGTCGACCTGGACCTGCTGCTGCTGATCCGGCACTTCGAGCTGGCGCTGCTGGACATGTTCGGTCGGGGCGAACTGCACGGCACCACGCACACCTGCCTCGGCCAGGAGTACGTGCCGGTCGCGCTGCGTCCGCTGCTCACCGACGGCGACTTCGTGTTCAGCAACCACCGGGGCCACGGCCACTACCTCGCCCGGTTCGACGATCCACACGGGCTGCTCGCCGAGGTGATGGGACGCGAGGGCGCGGTCTGCCACGGGGTCGGCGGCAGCCAGCACATCCTGCGCGACCGGTACCTGTCGACCGGGGTGCAGGGCGAGAGCGCGCCGGTGGCCGCCGGGGTGGCGCTGCACCTCAAGCGCGCCGAGCCCGGCCGGCTGGCGCTGGTCTACCTCGGCGACGGCACCTGGGGCGAGGGCGCTGTCTACGAGGCGCTGAACATGGCAGCGCTGTGGGGGTTGCCGCTGCTGCTGGTGGTGGAGAACAACGGCATCGCCCAGTCCACGCCGACCACCGCGCAGCTCGCCGGCAGCATCGGCGGGCGGGCCCGGGCGTTCGGGGTGGACCACCTCCGGGTCACCTCGACCGACACCGCGGTGGTCCGGTCCGCGCTGGGGCCGGTGCTGCACCGGGTCCGGGAACGGTCCACGCCGTACGTGGTGGAGCTGCTCACCCACCGGGTGGGACCGCACAGCAAGGGCGACGACAACCGCCGCCCCGACGAGCTGGCGTACGCGAAGGCGCACGACTGGTACGCCCGCTACGCCGAGGCGTACCCGGAGCAGTTCACCGCGCACGACGAGCGGCAACGCGCGTACGTGGCGCAGGTGGTCCGGGAGGTCACCGGCCGACCGGCGAGTCGCTGGGCGGAGGCGGATCGTGGCTGAGCGGGTGGTGGAGAACCTCAACCAGGCGTTGCACGCGTTGCTGGCCGACGATCCCGGATTGACACTGCTCGGCGAGGACGTGGTCGACCCGTACGGCGGGGCGTTCAAGGTGACCCGAGGGCTGTCGACGCGCTGGCCGGACCGGGTGCGGTCCACCCCGCTGAGTGAGGGAGGCATCGTCGGCGTGGCCGGTGGCCTGGCGCTGGCGGGGCAGAGCGCCATCGTCGAGATCATGTTCAGTGACTTCGTGGCGCTGGCCTTCGACCAGATCCTCAACTTCGCCAGCAAGTCCACAGCCATGTACGGCCGGCGGGTGCCGATCCGGCTGGTGGTGCGCTGCCCCACCGGCGGCAACCGGGGGTACGGGCCGACGCACAGCCAGAGCCCGCAGAAACACTTCGTGGGCATTCCCGGACTGAGCCTGCACGAGGTGTCCCCGTTCCACGACAACCGGAAGGTCCTCGCCGGCATGCTCGCCACCGGGCGGCCGGGGCTGCTCTTCGAGGACAAGGTCCTCTACACCAACCGGATGTACGCCGACGGCGTGGTGGACGAGCTGTTCCGCTACGACCTGATCGGCCCGGACGCCGACGTGGCCCGGGTCTGGGTGGACGACCCGGGGCAGGCCGACTGCGTGCTCGTCGTACCCGGCGGGTTGGCCGCGCGGGCCGTGTCGGTGGCCCGGGAGCTGCTGCTGCGCGACGACATCGTCTGCCAGGTGCTGGTGCCGTCGCGGCTCTGGCCGGTGGACGCGGACACCCTGCTGCCGCCGATCGCCCGGGCCGGCCGGGTGGTGGTGGCCGAGGAGAGCACCGCCGGCGGCACCTGGGGCGCGGAGGTGGCGCACGTGGTGCACCAGCGACTCTGGGGCGCCCTGCGGGCGCCGGTGCGGCTGGTGCACTCCGCCGACAGCGTCATCCCGACCGCCGCGCATCTCGAACGCACAGTGCTGGTGCAGGACGCCGACATCCACCGGGCCGTGAAGGAGGTGGTCAGCGGTGACTGACCTGGTCGTTCCCAAGCTCAACAACAACGACACGACGTACGTGCTGATCGACTGGCTGGCCGCGGACGGCGAGGAGGTGCGCGCCGGTGAGCCGATCGCCGAGGTGGAGACCTCCAAGGCGGCCGAGGAGTTGCTCAGCGACCACACCGGCGTGCTGCACCGGGTCACCGAGGTCAACCAGGAGTGCGCTCCGGGCGACGTCATCGGCCACGTCTTCGACAGCGAAGCGGCCCGGCAGCGTTTCCTCGCCTCGGCGGGCGCCCCGGCCGGGCCGGTGCCCGACGCCCACCCGGGCGGGCCGGTGCTCACCGACTCGGCCCGCGAGTTGGCCGCCGCGCACGGTCTCGGTGACGACGAGCTGGGCGCGCTCGGCAAGGCGGTGGTGCGGCGTACCGATGTGGAGCGCCTGCTGGCCGACCGGTCTGCGGCGCCCGCGGTGGCGACCGAGCCGGTGGTGGTGGCCGCGGCCGCCGCGCTCGCGGCCGGCGACGGCCCGGAGCCGGACGACCCCCGTCGGGTGCACGCGCTCTCCCGGGCCCAACGGGCGGTGGCCGCTGTGGTCACCGAGTCGCACCGGGAGGTGCCGGCGGCACTCGCCGTCATCAAGGTACGCGTCGACGCCGCCCTCACTGTGGCCCGGCAGCTCACCCGCACCACCCGCACCCTGGTCGGCCTGCCGGAACTGCTGGTCAAGGCGATCGGTGACCTGCGCGAGGAGCACCAGTTGCTGTTCGCCGCACCGGGCGACGGCAGCAGCGTACGGCTCGCCGAGGCGGCGCACGTCGGCGTCACCATCGACGTCGGCACCGGGCTGTTCATCCCGGTGGTCCGGGACGTGGAGGAGCTGACCTGCGCGGAGATCGCCGAGACGCTGATGGACTTCCGGTCCCGGGCGGGCGGGACCGGTTTCCGCGCCGGCGAGCTGGCCGGCGGCACCATCGTCGTGTCCCTGCACACCGACCCGGACGTGGTGCTCGCCGGGCCGATCGTCTTCCCGGGCCAGACCTGCGTGGTGGCGATCGGCGGCACGCAGGACGAGCTGGCGCTCGACGCGGCCGGCCAGGTCGTCACCCGCCGGTTCGTCAACCTCAGCGCCGTCTACGACCACAGGGTGGTCAACGGGCGGGAGGCGGTGGCCTTCCTCCAGGCGGTGAAGGCGGCGCTGGAGGCACCGGATCAGCTCGCCGATCAGACCTCTTGACCAGGGGATGATAAGTAGGTCAGCGACGTTCCTGGCGACTGCTTCTCATCCCCTGATCACGTCGCGGAAGTGCCGTGGTCAGCGCGGACGTCGATGCTCAGAGCGACGACGGCCATCCGGGTCAGCTCGGGTAGCTGGTCCTCGGTGAGGGCGACACCCCGCAGATTGTCCAGCGGCGCCGTGAAGGCGTGCAACCGGCTGCCCCGCAGATCGGCGCCGTCGAGACGGCAGGAGTCCAGTTGCAGGTCGCTGAGGTCGCACGACCGCAGTGCGACGCCGGAGAGCCGGCAGGATGACCAGGTGCCGTGGACGAGGGTGCAGTCGGTGAAGGCCACCGAACCGCCGGCGCTGACGCGGTTCACTGTGGCGTAGTCGAACCGGCAGTTGTCGAACAGGACGTCCTTCAGGCGAACGTCGATGAGTCGGGTTCCGGTGAAGCGGGAGCCGGTTACCGAGCACCGTTCGATACTGACGCCGGTGAGGGTTGCCCCGGACAAGTCCGTGCGGTCGATCTCGCAGCCGTAGAGGGCACCGCCTTCCCAGGTGATCTCACCGAGATCCGCTCCGGTGATCCGGCAGCCTCGGATGTTCCAGTCGGCGATCTGTCGACCTCGCCAGGAAGCGTCCTGGACGAGGCTGTCGTGAAGGTCGTCGTCGGGCAGGTCGGTGACCTGGTCGAGGTCTTCGGGGTCGAGGTCGGGCAGGAGGACCGTCACGTCGCCCGCAGTGGTCGTACGCATGTCTTTCCAACTTGTCCGGGCGCAGGGGGGTGCTGACGGCGGACCAGATCGCGGCGATGCGGCTGTGCCCAGACGAGCTCGACGGCTTCGAGTTCGTCGACCCGGAGCGCCTGGGCGAGGTGTTGATCGCTCGGCTGGCTCGGCGAGTCACCGCAGCGCTCGCCGCGATCGGACGCGGCGGCGTCTACCTCGAAGACGGAGCCGCGCCTTCCACCAGGTAGCAAGCTGGATTGAATCGTCGGTCAAGGACGCACGCCAGCCGCAGTGGTTTCCCTCCCACCGATGACGCACTACGACCGGCCCGCGCGACGGCCCTGCCTGCGGCGTACGTTGATCCGCCTGAGCCCGAAGGGCACAATCGCAGGATGATCTCGAGCGTGTTCTTTGACGTGGGTGAAACGATCGTCGACGAGTCCCAGGAGTACGGCACCTGGGCCGACTGGCTCGGCGTCCCGCGCCACACCTTCTCGGCCGTCTTCGGCGCTGTCATCGCTCGCGGCCTGGACTACCGCGAGACGTTCCAGGTGTTCCGGCCCGGATTCGACCTGGCCGAAGAGCGACAGCGCCGGACCGACGCCGGGCAGCCGGAGCACTTCTCCGAGGAGAACCTGTACCCGGACACCCGGCCATGCCTGGCCGCCCTGCGGAAGCTGGACGTGCAGGTCGGGCTGGCCGGTAACCAGACCGCCCGCGCCGAGACCATCCTGCGCGCGCTGGACCTGCCGGTCGACGTGATCGGCACCTCGGACGGCTGGAACGTCGAGAAACCGTCGGCCGCGTTCTTCGACCGCGTCGTCGCGGAGGCCGGCTGCCCCGGCGCGCAGGTGCTGTACGTCGGAGACCGGCTGGACAACGATATCCGGCCGGCGCAGACGGCCGGGCTCGCGACCGCTCTCGTGCGGCGCGGCCCGTGGGGACACATCCTCGACGACAAGACCGTCAGCGACCGCTGCCTTTTTCAGCTCGACTCGCTGGCCGAGCTGCCCGAGCTGGTGTTCAGGCACAACGAGTCGGCAGCTTAGCTACCCGAAAGGGCAGCCCGGCTGGTCGCGAGGACGGCGATGCGTTCGTCGAGTTGGCTGCCCTCGCGGCTGTCGCCGAGTACCTGCCGGACGGCTCTGACCCGCTCCAGCCCCGTGCCGTACCAGTCGGCCTGCAGGGCGTCCAGGGCCTGGTTGAGGTAGTCGGCGGCGTGGTCTCCGTCGCTGCTATGCGCCGAGGCCAGGTCGGCGAGGACGACGCTGCGCTGCTTGGCGCCCGCCGCGGTCAGGCCCGCGAGGGACTTGGCCAGGTGACGGGCGGCCTCTGCATGGTCGCCAGCGCTGAGAACTGCGTAGCCGGCGAAGGAGTGCAGTCGGTCGATGTCGTAGTAGTCGAACCATTCGGGCACTTCGGGTCGCGTCGTGATCGCGGTGGCAGCGAGGTCGATCTGGTGGCGGCTTGCCGCCCCGGCCCCGGCGCGGGCTTCGACTTCCGAGGCCACGCAGTGCAGCCAGGAGCGGACGGCGGGGCTGACGCCGTGCCAGGTGTGCTGGAGCGCCGCGTCGATCAGTGATCGGGCAGCAGTCGGATCATGTCCGAAGGCCGGGATGAAAGCCATGTGGCCGAGGACGGTGGCGGCCAGCGCGTGGTTTCCGGCCTCACGGGTGGCGGCGAGGGCGACGTCGTAGCAGCGTTGCGCGACGGCAGGCTGGTTGAGATCGAAGAATGCCAGTCGTGCGGTGAGGAGCGCCGACTCGGCGAGGGCGCTGGCGAGGGTCGCCCGGCTGGTGCCGGTGGCCGCGCGGACGAGTCCGGTGCCGAGCTGTGTGTGGGCATACGCAGCCTCGTACAGCGGGCGTGCGGGGCTGGTCCAGTACAGCGTCCGCTGGCACCGCACGATCTCGGCGTAGGCCCTTGGATCTATGGCCTTGGCTTGGGCGTAGGCAGCCTGCGGATCGAGTGATAGCAGCGGCGCCACCAGGGGAAGCATGCTGGCGCCGAGCAACGCGCGTAGGACGCTGGCCCGATCCCAGCCGGTTTCGTCGCCTCCTGTGATCATGTCCCACAACCTCCTGAACTCGTGCAGTGTCTCTGCCTGCGGACGCATCGCCAGCTCGTCCGGAGTAAGCAGTCCCAGCTGGTCGGCTGGCTTGTCGAGGATGGCCACGAGGTGTTTTCGGTAGCGGGGGTCGGGCCACCGCTCACCGGTTTCCCACCGCCGCACTGTGTTCGCGTTCAGCCCGGTATCGGTCTCGCCAGCGTGACTCATCTCCGTACGGATGCGTTCGGCGACCTCCTCGTAGGACCAGCCCCGCTGGAGCCTTTCCCACGCTAGCCGCCGGTTGGCGGGGTAGCGCCGTCCGGTCATGCGAGCACCTCCGTGCGTCCTCTGTTGACGACGGTCACGTTAGCCATCTCCGCTACGGGCCGTCACTACCTGGTTGCGAGCGGACGGGTGGTGGACGGTACCGCTTGGTTCCGCCGGACGGTTCGCTGTTGACGAGCATCGACGGCCGCTGCTTTGCGGCTTCAGCTCACCAACCCATTGTCATCGACGCCAGGGGATTCATGGTGGAGAGATCGATCGGATCGGGCAAGGCGGCCGGGGAGCTGACGCCGCTTGTTGTGGTGGCGGCCAGAGGTGCGGTCGTGAGGTTGATTCCTCGTCTGCGTACCGCCATCGGGGCTGCGCGGGCGGGTGACCGGCGGGGTGCTCCCAGCCGCCGCCTCACCTCGGCGGGCTCGCCGTCACACCGGCGGGCCCGCCATGACTGGGCCGAGCAGCGGGAATCGGCCGACCGTCGGACGGTGACATCGTGACCGTGTACATCTCGCGGCACGCCTCCGCGGGCGCCACGGGTGCGCCCGGTCCAGCGGCGCAGCCCGGTGTGCCACCGACGGACCAGATGACGATCTTCCGGGGCGACCCGCCTCTACTGACCTTCGTGTGGCAGCGCGTGCTGACGCAACCGGTTCAGAGCGGTGGTCGTCGGTGACGGCGCGGGTGCTGGTGACAGGTGCGGCCGGCTTTATCGGTTCGCATGTCGTCGACGCGCTCTTGGCCAGAGGAATTCAGGTGGTCGGCCTGGATCGCCGCCGGCTCGGTCAGGATGCGCTCGCCGATGAGAATTTGGCAGCCGCAGCCGCCAATCCGCTGTTCACACCACTCTGCCGGGATCTGTCCACCGAACGCCTCGATGAGGCCGTGGACGGCTGCGACGTCGTATTCCACCTGGCTGCCCGGCCGGGCGTCCGGCCCTCTTGGGGTTCGGAGTTTCACGACTACGCCCAGTCCAACGTCCTCGGCACCCAACGGCTGCTCGACGCGTGTGTGCGATCGGGCGTTCGGAGGCTCGTCTACGCCTCGTCGTCCAGCGTCTACGGGCCGGCAGACCGACCCAGCCGCGAGAACGACCGGACCAGCCCAGTCTCCCCGTACGGAGTGAGCAAGCTCGCCGCCGAGCAGCTCTGCGTGGCCTACGCGTGCCGCCCCGACAACCGGCTCAGCGTCGTGGCCCTGCGCTACTTCACCGTGTACGGGCCGCGCCAGCGACCTGACATGGCCATCGGCCGACTGCTGTTCGCGGCCTATACCGGTCTGCCGGTCACCCTCTTCGGCGACGGCAGCCAACGGCGGGAGTTCACGTACATCACCGACGTCGTCGCCGCGACGATCGCCGCCTCTCAGGTAGATGCCCAATGCGCCGTGGTGAACATCGGCGGCGGAGCGAGCGTTTCAATGCGGGGCGCGATCCAGGAGGCGTCCACGGTCACTGGACGGCACATTCCGGTCCAGGTAGCCGACGTCCAGCCGGGTGACGTTCCCTCGACGGCCGCTGACCTGACCCTTGCCGGCCGGCTACTGGGCTACTGGCCCACCGTCGGCCTGCACGAGGGCATGGCCCGGCAGTCCGCCTGGTTGGTCAACCTCTCCCGCGACCGACTCACCGCGTTCGCCTCCTGATGGAAGCGAACCCATTTCATGATCGTCTTGACTGCGGACTCTGCGAGCGAACTCTTCGCCGCCGCCAGTCAGGCAGTGCTGCTCAACGGCCGTATCGCCTGCCCGCGCGACATGATGACCACCGAGGTCGTCGGCGCGCACCTGTGCCTGACCAACCCTCGGCGCCGGCTGGTCTCCGTGCCACCCGTACGCGTCATCAACCCGGCATTCGCCGTCGCCGAGGCGCTGTGGATCCTCTCTGGCTCGGATGACCCGTGGATCTTCGACTTCAACGACAACCTGCGGCGCTACGTGGACGACGGGATCCTGCAGGGCGCGTACGGGCCACGGATCCGCCGGTGGGGTGGCAGCCTCGACCAGCTCGACGCGGTCGTCCGGAAACTGACGGCCGACCGAGACTCCCGACAAGCCGTCGTCCAGATCTACGACCCGGCACGCGACCACCGCGGCTACCGGGACGTGCCGTGCACTCTCGGATACCGGTTCCTGATCCGGCAGGGCCGGCTCGAGATGCACACCAGCATGCGCAGCCAGGACCTCTGGCTCGGCTTCCCGTACGACATCTTCGCGACCACGCTCCTGCAGGAACTGATGGCGGGCTGGCTCGGTGTCGAGGTCGGCGAGTACCACCACCACGTCGACTCACTGCACCTCTACGCCGATCACGCTTCGGCTGCCGCTGAGTGTCTCCACTACAAACCGACCGTCACCGAGATGGATCCGATCTGCGTGGACTGGCCCAGCCTGGACGTTGTCCTCGCGCAGGTCATCTCCGGTGACGGCGACCTGCCCGACGGCACCCTGTGGGACACGTTCGGACGGGTGCTGACCAGCTACCGGACATGGAAGCTCGGCGAGCGGGACCTGGCTAGCAAGATCGC
Organism: Micromonospora sp. NPDC005324; assembly: GCF_040607155.1. Lineage (NCBI taxonomy): Bacteria > Bacillati > Actinomycetota > Actinomycetes > Micromonosporales > Micromonosporaceae > Micromonospora > Micromonospora sp. NPDC005324. The sequence goes on along the minus strand of NZ_JBEXGE010000014.1, from coordinate 58,532 downwards.
CCACGACACCCCAGGGCCGCTCGGCGCTGCCCTCGTCGCCTGGTACCAGCACCTCACCCGGCCAGCCCTCGCATCGCCGGAGCGGGCATGACCGCGGATGTGGTGCTTGGGCTGTGCGCGTACACGCATGACTCGGCGGCGGCGCTGCTGGTCGACGGACACCTGATCGGCTTCGTCGAGGAGGAACGGCTCGACGGGGTCAAGCACAGCAAGGCGTACCCGGCATACAGCGTCGCCTGGCTGCTCGCCGAAGCCGGCCTGACGCCGCCGGACGTGACCACGGTCGCGTACAACTTCGACGGGCGCCGCTACCTACGCACGCTGGGTCAACTGCCGACCCATCTGCGACAGGCTGCCAGCCGCGCCCGAGCCGTACCACGGGCCCGCAGCTTCACCACGGTCCACCGCCGCTACCAGGCTCGGATGCGAGACCTGAGCGAGCGTTTCCCACGCGCACACCTCCAGCCAGTGCCGCACCACCGCGCGCATGCCCTGTACGCCTTCGCCGCCGCCGGTGTGGATGACGCAGCGGTCCTGATCGTCGACAGCCTCGGCGAGTTGCAGACCACCACCACCTGGCACGCCCGTCAACGCAACTCGCGACTCAGCCTCGACTTGGCGCACGCGATCGACGACCCGGCCTCCCTCGGCTACGCCTACGGAGCCGTCACCGAACACCTCGGCTGGCGACGCGGTGACGAGGAAGGCACAGTGATGGCGCTGGCCGCCCTCGGCGACCCCGCCCGGTTCCGGGAGCTGATGTCCCGGGCGATCCGGCTCACCGCCGACGGGTTCACCCTCGACCCAGCGCTGATCGCCCTTCGGGTGCTTGCCAGCCGCTACGGCCGGGTCACACCCGCATTCACCGCTGCGACCTGTCAGCCCCGCCTGCCGACGGCACCGATAGAGCCCAAGCATGCCGACCTGGCCGCTTCAATGCAGGAGCGCACCGAGCAGGTAATGCTGCTTCTCGCCACGCGAGCCCGCCGGCTGACTGGCTCCGGGCTGCTCTGCCTGGGCGGCGGGGTCGCGATGAACTGCGTAGCCGCCGGCCTCATCGCCCAGGCCGGCGTCGTCGACGAGATACACGTGCCACCCGCCCCCGGCGACGCGGGAACCGCGATCGGCGCCGCCGCACATGCCTGGCTTGAGGCGACCGGCCGCCCACCTACCGGCATCCGCCACCACTGCTACCTCGGCCCCGCCTATCCCGACCTTGCACTGCCGGCAGAACCGCGCGCGGGACTGCATGCGAACCGACTCGCCGAACCTGTCCAACATCTGGCCCGGCAGTTAGCTGACGGGGCGATCGTCGGGTTGTTCACCGGCGCGCTGGAGGCCGGCCCACGGGCACTGGGGCACCGGTCGATCCTCGCCTCTCCTCTGGAGGCCGGTGTGGTCGAGCGGCTCAACGCCACCGTCAAGTTCCGCGAACCATTCCGACCTTTCGCCCCTGTGGTACTCGCCGACAAGGCCACCGACTACTTCGGGCTACGCCAACCGTCGCCGTACATGTCACTCGCGGCTCCCGTGACCGAGCTGACCCGCGACAAGCTGCCCGCGATCGTGCACGTCAACGGCACCGCCCGAGTCCAGACCGTCACCCGCGAGCAGCACCCCTTCCTCGCCGACGTCCTCACCCGCTTCGGCGAGATCACCGGCCACCCCGTGCTGATTAACACCTCACTGAACGTCAAGGGCAAGCCGATCTGCGGCACACCAGAGATGGCCCTGGACTGCCTGACCGAATCCGGCCTCGACGCGCTGCTCATCGAAGACTGGTGGGTGACCAAGTGAAGATCGGCTACAGCTTCTGGGGATTCCTCGGACCCGGCATCACCGACACCCCGGACGGAGGCCGCAGCCACCGCCGGACCTTGATCGACGGGCTACGCGCGGTCAGCCACGAAATCGTGATCCTCCAACCCAACCGCGACCTGTGCGAAGCCAGCGACGACCTCACCGGCCGCTACCGCTGGGACGTCGGTCTACCCGATCTCGACGCCCTGTTCCTCGAATGGCGCTGGCCCATCCCCGGCCGCAACACCACCGTCTGCGGGCGACCCGGCCATACCTGCGACCTGCATCGGCAGGCCGATCTACTCCACCACTACACCCACCAGCTCGGCACCCCAACGATCCTGTGGGACAAGGACCGTCGGCTGCCCGCAGCGGACCCCCTCCGCCGAACCCGCAACGTCACCGTCTGCGAACCCGCTCTGCACCCGACTCCGGGCGCGGTACCACTGCTCTTTCCTGTCGCCGGCAAGGCCATCGACGCCGCCGACCCCACCGCGCTTGTAGCCCAGCCCCGTCACACCCCGCTGGTCTACGTCGGCAACCAGTACGACCGCGACCACCCGTTCGACACCTACTTCGCGCCGGCCGCCGCGCAACTTCCTCACCTGATCGCCGGCAAGTGGGCCGACACCAGGCGCTGGCCGAATCTGAACTTCATCGGCCGAGTCCCGTTCCCCCGCGTCTCCGCGATCTACGCCGACGCGCTCGCCACCGTCCTGCTGCTGCCCGCCCGATACGCCGCCGCCGGGCAGATGACCCAACGAATCTTCGAGGCCGTCCTCGCCGGCTGTGTGCCGCTGCTGCCCGCCGACGTCCGAGGCGCCAATGCGTTCGTTCCCTCGTCGCTGATAGTCGGCGACGCCGCAGACGTGCGGCACCGCATCGGCTGGCTCACCGAGATCGCCGGCACCGGAGAGCACGCCAGCCTCATCACCGAATGCCTCCGTCACCTCGACCCGTTCCGGCTCTCAACCCAACTCGAAGTGCTCGACTACCTGCTGCGTCACCCGGAGCCGGTGCGGCCATGACTCACCGTGTCACCACCGGACGAGCTCACCGCACCTCTACCCTGGAGAACCATGGACAGGATCGCCATCATCGGCTGCGGCGGCAGCGGCAAGTCCACCGTCGCGCACCAGTTGGCCCGGATCCTCGACGTGCCGCTGACTCACCTCGACGCGACCTACTACGACGAGCACTGGAAGCCGCTATCGCAGGACGAGTTCGCCGCCCAGCAGGAGAAACTCGTCGCTGGCGAGCGATGGATCATCGAAGGAAACTACGCCGGCACCCTGCCCATCCGGCTCGCCGCCGCCGACACCGTGATCTTCCTCGACCTGCCCGCCACAACCTGCCTGTGGGGCATCGCCCAACGCCGCTGGCGCTACCGCGGCGGACAACACCACCAGGACGGCGTCTACGACCGCATCACCTGGAACTTCGTCCGCTACATCCTCGGCTACCGGCGCAGCATGCGCCCGCGAGTTCAGAACCTGCTCCGCGAGCACGGACCACACATCCACTTGATCACCCTCAGCACCCGCCGCCAAGCTGCCCATCTAATCAAACGCGTCCGCGACGAGCACCAGCCTGTGACCTGACCGCAGCGGGACGGGAGGCGACAGATGTCGAGCAACCCGTTCCTTGACCCCACACTGGTCCACGGCGGCCTCTACCGGGGCAACGGTCGACTCGCCGACCGTACCCACGCGCTGCATCGCGCCAAGATCAGCGGAAGCAACGTCGCCGACACGATCGCCAACCTGCTCGCCGCCCGGGTTCCACGCGGGGCGGTCGTGCTCGATATCGGTTGCGGACGCGGAACCACAACCCTGCGCCTGGCCGACCGGCTCCGGCCCCGGCAGCTCGTTGCCGTGGACGCCTCGACCGCACTGCTTGACACCACCCGCGACCGCCTCGGCCACGCCAGCGCGCGAGGCTCCATGGTCTGCTCCGACTTCCATCACCTACCCCTGCCCGACAAAGTGGCTGACGCCGCAGTCGCCGCCTTCTGCCTGTACCACTCGCCGACGCCGGCCACCGCCGTCGCGGAGATTGCCCGCTGCCTACGCCCCGGCGGCACCGCCGTCCTGGTCACCAAGTCGCTGGACAGCTACGCCGAACTCGACCATCTCGTGCACGCCGCCGGCCTCGACCCGCACGCAACCAATCGACCAAGCCTCTACGAGAGCTTCCACAGCGGCAACCTGCACACCATCGCCGCCATCAGTCTTACCGTCCTCGACGTCCAGCACGAGGACCACTTCTTCCACTTCGCGGACGCCATGCACCTCGCCCGCTACCTCACCACCACACCGAAATACCGGATCACCCTGACCGGCGGGATCCCCGCTATCGCAGTGACCCTCCGACAGCGGCTGCCCGCACCGCCCTACACAACCCAATCCACCGTCAGCTACGCCATAGCGGTGCGGCCATGAGCGGGGCCATCTTCGTCAAGCGGTACGACGACCCCGAACGCTGCGCCGCCGCTGCCGCCCACCACACCTGGCTGGCCGGCCTGGGATCCGGCGTACGCCTGCCCGCGCTTGTCGCGCGGGGTGTCCGACATCTGATCTTCGAGCGGCTGCCGGGGCACACACCGAAGGTGGGCGATCTTCCGCGCGCCGCTGCGGCACTCGGCCGGCTCCACGCTGCCGCACACCGAGGTGAACTACAGGCCGCCAGCCTCGAACAACCCCACATCAGCTCGACCGGACTCGTTATCCCCGACTTCACAAGCCCACGGCAGGAGGCGCTGCACCGCGCCGCTGCCGCCTCGGGCGTCCACTGGTCGGCCATCGACGCCGTACTCGACCGAGCCGGACAGCCCGCGACGTTCTACAAGGACCCGAACATTCGGAACTACCTCGCGGAAGGCGATGACATCGCCGTCGTCGACTTCGACAACCTGACGCTCGCTCCCTTCGGCTACGACCTAGCCGGCCTGCTGGTCACCGCCTCCATGACCTACGGCAGCCTCGGGCAGCAAACCCTCGCCCACTGCCTGCACGCCTACCGCGTCGTGATCGCACCCCAGCTCTGCAGCCTGGTCGACCTGAAGCAGTACGCCGAACTGCACCACCTGCTGACGCTGCGGTACCTCGGCCGCAACGGCTACCGGCACCCCTGGCCCACCGTCCGGCCCTGGCCCGCCCCGATCCCCGCCGAGTCGACCAGAAAAGGAGCCCCCGGATGGCCTCCACGACCGAACTCGTGATCGCCCGCCACGGCGAGGCCGCGTGCAATGTCGCCGGAATCGTCGGCGGCAAACGGGGCTGCACCGGCCTCACCGACCTCGGCCGGAAGCAGGCGGAACAACTCGCCGCCCGGCTGGCCGCCGAGCACGCCCACCGACCATATGCCGCCTTCTACGCCACACCCCGACTGCGCGTGGCCCAGACCGCCGAGATCATCAGCCGAGCCCTGCGCTTGTCCGCAACCATCGACCCGAACCTCCGCGGCCCTGACCACGGCGGAGCCGACGGCCAGCCCTGGGTGGACGTCAAAACCTCCTTCCAAGGACCGCCTCAGCACAACCCCGACCATCAGTACGCTTCCGGCTCCGAGACATGGAACGAGTACCTCGACCGGGCCAACGCGGCGCTACAGAAGATCCTCGCCCGCCACGATGGTGAACGAATTCTCGTCGCGGCCCACGGGGAAACCGTCGAAGCGGCGCACACCCTGCTCCTCGGCCTGCCCCGGGATGCCTGCCTGCGGCTCGGCTTCGTCACCGACCATGCCTCTCTCGCCCAGTGGCAGCGGCCAACCAACCGCTTCGGCCGCACCATCTGGCAGCTGGTCACCCACAACGACACCCGACACCTCCGACCCCGCCATGACTGACCTCAGCGTTCACCTCGCGCTCTGCCAACGTCTCCTCGACACCGACGCCAAGCCCGTGAATTGGCACCCCGGCCACGCTGGCACCCGCGTGCTCCGCGCCTCCACGCCCGTTTTCGGAGACCTCATTGTCAAGATCCACCGCGGCCGGGAACGCCACTTCCAGGAAATTCACGCTTACCGCACCTGGCTTCCCGCGCTCGGAGACAGGGCGCCCCGGCTACTCGCGACAACCGACAATCCACCGGCCATCGTCATCACCGCCGTTCCGGGCGTCCCACTCAGCCAGCGGCAGCTCGACCCTGAGGCCGAGCAGGACGCGTACCGGCAGGCAGGACAATTACTCAAGACGCTGCACGTAGCCGGGCCGCCCCGCCTCGAACCGGACTGGACGGCCTGGCTTGCCGAACGCGCCGAATACTGGATCGACCTCGCCGGAAACCGAATCACGCCTAGCTATCGTGCCGAGGTACGCGCCCACATGCGAGCACTACGGGACCTCGCACCGCTATCGGCCGTACCGTGCCACCTCGACTTCATGCCTCGCAACATGGTCTACGGCGACGACGGCATCGTCAGGCTGATCGACTTCGAGCACAGCCGCTACGATCTCGCCGCGCGCGACCTTGTACGCCTAGACACCCGGACCTGGCCGTTCCGCTCGGATCTGCGCGAAAGCTTCCTCGACAGCTACGGCCCCTTGACAAGCACCGACCGTGAAGTGGTGCAGCACTGCGTCTACGTCGACTCCCTGACCAGGAAGTACAGCTCATCCTTGCCGTGACAATACAAGTCCTAGAGTCTGCTCCGAAGGTCGAGACCGACGCCGGCTTTCTGTGCCACCTCGAGCCTAGATATCTTCATCATCGGCCGGCCCAGCAGCACCTGGTCTTCGCTGGCCCAAGCGCTGACCACCGCGCCCTGCCGGATGGCAGTGGGCGTCGCCCGCTGCCATCCGTGCCTGCGGCTTAGGTTCCAGTAGTCGCGGTCAGCAGCAGCCGGTCTCGCGCGCCAGGCACAGCTGCGGGAGCCGGGTAGAGGTTCTCCTCGAGTGCGTCGACCGCCGACGTCCACGAATCCAGGTCCGCGAGGGACGGCACCGGGTCCGGATTACGGCCGTGCAGAATCTCGCAGATCGCCCCGTACGCATCCAGGGCCCCGGCAATCACCCGCATGCGCCGGACCTGAGCTTCGGGCGACAGCCCGGGCTCGCCGATGCTGAGGTGCAGCCTCCGTTCGATCACGGATATGTGTGGCTTCATGATCACAGTCCGGGGCAGCCGGGCAGCCGCGCGTTCGATACGAACTCGGAGCACCAGCGCCGCGAGCGGCGCCTTTTCGGCCCGACTTCCAGGCCACCCCTCATAGGCGGCCTGGAGATCCGCTATCTGGACGTCCGGGTAGGTAGCCATCTCAGCTCCAAACCTTTTGGACGGCTTTGATGATTTTCCGGGTTTGGCGCACCCAGAGCTGCGGTTCTCCGTCGGGGGCGCGGCCGTGCGCGGCGCCATTTAGCGCGTGAACGGTCGGTGCGAAGCCCTCGACGTCGATGGCCCGTAGGCCCGCGCGACGGGCGTAGTTGTTGAGGAGCGCTAACTGATCGAGGGTCTTCCGCGCCTTTCGTAGTTCCGCGACGACTGTGGCCTCGGGCGAGCCGATTCGCCTCCCCAGCATCTCGATTTGCGCGACTACTTCAGTATCCACGGCCTGCCGGCATATGGTCAGGGTCATAGCGGTAACGGCGCCCGGGGTTCCGATGGGCGATTCTTTCTCAGCGCCTAGGATCTGCTGGATTTCATTCAGGCGCTGGATTCCAGGACTAGCCACGTTCCTCACCCGGACCTGGGGCCGACCGTCACCGTGTCGATCCATCCGGATGTGCGTCGGCATGGCACCCAGGCCGCGAAGCTCGCGCCAGAGCCGGTCGTCGTGAGTAAATACGACGACCTGAAAACGCTCGGCGAGGGTGATCAAATGTCGAGCCAGATACCGCACGCGCCATGTATCGAACGCGTGGATCGGGTCGTCCAAGATGAGGAATCCGAATGGGCTCTCCGGCTGCGTAGCCCGTGGCAGGTAGGTGGCCAGGGAGAGCGCGTTGCGCTGTCCGGTACTCAGAACCGCAGAGCTGTTCTTGCCGGTCGGCAGTGCCACGTCACCGTCCGCGAGGTCAAGCGACACACTCCGTCTGAGCTTCGTACCGCCGGTTAGGGCAATACCAGTCAGCTTGAGGTCCGCGTCGGGGTTGAGCACCGACCACAGCTCCATCACCTCCTTACCAATGGGCGCGAAGATATTCTCACGCGCGGTCCGGATCCACCGATCGACCCTGCGGTCCAGCCGCTCGGCCACAGCAAGCCGCATCACCGCCGGCCGTTCTCGGGCGCGTACGTCCATCCATGATCCGATGTGCACGCGCACTGTGGCTTGCGCGGCGATGACGTCGTCGCGCCGGGTGAGAAGTTCGTCCCGGACTTTTCCGTACCAGGCGGCTAGGTCGGCGCTCTCGTCGAGCGCCTCGGTCAGCAACGTCACGGATGGCGTGACGGTGGTGAGATCGGCGGCCACGCGAACGAGCCGGTCCCACTGCATCATCCGGAGTTCGGTGGCCGGATCCTCCATCTGGGTGAGCGTCCGGCGCACGGAATCCCCCAGCACGGCTGGGAAGCATCCGCCTAGGTCCCGCAGGGCCTCAGCCGCCGCAGTGGTTGCGGCGCGGAGGTCCCGGGTGGTCGTCCTCAGCCGACCGGCCTCTTCGGTGGCGAGGCGGACCCACTCGTGCCCGGCTGTTTGGCACACTGGGCACACATCCCGGTCGCGGAGGTCGTCGAGCCTCGTATCGCCAGGGGCAAGCGCCTTCTGAAGCACGCCGAGGAGGGCGGTCGCTCCGGCGGCGTCCGCGCGGCCGACGTCGTCCAGCCGAGTGAGGACCCTGACGGCCCGCTCACGGAGCCCGTCATCCACGGCCCACTTGTCGGGCAGACCAAGCGGCGGTGATGCCGACTCCGGCAGGGTCTCGACCAGCGCAAGGATCCGCGCCTGCGCCTCATCTTCCGGGAACGCGCCGCAGTTTTGCACCATCGTGGCCAGTTCCGCCTGACCGACGTTAACGATGCCGTTCAGTGCGCCCGTCTGCGCGGCCTCCACCGCTCGTCGGGCGGCCGTGCCCTTATCTCGATCAGTTTTTAGAATGGCTTGCAGTTCCTCCAGCGCGGTCAACTCCAGCGCGTCTTTCAGGAACGCGTGCAGATTACTCGGATCCTGGATAACCTGGGACATCTCCGGATACAGCAGCACAGGCATGTAGCGTTCGAATGCCTCGGTCCATTCACTGGGTGGTGTGCTCAGGGAACCTGTCGCGTCGCGCCAATTCACGACTTCGTCCGCTCCGCAGATAATCTGCATGTCTCGACGCCCGTTGCTGAGCGTCACAACGATGTCACGGTTTGGATAATGAATGTTTCTCGCCAGCACTTGGTAGGACCGCTTGGTGCCGCCGCTGAGGGTGTGCCGGGCGCCGTCGGCGATGCTCGTCTTCCCGGTGCCGTTGCGGGCAGTAACGATGGTGAGGCCCGCAGTCGGACTCAGGTCCAGGTCAACGGCTTCCTCACCGACTCCGATGTGACCGCGCACGTGAACGCCTTTGACATACCACGGCCCGTCGGCGGTGGTGACACTCGTCGCCACACCTGGGTTCTTCGCCCGAATCAGTTCCAAAAGTAGTTCTCGCATGTCCGGCTCAAGGCTAGCTGCGGCGGCGGCGATGTCCGCCCAGGTGAGCAGGATGCGTTGTGGAGAGTGTTCGGCGACCACGAGGATACCCTTCAGTCTGCTGGCCGTGGACAGTCGCCGCGATTGCCTCGTGCCGGACAACAAATGGAGTGGGCCGACCGGCCCAGCAGCGAGCCGCACAACATATCGCAACGGCCAAGCTCGCGCCAACCACAATCACTGGCAAGTCGCCGAAACCTCTGTACTGGTGTTCTAAATGGCAGGTCAATGAGCCAATGTGAGGCAAAAACGCATTGGCGATCTGCGGAGGATGGGTCCGTCGTCGTGCAACACAGCCACTCGACACCAAGATGGCTCCCGCTCGAGACCCAGACCTGCCCAAGAGGCCAGTCGAGAAGATTGAGAACACAAATTACAGAATTACTGGACAGGCCGACTTTTCTTGGGCCGATCTCCAGCCTTGGGTAGCTCGCCAAGGTCCAAATGCAGACCTCTGCCGTCACCGCTCGCCGACCGGGCGCCGCTCACCCAACGAAGACGGCCCGATACTGACGTTCAGAACGCGGCATCGCGTCCACCGTTGGCCAGACCAGTCCAACCGCTCGCTCCCGATCACCTATCGAGCACCCGGCCCGCGGTGGGAAGCCGAAGAAGACCTCGAACCAGTGTGAAACACCAGGCCAGGGCCTTGATCGTTGGTGCGCCACCAGGGACTCGAACCCCGACGCCGCAGATTAAGAGTTCCCGGACGCGCTGCTGTTTCCGGCTAATTCGGCTGGAGCTGGGACGCGTTGTCCGACTGTCTCCATGATCTGCACCGGTTGCCAGCGGACGGGTACCTGGACGTGGTCGAGAACGTCCACCGCGGGAATGCGCTCGGAGGATCATGGGAAGGGGGAACAAACCACCCCTTCCACTCCTAACATATAGCGCACTGGGGGGCTTGCGGCAAGACCCCATTTATGACGCAGAATCGTCGGCCGAGGCCAAATTCTGCCGAAATGGAAGTCATGAATTGGATTCCTTGCCCACCTCCGTGTTCGAACTCCCCGATCACCTCGCCCCCAAGGCCGACCCGGCGCTCATCGCCCACGACGAGCGGCACTTCGCTGCCATGGCACAGGGCCTCGCGCAGCTGAGCGCCGAGCTGTCCGACCGTCTGGACACCGCTCGTCGGGCGCCCGGCGGCAAGGGCCGGCAGGCCGTCGACCGCGACGAGGAGGTCCGCCGGCTGACCGCCCGCCTGCGCTCGCTGAGCCGCTACGGGCTGGACCTGTGCCTCGGCCACGTGGTCGAGGCGGACAACCCCGAGCCGGTGTACGTCGGACGTCGCGGCCTCACCGACAGCACGGGCCGACGGCTGCTGCTCGACTGGCGCTCACCCGCCGCCGAGCCGTTCTTCGGCGCGACCCACGCCAACCCGATGGGCCTGGCGAGCCGCCGCCGGTACCGCTGGACCCTCGGCCGGATCAGCGACTACTGGGACGAGGTGTTCACAGCGGACGGGCTCGTGGGGCACGCCGTCGCGCTCGACGACCAGTCCGCGTTCATCGCCAGTCTGGGCAGCGCCCGGTCGGCCCGGATGCGCGACGTGCTCAGCACGATCCAGGCGGACCAGGACGCCATCATCCGGGCGGGGTCGGCCGGCGCCCTCGTGGTCGACGGCGGTCCGGGCACCGGTAAGACCGTCGTCGCCCTGCACCGCACCGCGTACCTGCTCTACTCCGACCCGCGCCTCGGTCAGCGCCGGGGTGGGGTGCTCTTCGTGGGGCCGCACCAGCCCTACCTGGCCTACGTCGGCGACGTCCTGCCCAGCCTCGGCGAGGAGGACGTGCAGACCTGCACAGTGCGCGACCTCGTCGCAGAGGGCGCCACGGCAGCCGCCGACACCGACCCGGAGGTGGCCCGGCTGAAGTCCGCGGCCGAGCTGGTCCGGGCCATCGACGCGGCAGTGCGGTTCTACGAGGACCCGCCGGTCGCCCCGATGACGGTCCCCGTCGGCGACTCCGATGTCCGGCTGAGCGCCGAGGACTGGGCCGACGCGTTCCGGGCGCCGGGTCCGGGCACCCCGCACAACGAGGCGCGTGAGGAGATCTGGGAGGAGCTGCTCACCATCCTCGTCGACCGGTACGACGGCGAGGAGCCGGACGACGTGCTCCGCGACTCGCTGAGACATAACCGGGAGCTGCGGGCGACGGTCAACAGCGCCTGGCCGTTGCTCGACGCGGCAGACCTCGTGGGTGACCTGTGGTCGGTGCCCGCGTACCTGCGCAGGTGCGCGCCGTGGCTCAGCCCCGAGGAGGTCCGCACGCTACAGCGCGACGAGCCCCGGGCCTGGACCGTGTCCGACCTGCCGCTGCTCGACGCGGCACGGCAGCGGCTCGGCGACGCGGAAAGCTCGGGGCACGCCCGCCGGCGTGACCCGGCGGCCGCTGTCGAACGCGAGCACATGGCCCGGGTCGTCGACGAGCTGCTCGCCGCCGACACCTACGACGACGGCGAGGGCCTGCTGGCGATGCTGCGCCAACCCGACCTGCGCGAGGTCCTGGTCGACGAGTCCGCGCAGCCGGACGCCGACCCGGACCTGCTGGCCGGCCCGTTCGCGCACATCGTCGTCGACGAGGCGCAGGAGCTGACCGACGCCCAGTGGCAGATGCTGCTGGCGCGCTGCCCGTCGCGCAGCTTCACCATCGTGGGAGACCGCGCCCAGGCCCGGCACGGGTTCACCGAGTCGTGGCAGGAACGCCTCAAGCGGGTCGGGCTGGACCGGGTCACAGTGGCCTCGCTGAGCATCAACTACCGGACGCCGGTGGAGGTCATGGCAGCGGCGGAGCCGGTCATCCGGGCCGTACTCCCCGACGCGAACGTGCCGACCTCCATCCGCGGCAACGGGCTCCCCGTCGTCCACGGATCGGTCGCCGACCTGCTGTCGATTCTCGACACCTGGCTCGCCGCGCACGCCGACGGGATCGCCTGCGTCATCGGCGACCCGACGTTCCCGCCCACGGCCCGGGTCCGGTCACTGAGCCCGGAGCAGGCCAAGGGGCTGGAGTTCGACCTGGTCGTCCTCGTCGACCCGGAGACGTTCGGCACCGGCATCTCGGGGGCTGTCGACCGCTACGTCGCGATGACCCGGGCCACCCAGCAGCTCGTGCTGCTCACCAGCGACTGAGGGCGTGCCGCGCTACCGCTCAGCCCAGCCGGGCGGTCTCGGCGGCCAGGTGTTCGCGGACGCTGCGGGGGCGCATGTCGGTCCAGGTCCGCGCCACGAAGTCCAGGCACTCCTGGCGGCTGCCGGCACAACCGGCGTTCCGCCAGCCGTCCGGGACCTCCTTGTGGCGGGGCCAGAGGGCGTACTGCTCCTCGTCGTTGACCAGAACGCGCTGCTCGTCAGCCATCAGGGTTACCTTCCTCGTGTCGGGCCAGGTGCAGCTCGTGGGCGAGACTCTCCGGGGACAACGCCCGGATCTCCGCGAGCAGGTCGGTCAGGTCGCCGTCCGTGGGGTCGCCGTCCGTGGGTGGGACAACCGCCGGGGGTACGTCGGTGGTCGGTCCTGCCAGCGCGGCGACGGTACGGGCCAGCGCGGCGGGGGTGGGCGACTCGAAGATCGCCGCCGGTGGCAGGTCCACGCCGAGCGCGTCGCGCAGCCGGGCCACCACCCGGGTGCCGAGCAGCGAGTGCCCGCCCAGCTCGAAGAAGTCGTCGTGTGGGCCGATCTCCTCCACCCCGAGCAGGTCGATCCAGATCCGTCGCACCACCTCGTACGGCTCGTCGACCGGCGCGGGTGGCGAGGTTGCCGGGTACGCCGGGGTGGGCTCCGGCGCGACGTCGCCGAGGTCGAGCGGGCCCGAGCGCTGCGGCGGCAACCGCTCGACCCAGTGCCGCTGAGGGGCGAACGGATACGTGGGCACTGGCACCCGCCGCCGTCCTTCGGTCCGGCCGTCGGGCCAGCGCACCGGCACCCCGGCCAGCCAGAGCCGGCCGACCGCCAGGGCGACAGTGGCGTCCTCGCCGTCCGGTGTGCGGTCGGCGGGCAGGGTGGTCGACACCGGGACGCCGCGGGACGCCTCGTGTTGGCGGGCGAGGGTGGCCAGGGTGCGGCCGGGGCCGACCTCCAGCAACGCGAACCGCTGGCGCAGCAGCAGGTCGGCGCCGGCCGTGAAGTTGACAGGTCGGCGCAGCTGCCGCACCCAGTAGCCGGGGTCTGTGGCCTCGTCGTCGGTCAGCCAGCCGCCCGTCACGTTCGACACCACCGGCACTGTGGGCGGGCGCAGCGGCACCTCGCGCAGGTGCGCGGCGAACCCGGCGAGGGCCGGTTCCATCATGGCCGAGTGGAAGGCGTGCGAGGTGCGCACCTCCCGGCAGGCCACCCCCTGCCCGCGCAGTTCGACGGCGAGCGCGGCGACGGCGGCGGTCGTGCCGGACACTGTGGTGAGCCGGGGCGCGTTGGCGGCGGCCACCTCCACCCCGGCGGGCAGCAGGGGCGCGACCTCGCCGGCGGGGAGGTGCACCGAGAGCATCGACCCGGGCTGCTGGGCCTGCATGAGCCGGCCGCGTACGGCGACGGTGGCGAGCGCGTCCGGGAGGGTGAAGACGCCGGCCCGGCACGCGGCCACGTACTCGCCGAGGCTGTGACCGGCCAGCGCCGCCGGGCGTACGCCGTGGTGGTGCAGCAGCTCGGCGAGGGCGTACTCGACGGCGAAGAGGGCCGGCTGGGTGAGCCGGGTCTCGTCCAGCTCCGGCGCGGCGGGGACCGGGTCACCGGGTGGGCAGAGCAGCGTGCGCAGGTCCGCGTCGAGGTGCGGGCGGAGCAGGTCCGCGCAGCTGTCGAAGGCGGCCCGGTAGACGGGTTCGGTGCGGTACAGGGTGCGGCCCATCCCCGCGTACTGCGCGCCCTGACCGGGAAAGAGCAGCGCCACTCCCGCCGGTGCGCCGGAGGCGACGCCGGTGCGGACCAGCGCCGAATCCCGGTCGGCGAGTTGGGCGGCGGCGACAGGTGCGGTGGTGGCGACGGTGACCAGCCGGTGCCCGAGCTCCGGCCGGGACCCGCGCACTGTGTACGCGACGTCGGCCAGCGAAAGGTCGGGGTGCTCGGCCAGGTGGGCCGCCAGCTGGGCGCGAGCCCGGTCGAGCGCGTCGGCGTCCCGGGCGGAGAGCACCAGCAGCCGGGTGGCGTCGGTGTCGGCGGGCGGGCCGGGTGGGGTGGGCTCGGCGGCCTGGAGGATCACGTGGGCGTTGGTGCCGCCGATGCCGAACGAGCTGACCGCGGCGCGGGGCGGCGTGTCGAGATCGGGCCAGGGCCGCGCGGCGGTGGGCACCCGGAACGGGCTGCCGGTCAGCTCGGGATGCGGCTGGGTGCAGTACGGGCTGGGTGGCACGACGCTGTGGTGCAGCGCCAGCGCCGCCTTGATCAGGCCGGTCACCCCGGCAGCGACGTCGAGGTGCCCGAGGATCGACTTCACCGAGCCGAGCGCGCACCGCCCGTCGGCGGCGCCCCGGAACGCCTCGGCGAGGGCCCGCAGCTCGATCTGGTCGCCCAGCTCGGTGCCGGTGCCGTGCGCCTCGACGTACCCGATGCTCGCCGGGTCGACCTCGGCCATCTCCTGGGCGGCCCGGATCACAGCGACCTGACCATCCACACCGGGCGCTGTGAAGCCGACCTTCACCCGGCCGTCGTTGTTGATCGCCGACCCGCGGATCACCGCGTACACGGTGTCGCCGTCGCGGCGGGCGTCCACCAGCCGGCGCAGCACGACCGCTGCGACTCCGTCGCCGCCGACGGTGCCGCTGGCCCGCACGTCGAACGGGCGGCAGTGCCCGTCGCGGGACATGATGCCGCCGACCTCGTGGCGGTAGCCGGTGCCGGCGGGCAGCAGCAGGTGCGCGCCGCCGGCGAGCGCGACGTCGCACTCCCGGGCCAGCAGCGCCTGCGCGGCGAGGTGCACAGCGACCAGCGAGGACGAGCAGGCCGTCTGCACCGCCACGGCGGGGCCGCGGAGGTCCAGGTGGTACGCCACCCGGGTGGGCAGGGAGTCCTTGTCGTTGGCGAGCATCAGCTCGTACTCGCTGACCGAGTCGAGCTGCGGGTTGCGGAACAGGTGGTGCAGCAGGTAGCCGCTGGCCGCGGCGGCGGCGTACACCCCGACCAGCCGGTCCGGGTCGCCGGTGAGGTGACCGGAGCGTTCCAGCGCGGCCCAGGCGCACTCCAGGAAGAGCCGTTGTTGTGGGTCGAGCAGCCGGGCGTCGCGGGGCGAGTAGCCGAAGAAACCGGCGTCGAACCGGTCGACGTCCGGCAGCGCGCCGTGCGCCGGCACGTGGTCGGGGTGCCGCCGCTCGTTCTCGCTCATCCCGGCGGCGGCCAGTTCCGCGTCGGTGAAGCGGGTGATGGTCTCCGCGCCGGCGAGGACCCGGCGCCACAGCTCGTCCACGTCGGCGGCGCCGGGGAACCGGCCGCCCATACCGACGATGGCGATCTCCAGTCCGGTCTCCTGATCGGTCATTGTCGTCCCTCCCCTGCCGGCACCGGACGGGCACGTCGGGCCCGCTCGGCGAGGGCCTGCTTGCGTTCGTCGCGGCGGCGACCGGCGGTCGGATCCGTAGCTGGCGGGACCACCGGCGTTCCGCCGTCGAGGAACCGGGCCAGCAGCGCGATGGTCGGGTACCGGAACAGCTCGACGGCGGGCACCGGGCGGCCCAGCCGGTCGGTGAGCCGGGCCCGCGCCCGGGCCAGCAGCAGTGAGGTGCCGCCCAGGTCGAAGAAGTTGTCGTGCACGCCCACGTCGGCGAGCCCGAGCACGTCGCGCCACACCTCGGCGACGGCCCGCTCGATGTCCCCGTTCGGGGCCACGTACGCGGCACCGAGGTCGGCGCGGGTCACGGTGGGGGCGGGCAGCCGGGACGGGTCGAGTTTGCCGCTGGCGTTGACCGGCAGGTCGTCGACCACCACGAAGGCCGTCGGCACCAGGTAACGGGGCAACTGCCGGAGCAGGTCCTGGCGCAGCTCGTCCACCAACAGGTCGTCACCGACGAGATAGCCGACCAGGCGGCGGCCACCGGGCGCATCGGTGCGGACCACGGCGGCGGCCCGGCGTACACCGGCGCACTGCCGGAGCCGCGCCTCCACCTCGCCCAGCTCGATCCGGTAGCCATTGATCTTGACCTGGTTGTCGGCCCGGCCCAGGAAGACCAGTTGCCCGTCGGCGCGCCAGCGCACCAGGTCGCCGGTGGCGTACATCCGCGCCCCGCGCGTCCGGGCGTACGGGTCGGGCACGAAGCGGCGCGCCGTGAGAGCCGGGTCGCCGTGGTAGCCACGGGCCACCCCGACGCCAGCGAGGTGCAGTTCGCCGGGCACGCCGGGGGGCACCGGCCGCAGCTCGGCATCGAGCACGTAGGCGCGTACCCCGGTCAGTGGCCGACCGATGGGCAGTTCGGTGCCGTCCGGGGCGCAGCGTGCGGCGGTGGCGGTCACAGTGGCCTCGGTCGGGCCGTACCCGTTGATCAGGAGCCGGCCGCGCGACCAGGCGGCGGCGACGTCCGGCGCGCAGGGTTCGCCGCCGACGGTGAGCACCCGCAGGTCCGGCACCCCGGCCGGGTCCAGGGCGTCGAGCACCACCGGGGGCAGGTCGGCCACTGTGACGCCGTGCCGGACGAGCGCTGCGGCCAGGTCGGGGCCGGGGGTGCGCTCGTCCGGGCCGAGCAGGCGCAGCGTCGCGCCCACCGTGAACGCGGTGACCAGGTCGGACAGGGACACGTCGAAGCTGATCGAGTGGAACTGGAGGACCCGGTCGTCGGGGCGGACGCCCACCAGCCGGGCCTGCGCCTCGGCGAGGTTGCCCAGCCCGCGATGGGTGCCGACGACGCCCTTGGGCAGCCCGGTCGAGCCGGACGTGTAGATCAGGTAGGCGGCGGCGTCCGGGTGGGCGGTCCCCGGCAGCGGGCCGGCGGCGGGCGGCAGCGGCTCGTCGAGTCGCAGCAGCGGCACGTCGCTGGCGGGCAGCGCCAGCTGCGCGTCGGCTCCGGTGAGCACCAGGGTGGCGTCGGAGTCGGTGAGCAGGTAGGCCAGCCGGGCCGCCGGCAACTGTGGATCCAGGGGCAGGTAGACCGCGCCGGCCCGGAGCACGGCGAGTAGCGCGACCACCCAGTCCGGGCCGGCGGGCAGGCAGACCCCGACCGTGGTCTCGGCCCGCACCCCACGGGCCACCAGGGCGTGGGCCAGCCGGCCCGCCCGCACGTCCAGCTCCCGGTAGGTCAGCGTCTGCTCGCGGTACGCCACGGCTGCCGCGTCGGGTCGGGCGACGGCCTGCCGGGTCACCAACTCGGGAAGGGTCGGCTGCTGTGCCGGCGCGGTGGCGGTGGCGGCCCAGCGGTCGACCAGGTCCCGAGCGGCGTCCGGGCGCAGCAGCGGCAGCCCGGCCACCGGGGTGTCCGGGTCGGCGAGGGCGGCGGTGAGCAGCGTGGCGAGCTGGTCGGCGAGCCCGCGGGCGGTGGGCTCGTCGAAGAGCCGGGTCCGGTACTCGATCCGCCCGTCGATCCGACCCTCGTACGGGATGACTGTCAGCGTCAGGTCGAACATGGAGGTAGCGGTGTGCGTCTCGCCGCTGGCCAGCACTGTGACCCCGGGCAGCGTCAGGCGCTGCTCCCAGCCGTCCTCCATGGCGAACATCACCTGGGCCAGCGGGTGACGGCCAGGATCGCGGACCGGTCGGATCTCCTGCACCAGCGCGTCGAAGGGCACCGGGTCGGTCAGCGCGGTCAGCGCCGTGTCGCGCAACTGGTCCAGCAGCGCGGCGAAGGTCACCTCCCCGTCGACCCGGCTGCGCAGCACCAGCGTGTTGACGAAGAAGCCGACCGCCGTCTCGCTGTCGAGGGTCTGCCGGTTCGCCACCGGGGTGGCGAGCAGCAGGTCCGGCTGTTGGCTGTGCCGGTGCAGCAGCGCCGCCCAGGCCGCCGCGAAGATCATGTACGGGGTGGCGCCGGTGCGGCGTCCCGCCTCGGCGACCCGGTCGGCCAGCTCGGGCGGCCAGGAGAACTCGATCTCGTGACCGGCGTCCTCCAGCGCCGCCGGTCGGGGCCGGTCGGTGGGCAGGTCCAGTCCCGGCGGCGCACCCGCGAGGGCGTCGCGCCACCAGCTCAACCGCCGGGCCAGCTCGGCGGGGGCGAGCAGCCGGTCCTGGGCCAGGGCGGCAGGCACGTCGCGCGGCACCGGCGGTAGCTGCGCGACCCGTCCGTCCCGCGCCGCCGCGTACGCCGCCGACAGCTCCTCGAAGAGCAGGCCCATGCTCCAGCCGTCGCAGACCACGTGGTGCAGGGAGAGCAGCAGGGACCAGTCGGCCGGGCCGGTGTGGCACAGCGTGGCGCGCAGCAGCGGCCCCCGGGCCAGGTCGAACGGGCGGACCGCCTCGGCGGCGGCGTACTCGTCGATCCGGTCGGCTGCGACGTCGCGCACCTCGAGCGGCACGCCGCCCGGCGGGAGGATCAGCTGGTACGGCTCCCCGTCCAACGGCACGAACACCGTGCGCAACGCCTCGTGCCGGGCCACCACCAGGTCCAGCGCGGCGCGCAGGGCCGCCACGTCCAGGTCGCCACGCAGATCCACCCGGTACGGGACGTGGTAGGCCGGGCTCTCCGGGTGGAGCTGGGCCAGCAGCAGCATCCACTCCTGGGCGGCGGTCAGAGGGTGGATCCCGTACCGGTCACCGTCGGCGCGGAGAGCGGCGAGGAATGCCTGCCGTCGCTCGGGCGGCAGCGCGTCCACCCGCTCTCGCAGCCCGGTCGGCGTGAGGGCCCCGCTCATCTCGCGCTCCCGTGCTCGTACTGGTCGAGCAGGCCGGCGAGATCGGCGGGTGGCGCGGCGTCCGGTGGGAGCCCGTCGACCGGCCCGGGAGGCTGGGCCGCCGCCTCGCGGACCCCGGTGATCTCGTCCGCCGCGGCGGCCAGCGCCGCGACGGTCGGGTGGTCGAAGATCAGCCGCAACGGCACCTCCGCGCCGATCGCGGCGGACAGCCGGGACCGCACCCGGGTCGCCTTCAACGACCGGCCGCCGAGGTCGAAGAAGTCGTCGTCGCGTCGACTCACCGGCACACCGAGCACGTCCCGCCAGATCTCGGCCACGGTCCGCTCGGTCCCGGCACGCGGGCCGGCGTCCTCGTCGTCGGCCGAGGTCACGTCGGGTGCGGGTGGCACGTCGGGCGCCGACCTGTCGTCGGGTGCGGGCAGCGCGTCGGTGTCCACCTTGCCGTTGCGGTTGAGCGGCAGCCGGGGCAGCGCCACGAACACGGCCGGCACCAGGTGATCGGGCAACAGCTCCCGGGCCCGTTCCCGGACCGCCTCGACGCGCACCCCGTCGGCGGGCACCACGTACGCGACGAGTCGGGCGTCGCCCGCCCCGTCGCGGTCGGCGCGCACGATGGCGTCGCGCAGCAGACCGCTACCGCGGAGCACCTCGGTCACCTCGCCCGGCTCCACCCGGTACCCACGGATCTTGACCTGGTGGTCCAACCGCCCGACGAACTCGACCAACCCGTCGGCGCGTTGTCGGACCAAGTCTCCGGTGCGGTACAGCCGACCACCGCCGCGCGGCCCGAACGGGTCCGGCACGAACCGGTCGGCGGTGGCCTCCGGGCGGCCGAGATAGCCGCGGGCCACCCCGTCCCCGCCGATGAACAGCTCACCGAGCACGCCGGGCGGCACCGGCTGGAGGAACCGGTCCAGCACGTAGACCCGGGTGTTGGCGACCGGGCCACCGATCGGCACCACCTGGTCGTCGGCGCTGAGCAGGGCGCAGTCGTACGTCGTGGTGTAGGTGGTGCCCTCGGTCGGGCCGTACCCGTTGACCACCGTCGTTTCCGGGCAGGCGGCCCGCAGCCGGCTCACCGCCGCCCGGTCGGCCTGTTCCCCGCCGAAGGTCAGGTAGCGCAACCCGGCCAGGGCGTCCGGGGCCTCCGTCGCCAACTGTCGGGACACGGAGGTGGCCAGGAACATCATCGTCACGCCGGTGGCGTGCAGGCGCTCGCGCAGCCGCTCCGGCACGATCACGTCGTTGATGTCCAGGTCGACCAGGCAGGCGCCGTTGAGCAGCGCCCCCCACACCTCCAGGGTGGCGGCGTCGAAGGACATCGTGGCGGCCTGCCCCATCACGTCGTCGGGGCGTACGTCGACGAAGTTCGTGTCGCGGACCAGCCGGACGATGTTGCGGTGGCTGACGCCGGTGCCCTTGGGCCGGCCGGTCGAGCCGGAGGTGTACATGACGTACGCGAGCTGGTCGGGGTGGATCCTCACCTCCGGCGGGCCCGCCGGGTCGTCGGCGTCCGGCAGCCGGTCCAGGACGATGCGCGGTGTCCCGTCGTCCGGCAGCCGGTCGGCCAGCGCGGCGGTGTGCACGATCGCTCCCGGCGCGGCGTCGCGGCACATCAGTGCCAGCCGTTGCGGCGGGTACCCGGGGTCCAGCGGCAGGTACGCGGCACCGACCTTGAGCGTCGCCAGGGCGGCGATCACCCAGCCGGCGGTGTCGGTGAGGCAGAGGCCGACCAGCGCCTCGGCGCCGATGCCCAGTCGTTGCAGGTGCCCCGCCAACTGGTTGGACCGCCGGTCCACCTCCCGGTAGCTGAGCATCTCGTCGCCGCTGCCCAGCGCTGGGGCGTCCGGTGTCTCCCGGGCCCACTGGGCGAACAGGTCGGGCACCGACCGGTCACGGGGGTAGGCGGTGTCGGTGGCGTTCCACCCGGCCACCACCCGCCGTTCCGTCGCCGGGTCGAGCAGCGGCAGGTCGGCCAGGCGCGCCTCGGGCCGCTCCGCGACGCGAGCGAGCAGGACGGTCAGCGTGGCCCCGATCAGCGCCGCGTTCGGATGGGTGACGGTGAGTGTCGGCGATCCGTCGTCGTCGACCAGCAGCCGCAGCACGCCCCGCGCCCCCGACGGCAGCCCCCCGAGGCCCACCGACACCACCGGTCGGTGCTCCGGAACCGTCGCGGGCAGCCCCGAGGCGTGTGCCCGCGCCTCGCGCAGCGCCGTCCGGACCAGGTCCCGCAGCTCCGTCCAGGTGGGATTCTCGGGGACTCGCACGCGCACGGGCAGCCAGCGTTGCGGCGCGGTCGAGCCGGCCGGTGTCTCGGCGAGCAGGTCGCCGCCCCCGGTCCAGCGGTGCAGCAACCCGAACACAGCGGCCAGTGCGTCGACCAACGCCTCGGACGAACCACCCGGCAGCGCCACGCCGGCCGTGCCGCCGGACGCACTCGGGTCGCCGGCCGCCGTCGTCCCGGGTACGGGCGGGAATGGCAGGTCCGGTGGCTCCGGAAGGGCGTCGAGTTGTCGCTGCCAGAAGGCGACGAGGACAGGCGCGGCGGTCTGTTCGGACATCGGATCTCAGCTCCGATCGGGCAGGCGAAACGCAATGCCCGGAATTCTGCGGCGGAGCCGTGCCGGTTGCTTGTACGGGCCGTGCGCGTGCTGTGGGGGCCGCCTGAGGGAATCCTGAGGGCGGCATTATGCCGATACCGCATAGCAGTCAGTAAGTACACCGACTCTTTTGGTTATGGCGATGATGCTCAATGAAGACAATGATCGTGCCGGGGGGAAGCCACGCCGGGCGTCGGCCACGGACGACCGGTTGTCTCTTCACTCACCTGAGCCTCCTCGAGAGAAAACGGGAGTGGTGGATGTCCGGAGACAGACTCAACCATGCCTTGCGTCCGCCAACGCCCACCCGCGATCAACGCGGGGGCGAGGCATCGCCACCGGGTCAACCGCACCGAGGCGGTGATCCGGGGCGTACGCTGCGCCGCCTCGCCGACGTCGGCGACCGCACGGCCGCGCACCTGTGGCTCACCATCCAGCCGGACCTGCTCACCGCCACGCCCGACCCGGCCGACGCTCCGCTGGCCGACATCTGGCGCGTCGCGCTGCAACACCACCTCGACGGCGAACCGCAGTTGGCCGCCGCCCGGCTGGCGATGATCCCGATCGACGCGGCCGGCCCGCACGCCGTGCAGGTGCACTGCCACGCCGCCGTGCACCACCTGATCGAGGGCGACATCGAGCGGGCCACCACCGACGCCGAGGAGGCCGCCCAGGCGGCGCACGGGTGCGACTCCCCCGCCGCCCACGGGGCGTACGCCCGGCTGGCCATGCTGCTGGACGCGGCGACCGGCGACGCGTCGGCGGCACGGCGACGCGCGCAGCAGTCGGAGGGGCTGCGCCACGCCGACGTCGGCCTGTTCCGGCTGATGATTCACCTGGACCTCGCCGGCTACCTGCTGCGGGTCGGTGACGCCTCCGACGCGCTCCGGCACGCCGAGGCGGCCGTCCGGCTGGCCGAGGTGACCGGCGACACCGGCTACGAGCCCTACGCGCTGGCCCTCACCGCGACGGCGAAGTGCCTGCTGGGCCGCCTGGAGGAGGCGCTCGCCGACAGCGCCGCGGACCAACGCCTTCGGGAGCTGACCGGGATCGGCGCCGATGAGGCGTTCTCACTCACCACGCTCGGCATGGTGCACCGCCGCCGGCGTGAACCGCGCCAGGCCCGCAAGGCGTTGGAGAGCGCCCTGGCCATCCTGGGCAACGGGCAGCACCGGCCGATGTCCCGCGCCCAGATCCTGGCCGAGCTGGCGCGGATCCGGGCCGCCGACGACCTGCGGGCCGCCCGGGACCTGGCCGAACGAGCGGTCACCATGGCCCGCGAACCCGACCGACCGTACGCGCTTCTGGCCCGCGGCTGGGTGGCACTGCTGCGCGGCGACACCGACGCGGCCCACTTCGACGCCGCCGAAGCCCGCACCGGCGCCACCGTCGGCAGGCGGCGAGCGACCCTGATCGAGGCACTGCAACTCACCGTCCTGGCGGCGGAGGACCCCCGGGCCGCCGCGGGCCTGCTCGACGACGCCGCCGCGCTCTGTCGGGATCTCGGCGACCCGGCCCAGGAGGCCGCGGTCCGACTGATCGCGGCCCGACTGCAGGGCCGGCAGGCGCGGCGCGGCGCGGAGGGAGCCGAGCAGAAGCTGCGCCGCTGCGGGGTACGCCTCGACCCGGGCGTCGCCGACGGGCTCACCGCCATGACGCTGCGCGTACCGGCGGTGGTCATCCACACCCTCGGTGACTTTCGGGTGTTCCGGGCCGGTGCCGTGGTGCCATACGGCGAATGGCAGTCCAAGAAGGCCCGGGACCTGTTGAAGATCCTCGTCGCGCATCGCGGCCGGGCGGTGCCGCGCGCCCGGCTGATGGAGTTGCTCTGGCCGGACGAGTCGCCGTCGCGGACCGCGAACCGGCTCTCGGTGCTGCTGTCCACCCTGCGCCGTGTGCTCGGCACCGGGCAACGCACCAGCGGGCGGGGCGCGGTGCTGGCCGACCGGGGCTCGGTGGCGATCGACCTCGACGTGATCGACGTGGACGTCGAGTCGTTCCTCACCGCCGCCGAGGAGGCGCAGGCAGCACAGCCCGACCACCCGACCGCCACCGCGATGCTGATCCGCGCCGACGAGTTGTACGGCGGGGACTTCCTCGCCGACGACCCGTACGAGGACTGGGCGCAACCGCTGCGGGAGGAGGCACAGGTGGCGCACACCCGCGTGTTGCGGGCCCTGGCGCAGCACACCTCGGACACCGATCAGAAGCTCGTCTACCTGATGCGGCTCGTGCACCGGGACCAGTACGACGAGGACGCCCACCTGGAGTTGGTGGAGGTGTTGCGCGCCGCCGGCCGGCACGGCGAGGCCCAGCGGCGTTACCGCGCGTACGTCGAGCGGATGCGGGAGCTGGGCATCGACCCGGCGCGCGCCGACGACACGGCCACCTCAGCCGGGCCGCGCGCCGACTCGTCGGCCGGCCCGGGGTCGCGGGTGGCCCGGTGGCGGGCGCCGGCCACGCTGTCCCGGCCCTGGACGACGGAGTTCGGGGATGCCGAGATTCCGACCCAGCGGGCGCTGAGCTTCCAGAGTCTGAGCAAGCACCCGGTCTGACCCGCGCTCCAGCAGGGCCGCCCGGAGGCGGCCCCGCGGGGACGTCGGGCCTAGTTGCCGAGCGTGACGTGCAGGATCCTCTCGTTGCTGTTGTTCGGGGTGCTGTCCTTGTCACCGACGTTGGTGGTGGTCAGCCACAGCCCACCGTCGGGCGCCGGCTCCACGGTCCGCAACCGACCGTAGGTGCCGCTAAAGTACGTCTGCACGTTCGTCAGGCTGCTGCCGCTGATCACCGCGCGGTACATCCGAGCGCCTCGGGCGCAGGCCACGTAGAGCGCGTCACGCACGATCGTGATGCCGGAGCAGGACCCCTCGGCGGTGGGATAGGTGCGCTTCGGCGCGATGAACCCGGCCGTACCGCAGGTGCCACTGGTGCCCTCGCACGCCGGCCAGCCGTAGTTTCCGCCCTTGGTGATCAGGTTGGTCTCGTCCATGACCGAGTTGCCGAACTCCTGCTCCCACAGCCGGCCCTGCGAGTCGAACGCCAGCCCCTGGGGGTTGCGGTGGCCGTAGCTCCACACGTAGTTGCCGAACGGGTTGTCCGAGGGGACGGTGCCGTCCGGGTTGAGTCGCAGGATCTTGCCTTCGAGGCTCGCCCGGTCCTGGGCGTAGTTGCCGTTCTGGGCGTCGCCGGTGCTGGCGTACAGCTTGCCGTCCGGGCCGAACCGTAGGCGACCGCCGTCGTGGTACTTGTTACGCCGGATGCCGCTGAGCAGGACCTGCTCGCTGGCGGTGTTGAGTCGCCCGTTCTCCAGCCTGATCCGGACGACGCGGTTGTCGCTCGGCGAGGTGTGCATGATGTACAGCCAGCGGTCGCTGGAGTAGCTGGCCGAGATGGCGAGCCCCAACAGGCCGCCCTCACCGTCGGTGCTCTGCACGTTCGGCACCGTGCCCAGGTTGGTCTTGGCCCCGGTGGTCGGGTTGAGCTGGATGATGTCGTGCGCGTCGCGGCGGTTGTAGAGGACGCTGCCGTCCGGCAACGTCACCAGACCCCATGGGATGTCCGTGTCGGTGGTGACCTGCCGTACCCCGCACACCGGGTTGGCGCACGCGGCGCCGGTGGTCACCGTCGCGGTGCCGCTGCCCGACGAGGCGTTGTCCTGCGCGTCCCGAGCCACCACGTAGTACTGGTAGGAGGTGTTCGCCGCCAGACCGCTGTCGGTGAACGTGGTCGCCGGCGGTGCGCCGGTGACCGTGCCCACCTTCGCGCCGGCCCGGTAGATGTCGTACGCCCGCACCCCGATGTTGTCGGTCGAAGCGGTCCAGCGCAGCGTCACAGTGGTGCCCGACGCGGTGCCGGTGAGCTGTTGCGGCGCCGTCGGCGGCTGGCTGTCGGCCTGACAGGGCGGCGGAGTGATCGAGACGGTGGCGCTCGCCTGCGACACGTTGCCGGCGGCGTCGCGGGCGTTGACGTACAGGCCCCAGGTCGCCCCGGCCACCACGGTCAGGTTGGTGGAGAGCGTCGTGCCGCTCACCGACGTCATCAGCTGGCCGTCGTGGTAGATGTCGTAGAAGGCCACCGCGACGTTGTCCGTCGAGGCGTTCCACGCGAACGTCACCGAGTTGCAGGTCAGGCCGCTCACCCGTGGGCTGCCCGGCGCCGTCGGCGGCTGGCTGTCGGCGCTGCCGAGCGACGTCGTCCACCGCTGGTTGGACTGCCCGTTGCAGGTCCAGAGACCGACTGTGGTGCTGTTGGCGGTGCCCGCGCCGGACACGTCCAGGCACAGGCCGGACTGGACCCCGACGATGGTCCCGGAGGTGGTGATCCGCCAGCGTTGGTTGACGCCGCCGGTGCAGCCGTAGATCTGCAGCGCGGCCGGGGCGGTGGTGTCCTGGCCGACGACGTCCAGGCACATCGTGTCGTCGTAGACCCGCAGCTCACCACTCGAGGTGAAGGTCCACGCCTGGTTGGCCTGGCCGTTGCAGTCGTAGATGTTGATGCCGGCGCCGGCGGTTCTGACGTTGCCGACCACGTCCAGGCAACGACCGCTGGCCACGCCGACGACTGTCGACGGCGCCGCGGCGGCCGCCGGCACACCGACGGCCAGGCTCAGCAGCGTCACCGCCACCATCGCCACCGGCAACAGCCGCCGTCGTGGGCGTAGTGGATTTCTCCGCGCGATGACTCGCATTCGTTCCTCCAGGCTCAGGGCATCGACCGGCCCACCCAGACGACGAAGCGCCCGACCACGCCGAACAAGCACATCGACCATCAAAGATGCATTCGCTGCACAAGTCAAACGATGTCCCTCGATCGAGGGGCGAAGGGTGCAGACGCTTCTCCTCCTCAGGTCGTAGGCGCAGTGCCGTCCTGCGCCAGATGGATCAGCGCGATTCCTCGAACACGCTTGTTCCAGGGCATCGGGTGACGCCGTACGGACCTGCTCCGGACACCCGTTCGCCTGGGAAGGCACCGGCAGACAATGCGCCCACTCTTTCTTCCTCCATCCCGGCGACACCAGCCTCTCGTCCGACTCGGCGCGGTGCTGGCGACCGCTGTCGTCCTCGCCGTGAGCGCCGCCGGCTGCGGCGCGCCGCAGCACAACCCGGCACCGCCCATCGACGCTCCGGCGGCACCCGGGAGCGGGGCGGGTTCCGCCCTGACCGGCGCCGATGTCAACGCCTGGCTCGACGGCCTGCTTCCGGCCGCGCTCGACCGCACCGACATCGCGGGGGCCACTGTCGCCGTCGTGGACGACGGCAAGATCATCACAACCCGGGGGTACGGGTACGCCGACACCGGCACCGGCGGCAACGGGGCAGTACCGGTCGACCCGGACCGGGATCTGTTCCGGATGGGATCGGTGTCGAAGCTCGTCACCGCCACAGCGGTGCTGCAACTCGTGCAGAGCGGCAAGCTCGACCTCGACGCCGACGTCAAGACGTACCTCGACTTCGAGCCGCCGCGCCGCTACGAGCGGGCCGTCACAGCGCGGCACCTGCTGACGCACACCGCCGGCTTCGAGGAGCGGATCGCCGGCCTCATCGGCACCGACGGCAGTGACCTCAACCTGCGCAAGGCTTTGATGACCGACCCACCGGAGCAGATCTACGAGCCCGGCACCGTCCCCGCGTACTCCAACTACGGCAACGCGCTCGCCGGCTACATCGTCGAACGCGTCAGCGGGACGCGCTTCGAGGAGTACGTCCAACGCAACATCCTGGACCGCGCGGGCATGCCGTCATCGACCTTCGAGCAGCCCCTCCCGGCGGCGCTGCGCGACCGGCTGTCCAACGGGTACGACACCTCCACCGCGCCCGCCGCGCCGTTCGAGATCGTCGGCACGCCCCCGCCCGGTGCGCTCAGCGCCCCGGCGACGGACATGGCGCGATTCATGCTCGCCCAGCTCGGCGAGCCGGCGGGCTTCGCGCCCCTGCTGGACCAACCGACCCGCGAGCTCATGCAGAGACCGGCACTCGACGCGACGTCGTTGGGCACGCTGGCCGACGGGCCCCGGATGACCCTCGGGTTCTTCGCCGAGGACCGCAACGGTCACCGGATCCTCGGCCACGGCGGCGACACCAGGTATTTCCACTCCCACCTTCAGATCTACCCCGACGACCGGGCCGGTATCTTCCTGTCCCTCAACAGCAACGGCTCCGGCGCCCTCGACAGCCACGAGCTTCGCGAGTCGGTCGTGAACGGCTTCGCCGACCGTTACTTCCCCGCCCGCGACGACCAGCCGACCACCGGCGTGGACCCGGCGACCACCGCCAGGCACGCCGCGTTGGCCGTCGGCACGTACGAGTCCTCGCGAGCGATACGGAGCAACTTCCTGACGGCGATCGGCCTGGTCGGTCGAACCACTGTCAGCGTCGCCGACGGCGACCGGTTGCTGGTGGAACCGGGCCCGCTGTCCGACTCCCCCGCCCTCTACCAGGAGGTGAAGCCCTGGGTCTGGCGCGAGGTCGGCGGGCAACGCACGATCGCCATGCGGGCGACCGACGACCGGGTCGAGGCGATCAGTTTCGACTCCGCGTTCGCGTTGCTGCCCGTCGAGCCTGCCCGCGCCTCCACTGTGGCCGTTCCGGTGCTGGCGCTGTCAACAGTCGTGCTGCTGCTCACCGTCCTGTCCTGGCCGGTCGGCGCGATCGTCCGCCGTCGGCTCGGCCGCGCTCCGCGGGAGCGGGCGGGGCGCACGGCGCGGATCCTGAGCCGCCTCGCCGTCGCCGGCACACTGCTCGCGTTCGCCGGGTGGGTGCTGAGCATCGGCAGCATCATGGGCCTCCAGGACGTTCCCGGTGCCGTCCTGCGCACCATTCAGGTGCTGCAACTGGTCGGTCTGCTCGGTGTGCTGCCCGCCGCGGTCCGGCTCGTCGACGACGTGCGACGCCACGTTGGCTGGCGGCGGATCACCGGCAGCGGCCTGATCCTGTTCGCTCTCGCCGGTGCGGGCTGGTTCGCCGTGGAGTTCCACCTGCTCGCGCCTAGCATCTCCTACTGACCGGCCCGACCCGGGACGACCCGGAGCAAGGACGCGCACCGCATGAGGGACCATGCCGACACCGGACCCGGCACACCGCGACTGACGAAGTGGCTCGACGGACGGCTCACCCGGCTCGGGGTGACCGGGGTGTTCCCACGGGACTGCCTGCTGGCCGCGGTGCTGACCGTCCTGACGTTCGTACTGCTCACCGCACTGTTCTGGTTCGTGGCACCGGAGGACGGGGTGTCGTTCGACCCGGCGCGGGCCTGGCTGCTCGTCGCCATCTGCTGCGCGCAGGCGATGCTGCTGTGCCTGCGTCGGGTCCGGCCACTGCTCTGCCTCGTACTCGTCGTCGGCCTCCAACTGCCCATCATCGGCCTCTCCCTGCCCGAGGCGACCATCCGGGGCCTCGCACCGTTCGTCGTGGCGTACACCGTCGGGTCGTTGCTGCCGGTTCGCCGTGCGCTGCTGGCCGTCAGCGCGGTCGTGGTGGTGGAGTCGATCGGGGCCGCCGTCGTGGTGACCCCGGATCTGCTGACGGCCATCGCGTACGTCTCGGCGAGCGCCCTGACCTACGCCGGTGCGACCTTCGTCGGCGGTTACGTGGCCACCTACCGGCGCTACGTCGAGTTGGTCCGGGTGCGGTCGCACGAGGCGATCCGGGAGCAACGCACGAAGGTCCAGGCGGCGATCGGCGCGGAGCGCTCCCGGATGGCCCGGGAGCTGCACGATGTGGCGGCGCACCACCTCTCCGGCATGGTCGTGCAGGCGGCGGCGGTCGAGCGGCTGATCGACCGGGACCCGGCGGCCGCGAAGGCCGGTGTGGCCTGGATCCGCAGCCAGGGCAAGGAGACCCTGGACAATCTGCGGCTGGTCGTCGGTGTGCTGCGCGGCAGGCCGGGGCACGAGGACGGCGCCGCCCCGGTGCCGGGGCTGGGCATGCTCGACGACCTCGTCCGCACCGCGGGCAACCTCGCCGGCCCGGTGGATCTCGTCCGGGAGGGTGAGCAGCGCGAGGTGCCGCCGATCGCCGACGTCGCGCTCTACCGGATCGCGCAGGAGTCGCTGAGCAACGCCCGCCAGCACGCCCCGGGCGCTGCGGCGCGGGTGGTGCTCCGCTTCGAGCCCCGCTCGGTGTCGCTGGAGGTGGTGAACGAACCCGTAGCGCCGCGACGCGTACCGGCGGCACGGACCGGCGGCGTCGGCCTGGTGGGCATGCGCGAGCGCACCCAGCTGATCGGGGCGACGTTCACCGCCGGCCCGACGGCGGCCGGTGGCTGGTCGGTCGCCGCGACCCTCCCGACGAACGGTCCCGCCGCATCCCGACCGAAGGTAGAGGCCCCAGCATGATCAGAGTGATGCTCGTCGACGATCAGGCAGTGGTCCGCGCCGGCTTCCGCGTCATCCTGGAGCAGGCCGGCGAGATCGAGGTCGTGGCGGAGGCGTCGAACGGGTCCGCCGCCGTCGAGCTGGCCCGCCGGCTGCAACCGGACGTCATCTGCATGGACGTTCGGATGCCGCACGGCGATGGGCTCAGCGCGACCCGGCAGATCGTCGCCGAGGCGACCGGGACGCCACCGGCCGTGCTGGTCGTGACGACCTTCGACCTCGACGAGTACGTCTTCGGCGCGTTGGAGTCCGGCGCCAGCGGGTTCATCCTCAAGGACTGTGAGCCCGAGGAGCTGATCGAAGCGATCCGTCGCCTCGCGAGCGGATACGGGCTCGTCGACCAGGCCGTCACCCGTCGGGTGATCTCGGAGTTCGCCAGGCGTACGCCCGCTCCCCGCTCGGACGCGGCGGCGGCACACCACCTGACCGCGCGGGAGACCGAGATCGTGGAGCTGCTCGCGCAGGGCCTGTCGAACGTCGAGATCGCCGAGCAGCTCTTCATAGAGACCAGCACCGTCAAGTCGCATCTCGGCCGCGCCATGGCGAAGATCGGCGCACGGGATCGGCTCCAGACCGTCGTCTGGGCGTACCAGAACGGGGTGGTCCACCGGTGACAGCGACTCCGCACAGACCTCGCCACGCGCACGTCAGGCCCAGGCTGGTCAAGCCGCAAGTCCTATTGATTCAATAGGACTTGCCAACAAACCGTCCGCAGGGAGGATCCGGGTGACAGTTTCCCTCCCGTCACGCGCCGCCGCGACGATCGCCAAGCCGCTGTCCCCTGGCCTGCTCACCCTCCGCGACGGCAACGCCGAGATGCGGTGGGAGGCAATGGCCTCGCAGGGCTTCACGGTCCCCACCGACCGGTTCTTCGTGCGCAACCACACCCACAGTCCGCTGCTGGACGTGGACACGTGGCGTCTGCGCCTGTTCGGCACCGGCCTGCGGGGCGCGCCGAGCCGGGACGACGCAGTCGAGTTCGACTACGGCGACCTGCGGGCCATGCCCGCCGAGGAGACCGCGGTTCTGCTGGAGTGCGCGGGCAACGGCCGACGATTCTTCGCCTCCCAGCAGACCCACCCGACACCGGGCGTGCCGTGGGGTCTCGGCGCGGTGGGGGTGGCCCGTTGGCGCGGCGTACGGCTGTCGACAGTCCTGCGTCACGCCGGCCTGACCGACGACGCGGTGGACGTGCAGCCCGAGGGCCTGGACCCGGACTTCGTGACCGGCGGGGTGAATCTCGGCCGGGTGCGCCGCCCGATACCGATCGCCAAGGCCATCGACGACGTGCTGCTGGCGTACGAGATGAACGGGGAGACGCTGCCGGTCGACCACGGTTTCCCGGTGCGGGTGGTGGTGCCGGGCTGGATCGGCGTCGCCTCCATCAAGTGGGTCGGCCCGATCGAGGTCTCCGCGACCCCCCTCTCCTCAGCGTGGAACACCCGGTTCTACCGGATGTTCGGTCCCGGCCATCCGGTAGACGGCCGACTCGTGACCACCCCGGTGGTCAAGAGCGCCATCGAGCTGCCGTGGGACGTCCGCGTCCCGAGCGGCGAGCAGCTGATGATCGCCGGCCGGTCCTGGTCCGGCAACGGCCCGATCCGCGCTGTCGACATCAGCACCGACGACGGGGCGACCTGGCAACCCGCCAACCTCCACCCCGACGACGAGGCCGGCGTCTGGCAGCGCTGGACGGCGTGCTGGCGCCCCCCGCGGCCCGGCCGGTTCACAGTGCAGGCTCGGGCCACCGACGTCACCGGGGCGAGCCAGCCGGACCAGGCCCGCCCCAATGCTCTCGGCTACCTGTTCGACGGTGTCGTCCGGCACCCGGTGACGGTCTACTGACATTCACCGCCGTTCCAGCCGGGGTCAGTCGTTCCACTCCTTGGCCAGCAGCTCGTAGGAGCTGACGCGATCGGCATGGTCGTGGGTGATAGTGGTGACGAGCAGCTCGTCGGCGGCGGTGACATCCCGCAGGGTGCGCAGCCGCTCGGCCACCGTCCCCGGCGATCCGACGAACTGGGTGTCCACCCGGTCGGCGACCAGCTTGCGATCGTCGTCGGTCCACTGCAGCGCGGCGGCCTGCTCCGGGCTCGGGAACGGGATCGCGCCCTCGCCACTGCGGATGCTGCGCACCCACGGGCCGTACGGTGCGGCCAACCGGCGTGCGGCGGCGTCGGTCTCGCCCACGACCACGTCGGCCGAGACCACCACGTACGGCTCGGTGAGCGCGGTCGAGGGCCGGAACGCGGCGCGGTAGGCGGCGACCGCGTCGAGCACCGAGGAGGGGCTGACGTGGTAGTTGGCGGCGAAGGGCAGACCCAGTGCGCCGGCGAGTTGGGCGCTCTCTCCGCCGCTGCTGCCCAGCAGCCACACCTGGAGATCGGTGCCCTCCCCCGGCACGGCGTGCGCGTCCAGACCGTCGGCGTCGGTGTAGTCGCCGCGCAGCAGGGCCAGGACGTCGGCCACCTGTTCGGCGAAGGGCGGTGGCTGGGCGCCCGGTTGGTGCAGCAGGGCGCTGCTCAGGGCGAAGCGCGGTGAGGCGAGCACCTGGGCGTAGGAGAACGGTGGCGGGATGAGCAGTCCGTCGACCACCCGGGCCTGGACCGGTGGCGGGGTGGGCGCGGCGATCTCCCGGGCGGCTTCGACGCGCCGTTGACCGGATCGACCGAGGCCGAGGTCGATGCGGTCGGGGTACAGCGCGGCGAGGGTGCCGAACTCCTCGACGACCGACAGGGCGGTGCGGTGACCGACCTGGACGGCCCCGGAGCCGACGCGGATCGCGCTGGTGGCCGCGGCGACCTGCCCGATGAGCACTACCGGCGCGGAACTGGCGACACCGGCGGCGAGGTGGTGCTCGGCCAGCCAGTAGCGGTGGTAGCCGGACTGCTCGGCCCTGCGGGCCAGGTCGACGGTGTTGCGCAGGGCGTCGGTGACGGTGCCGCCGGCGGGCACCGGGGCGAGGTCGAGGATGGACAACGGCGTGGAGGGCATGGCGGTCCCCGTTTCTGGTCAGGCCGTGGCGGTTGCGGTCACCGGCGCGTGGAAGGGACGGCTGGGGATCTCCCGGCGCAGCACCGGCGCCACCTCGGCCTGGAACAACTCCAGGCTCTCCCGGTGCTGCTTGTCGGTCAGCCCGTCGTGGTCGGCCTGGAGGTGGATGACCTCGTGGCCGAACTGTTCGTGATAGCGCAGCACCTTGTCGACGAGTTGCTGCGGGCTGCCGACCAGGATCGAGCTGCGGTCGATGGCGTCCTCCAGGGTGCCGAAGACCGGTGGCACGCCGAGGCGCCGGAACGCGGCCACCCGAGCGTCGAAGATCGGCCGGTACCGCTCGATCGCCTCCTGCGAGGTGCGGGCCACGTGGAAGCCGGCGCTGCCGGCACCGACGAGGGCGTCGGCCGGGTCGTGCCCGTAGTGCGCCCACCGTTCCCGGTAGTGGCGGATGAGTTCGGCGTACGGCTCGATGGGGTTGGTGACGTTCGCGGAGAAGATCGGGTCGCCGTAGCGGGCGGCGAGGTCGACGGAGTCCCGGCTGGTGGCGCTGCCGTGCCACACCCGGATGGGCTGCTGGAGCGGGCGTGGCCAGGTCTCGGCCTCGGTCAGCGACGGCCGGTACGTCCCGGACCAGGTGACCTTGTCCTCCCGCCAGAGCCGGCGGAACAGCTCGTAGCCCTCCCGGTTGCGCTCCCACTGGTCGTCGGTGGTGACGTGGAACAGCTGCGCCTGCGCGGCGCCGTTGCCCTTGCCGATGATCAGTTCGAGTCGGCCGCCGGAGAGGTGGTCGAGGGTGGCGTAGTCCTCGTACGCGCGGACCGGGTCGAGTAGGCTGAGCGTCGTGACCGCTGTGAAGAGCCGGATGGTGGAGGTGCGGGCGGCGATGTGGCTCAGCACCACCGGAGGCGACGACGAGATGAACGGGCGCTCATGCCGTTCACCGACGCCGTACCCGTCGAACCCGAGCTCTTCGGCGAGGACTGCCGTGTCGACCACCTCCCGGAACCGCTCGGTGGTGCTCCTCCGCTGGCCGGTGACCGGGTCGGGCAGGTGGGTGATGAGCGTTATCAGCAGGAACTTCACGCGGGGACCGTCACTTTCGACTGGAGGCTCGGGCGGACGCCGCCGGGGTCACAGCGGGGCTGAGGCCCAGGTGGTCGCGCAGGGTGGTGCCGGCGTACTCGGTGCGGAAGACGCCACGCTCCTGAAGCAGCGGGACCACCCGGTCGACGAAGTCGTCGAGCCCACCCGGGGTCAGGTGCGGCACCAGGATGAACCCGTCGGCGGCGTCCGACTGCACGAAGTGGTTCATCCGCTCGGCGACCTGCTGCGGGGTGCCGACGAAGGACTGCCGGCCGGTGACCTCGATGATCAGGTCGCGGATGCCCAGCCCCTTCTCCTCGGCCAGGGCACGCCACTGCCGGGCGGTGCCGACCGGGTCGGGGTACATGCCGGCCCGGCCTCGGCTGATCGCGTCGCCGGAGACGTCCGGATCCTCGGCGGGCAGCGGGCCGTCCGGGTCGTACCCGGACAGGTCCCGGTTCCAGAGCTGTTCGAGCAGCAGGATCGCGGTCTGCGGGCTGACCTGCTGCCGGCGGATGTGGTGAGCGCGTTCCTGCGCCTCGGCGTCGGTGTCGCCGAGCACGAACGTGACACCGGGGATGACCAACAGGTCGTGGGGTTGGCGGCCGTACCGGGCGAGCCGGGACTTCACGTCCCGGTAGAACTCCTGGCCGTCCTCCAGGGTGCCGTGCCGGGAGAAGATCGCGTCGGCGCTGGACGCGGCGAACTCACGACCGTCGGGAGAGTCGCCGGCCTGCAGGATCACCGGGTGCACCTGAGGGCTGCGGGGCACTGTGAAGTGCCCGGCGATGTCGAACTGCTCACCGTGGTGGGCGAAGGCGCCTGGGCGGGCCTCGCTGACGTACCGGCCGCCGTCCCGGTCACCCACTATCGCCTCCGCCGGCCACGACTCCCACAACCGACGCGCGGTACGCACGAACTCGGCGGCCCGTTCGTAGCGCAGCGTGCGGTCGAGGTAGCCGCCCCGGCGGAAATTCTCCCCGGTGAACGCGTCCGAGGTGGTGACGACGTTCCAGGCGGCCCGCCCGCCGGAGAGGTGGTCGAGGCTCGCCAACTGCCGGGCCAGCTCGTACGGCTCCCGGAACGTCGTGTTGAGGGTGCCGGCCAGCCCCAGGTGCGTGGTGACCGAAGCGAGGGCGGCGAGCACCGTCAACGTGTCGGGCCGTCCGACGACGTCCAGGTCGTGGATACGGCCCCGCTGCTCACGTAGCCGCAGCCCCTCGGCGAGGAAGAGGAAGTCGAACTTGCCGCGCTCGGCGGTGCGGGCCAGGTGGACGAAGGACGAGAAGTCGATCTGACTGCCGGAGGCGGGGTCACTCCACACGGTGGTGTTGTTCACGCCGGGGAAGTGCGCGGCCAGGATGATCTGCTTGGGCATGATGGTCTCCAGTGCTCAGGCGGTCGCGACGGCGTAGCGGCTGGCCGGTCGGGGCAGACCGAGCAGGTCGCGCAGCGTCCCGCCGGGATAGGCGGCACGGAACAGGCCCCGGTCGCGCAGCGCGGGCACCAGTGCCCGGGTGATCGCGGTGAGGTCGTCCGGGAGCACGGCGGGTCGCAGCCGGAAACCGTCAACTCCGGCGCGGTGCCACTCGGCGAGCAGGTCGGCCACCTCACCCGGGGTGCCGGCGACGATGGACGCGTCGGAGGTGAACTGCGCGCCGTGCAGCTCGTCGAGGCGGGTCCCGCGGCGCC
The DNA here is from genome assembly GCF_040607155.1 of Micromonospora sp. NPDC005324. NCBI lineage: Bacteria > Bacillati > Actinomycetota > Actinomycetes > Micromonosporales > Micromonosporaceae > Micromonospora > Micromonospora sp. NPDC005324. Next base: position 22,617 of record NZ_JBEXGE010000014.1, on the reverse strand, counting down.
GGGCCAGCGTCGACGTCTCGTCGAGCAGCACGACCAGGTCGGCGAGGATCCGCAGCGGCGCGCCCGCCCGGCCGACGGTCTCCTCGGTCGCTCGCACCTCGGCCACGATCGCTGCGGCGTGCTCCGGGGCGGTCGGGGTGACGAAGACGATGTCGGCGTGCCGGGCGGCGAACGCGTACGGCACCGACGAGTGGGCGAGCGCGGCGACGAGCGGTTGCCCCTGCGGGGACCGGGGCACGATGGAGGGGCCCTTGACGGAGAACCACCGGCCGGTGAAGTCGGTGTAGTGCAACCGCTCCCGGTCGACGAAGCGGCCGGTCGGGACGTCCCGGATCACGGAGTCGTCCTGCCAGCTGTCCCAGAGCCGGCGGACCACCTCCACCGCGTCGCCGGCTTCGGCGAAGAGGTCGCCGACGACCCGTACGGCTTCCGGTTCGTCGAGCCGGGCCAGGTCCAGGGGCGGGATGTCACGGCGGCCGAAGTGCCCGGCCTCTGCCCTGCGTGCGGAGACCCGGGGCCGCCAACCGGCCCGCCCGCCGCTGATGTGGTCGAGGGTGGCTATCGCCGTGGAGAGGTGGAACGGCTCGGTGTGGGTGGTGCTGGTGGTCGGGATCAGTCCGATGTGCCGGGTCAGCGGGGCGAGCCGGGACGCGACCTGCACCGCGTCGAGACGGCCCCGGACCTCGTCGACGCGGTCGTCCGGGCCGTCGGGCCACGACGACTGGAGGTCGAGGCTGTCCTCGATGGTGAGCAGGTCCAGTGCGGCGCGTTCGGCCTCGCCGGCGAGGGCGTTCCAGTAGCGCGCGGTCAGCGGCGCGGTCGGGTCGGCGCGCGAGAGCCGCCAGGCGGCGGGGTGCCAGCCGAGGCCGTCGAGGGCCACGGCCAGGTGCAGGCTCTTGTCGGTCATGGGTGTCTCTCCTCCGGTCGGCCGGCGGTGACCAGCGTGGGCAGCGCGTTCAGCAACGACCGCGTGTAGTCGTGTCGGGGGTAGGTGAAGACGTCGCCGACCGGGCCCTGCTCGACCACCGTGCCCTGGTGCATGACCAGCACCCGGTCGCTGAGGTGGTGCACCACGCCCAGGTCGTGGGAGATGAAGAGCAGGGCGGTGCCGTCGGTGGCGCGCAGCTCGGCCAGCAGGTCGAGCACCTGGGCCTGCACGGAGACGTCGAGGGCGGAGACCGGCTCGTCGCAGATGATCAGGCTGGGTCGGGGGGCGATGGCGCGGGCGATGGCGACGCGCTGCCGCTGCCCGCCGGAGAGCTGCCGGGGATGCCTGTCGACCAGGTCCGCGCCGAGACCGACGCGACGCAGCAGGTCGACGACGTGATCGCGGCGGTCGGCGCGGCCGACGTCGGTGCCGAGGTTCTCCGCGACGACCCGCCCGACGCTGTAGCGCGGGTCGAAGGAGCTCAACGGGTCCTGCGAGATCAGCTGCAACCTGCGCCGCAGCGGGCGGCGGGCCCGCTCCGGCACACCGGCCCACGGCGTCTTCTCGAAGGTGACGGCGCCCGCGTCGGCGTCGAGCAGACCGGCGACGATCCGGGCCACTGTGCTCTTGCCGGAGCCGGACTCGCCCACCAGGCCGAGGGTCTCGCCCCGCGCGACGGTGAAGGAGACGTCACGCACGACGGTGTGCTCGCCGTACCTCTTGGTCAGGCCGGCCGCGTCGAGCACTGTGTCGTCCGCGCGGATCTCGGGCCGGGCGGGCAGCGTCGCTCGTGCGTCGCCGGCCCGCGCCGGCCCGGCGAGCCGGCGGCCCCGCGAGGTCGCGGAGGGCACCGCGGCCAGCAGCTGCCGGGTGTACGGGTGTTCCGGTGCGCGCAGCAGCCGGTCGGTCGGGCCGTGCTCGACGATCCGGCCGTCGCGCAGCACCAGGACCCGGTCGGCGATCTGGGCGACGACCGCCAGATCGTGGCTGATCAGCAGCAGGCTCACCCCGGCGGCGCGTCGCTCGGCGAGCAGCCGCAGGATCTGCGCCTGCACTGTGACGTCCAGCGCGGTGGTCGGCTCGTCGGCGATCAGCAGGGCCGGCTCACCGGCGATCGCCGAGGCGATCAGCGCCCGTTGCCGCAGCCCACCGGAGAGCTGGTGCGGGTACTGCCGGGCCCGCCGCTCCGGCTCCGGCAGGTGGACCTCGTCGAGCAGGTGGGTGACCCGGCCGGCCCGTTCCCGGCGGGCGACGATCTCGTGGGTGGTGAGCACCTCACCGATCTCGGCGCCCACGGTGCGCAGCGGGTCGAGGGAGACCAGCGCGTCCTGCGACACCAGCCCGGCGAGGCGGCCACGGATCCGCCGCCAGTCCCGTGGCCGGTGTCCCCGCACGTCCCGGTCGGCCATTTCCAGTCGGGCGGCGCGGACCTGCGCGCCCGGGCCGGCGAGACCGACCAGGGTACGAGCGGTGACGCTCTTGCCGGAGCCGGATTCTCCGACGACGGCCACGCACTCGCCGCGCTCGACGGTGAAGCTGATCCCGCGTACCGCGGCCACCCTGCCGGTCGGGGTGTCGAAGTCGACGTGCAGGTCCTCGACCGTGACCAGGGCGGCCATCAGCGCCGCCGCCCGTCGAAGCGTGCCTGCCAGTGGCGGCCGACGACGGTCAGCGACACCACTGTGGCGGTGACCGCCAGGCCGGGCAGGATGGTGATCCACCAGGCCACCTGGAGGTAGTTGCGTCCCTCGGAGAGCATCGCGCCCCATTCCGGCGACGGTGGCTGTGGACCCATCCCGAGGAAGCTGAGCCCGGCGGCGGCGAGGATCGCCTCACCGAGCCCGATCACCGCGAGCACCGGCACCGGACCGACCACGTTGGGGAGCACGTGCCGCAGCACCAGCTCGGGCCGGGACCGGCCGAAGGTGACGGCCTGCTCGACGTAGCCCGAGCGGCGGACGACGAGCGTCTGACCACGGACCACGCGGGCGTGGTGTGGCAGGGTGGCGATGCCGATGGCGACGATCAGGCTGAGGGTGCCGGGGCCGGCGATGGCGATGAACAGCAGGGCCAGCAGCAGCATGGGGAATGCCGACAGCGCGTCGAACGTGCGGCTCAACGCCTCGTCGGCGGCCCGGTGCGTCAGACCGGCGAGCAGTCCGAGCAGCACGCCGCCGGTCACAGCGATCGCGGTCGCGGCGACACCGATGGTGAGCGAGTGGCCGGCGCCGTGCACCACCCGCGTCCAGACGTCGCGGCCGAGGTGGTCGGTGCCGAACCAGTGCGCCGCGTCGGGCGGACTGAGCACGCCGAGCGGGTCGGCCGCGAGCGGGTCACCGGGGGCGAGCGCCGCCGGCCAGGCCGCGGCGACGACCAGCAGGATCAGGTACGCCCCGGCGGCGAGCAGGCCGGGTCGCGGCCGGGACCGTCGGCGTACGGTCGTTTCGGCCGGGTCGGCGAGGATCCGCGCGGGGGCGTCGGTGAGCGGGGAACCCACTGTGACGGTCATCGGGTCAACTCCTTCGCAGACGCGGATCGACCAGCAGGTACGCCAGGTCGGCCGCGGTGTTGACCACGACGTAGCCGGCAGCCGAGAGGGTGACCACGGCCAGCACCACAGGCATGTCCCGGGTGGTGACCGCGCTGAGGGTGACCTGGCCGAGGCCGGGCCGGCCGAAGACCTGTTCGACGATGACGGTGCCGCCGACCACGATGCCGAAGACCCAGCCGGCCAGGCTGACGGCCGGCAGGAGGGCGTGCCGGAGCGCGTGACGTACCAGGACCGCACGTTCCCGCACGCCTCGGGAGCGGGCGGTGAGCACGAACGGCTGGTCGAGGGCCCGGTCGAGCCCGTCGCGGAGCACCTGGGCCAGCAGTCCGGCGATGGGCAGCGCGAGGGTGACGGCGGGGAGCACCAACGCGGCGAATCCCCGATCGCCGGAGACCGGAAAGAGCCCGAACCGAAAAGACAGCACACTGAGCAGCACGAGCCCGATCAGGAACGATGGGGTGGACACCAGCAGCAGTTCGGTGCCGGAGCTGACCCGGCGCAGCCACGGTCGCCGGTCCCCGGCGGTGGCCATCGCGATGAGCAGGGCGAGCAGCACCCCGAGCCCGGCGGCGGCGACCGCGAGGGTCAGGGTCGGGGCGAGTTGTTCGCCGATCACCTCGGCGACGGGGCGTTGCAACAGGTACGAGCGACCGAGGTCGCCGCCGCCCAGCCGCCAGAGGTAGTCGAGGTACTGCACGACGGCCGGCCGCTCCAGACCCCACTCGGCGATGATCTCGGCGCGGATCTGCGGGGTGTCGGCACCGTCGGCAACGATGTTGTCGACGGTGTCGCCGGGGGCGGCCAGCAGCGCCAGGTAGGCGGCGGTGGCCGCGACCCAGAGGACGACCAGGCCGGCACCGAGCCGACGGGCCACGGCACGTACGGGTGGGCGGCTCATGTCACTCGCCGATCCACAGGTCGTACGCGCTGGCGGGAACCCCGGCGGTGGGCTCGAAGCGCACCCCGCCGACCCCGGTGCTGGCGGCGATCTGGTCGGCCGGCGCGTACAGTGGCAGCAGCAGTGCCTGCTCGGCGACGACCCGCTGTTGCAGGTCGGCGTAGATGCCGGCGCGCTTCGTCGGGTCGGCGGCGGCCTGACCGGTCTCCAGGAACTGGTCGATACGCGGGTCGTTGACCTGCGTGCGGTTGATGCCGCCCTTCGAGTGCAGCAGCAGGTTGAGTGCCGCGCCGGCGTCGGTATCGGCGCGTGAGTTGTCGAAGACCTCGTACTCGTTGCGCTGGAAGGCGTCGGTGGCGGCGCCCTGGTCGACGAGCGACACCTTGAGGTCGATGCCGGCGCTCTGCTTCACAGCGGCCTGGACGGCCTGGGCCAGCACGTCGCGGCGGTCCCGGACGAAGGGCGCGGACTGCACGAGCCGCACGGTGAGCCGCTTACCGGCCTTCACCCGGTAGCCGTCGGCGTCCCGGGCAGCCCAGCCGGCCTGGTCGAGCAGTGTGTTCGCCTTGGCGGCGTCGCCGCTGTAGCCGCCTTCCAGGCGCTTGTCGTACAGCGGGCTGGACGGGCTGATCACGCTCCAGGCGCGGGTGGCGGTGTCGCGGTAGACCGACTTCAGGACGGTGTCGACGTCGACGGCCTCCCGGAACGCCTGCCGGACCCGCAGGTCGTCGAAGGGCGCGTGGGAGGTGTTGAAGTAGTAGGAGTAGGAGGAGCCGGAATTCAGCTCGCGGCTCAGGCGCAGCGTCCGGTTGCCGGTGATCAAGGGCTGGTCGGTGGCGGGCACCCCCTCGATGAGCTGCACCTGGCTCGACGTGAGGGCGCCGACGCGTACCGCCGACTCCTTGAGGAACCGGTAGGTGATCCCGTCGAGGTGGGCCGGGCCGGTGTGCGTCGCGGTGGGTGGCGCCCAGTCGTAGCTGGCGTTGCGCCGATAGTGCAGCTCCTGGCCGGGAACGTAGCGGTCCAGCACGAACGGCCCGGTGCCGACCACGTCGATGCCACCGGCCTTGAGGTTCTTCGCCTCACGCAGCGACTTCGGCGAGACCTGGGCGCCCTGCGGGGAGGCGAGGAAGTCGAGGATGAGCACGTCCGGCGCGCTGAGGACGAGCCGTACGGTGCGCGGGTCGACCGCCTCGACGGCCTTGAGGTTGCGCAGTTGGACAGCGGCGACGGCCGGGGCGTACCCGGGTTCCCGGAGCTTGTCGACGTTGGCCTTCACGGCCGCCGAGTCGAAGGGCGTGCCGTCGGAGAAGGTAACCCGGTCGCGCAGTGTCAGGGTGTAGGTCAGCCCGTCCGCGGTGACCGTCCAGCCTGTCGCCAGCCAGGGCACAAGCTTGCCCTGCTGGTCGTAGGTGAGCAGCGACTCGAAGGTGTCCAGACCAGCAGGCGGGCCTTGGCCTGGGCGTACTGGTGCGGGTTGAGGGTGATCGGCTCGGTCTCCACGGCCCAGGTGAGGGTGCCGCCGGAGCGGGGCTGGCCGGCCGCCTCGGCGGCCGGGGCGGCACCGGTGGAGCAGCCGGCGACGACGGCGAGCAGTGGGACGAGCGCGGCGGCGGCCAGGGTTCGCAGACGGTACGCGGGCATGGTGAGATCTCCTGTCCAGGCAGGCGGAAGCGGGTATGCCGACACCCGGCCTCTGCGCGCGGCGCGGGCCGGTGACGGTGTCGGTGCGGTGGTGGCGCGGCGGTGCGCCTCACCTCGGCGGGCCGGTGCGGCGGGCCGGGTTACGGGCGTGGGTGCCGGGTCAGACCAGACAGGAACTCGACCACACCCGACCGAAGTCGATGTGGCCGCGGATCGTCAGCCGCAGCTCGCTGGACATGAGCCGAGTCCACCTCCGAAGCGTGGTGGTGTCAACGAATCCGTCGCCGGATGTCGGCTATCGCACGGGAGGACGTCGATTCGTTGACGCATACCCTACTAAGGCTATAGGATTTGCAGGGATTGCGCCCGACCGGCCGGAAAGAGCGTCGCTCAGGCGGCCGAGCGGCGGGACGTCCCGGCCTGGTCGCCGGCCAGCCCGGCGTAGCGCCCACGGTGGTACAGCAGGGGCGAACCGACGTCGGCGTGCCGGAGCACCTCCGGCTCGGCCAGCACCACGGCGTGATCGCCGACGGTCACCCGGTCGACGACCCGGCAGAGGAGCCACGCCAGGGTGTCGTCGAGGATCGGCACCCCCTCCGGGCCGGGCCGCCAACGGGTGGGTGTCGCGAACCGGTCGATGCCGCTCGTCGCGAAGGTCCTGGCCAACTCCTGTTGATGGTGAGCGAGCAGGTGCACGGCCACGTGGCGGGCACGGGCCACCGCTGGCCAGCTCGACGACCCGAGGTTCAGGCAGAACGAGACGATCGGCGGCGCCAGCGACACCGAGGTGAACGAGGTGGCGGTGAAGCCGACCGCCGGCGAGCCGGGAGCGGTGACCACTGTGACAGTGCTGGCCTGGTGGCGCAGCAACGTCCGCAGCGTGTCGCTGTCGGCGTCGATCGGGGCGTCGGTGGACTGGGTCATGGCGATCCTCCCGAGGGTCTGGTCCGCTGGGCCTACGAACGGTCGGCGGGAGTGTCCGCCAACCGCTCGTACGGTGTCTTCTCGCCGGCCTCGACCGCGATCGGCAGCCGGTTCTCCGCCGGGGGCAACGGGCAGGTCGCGAAGTCGGTGTACGCGCACGGCAGGTTGGTGGCTCGGTTGAAGTCGACGGTGACCCGGCCCTGCTCGTCGGGGGCGCCGACCGCCAGGGACCGGTTGGCCGGATAGGTGGTGACTCCGGAGGTGGTGTCGGTGAACAGCACCGACAGGCTTCCGGGCGCGTGCCCGTTGAACGCGGTCACTGTCAGCGGCACCCCGTCAACGTCGAACTCGATCTGACCGGGGGCGTCGTAGACGTGCTTGAGCCCCTCGACGGCCGCGCCGACAGTGGTCGGCCGAGGGGTGTCGAACGGCACGAAGCGGCCGCTCAGGACCCATCGGCGACTGGGGGGATAGGTGGGGGTGCCCCGGTAGGCGACGCGGAATGGGTGATCCGGGCGCCGGGGACGGAGAATGTCGTGCCCGCCCCGGCGGGCCACCTCCAGCACCCCAGCGTCGATGCCCACGCTGACGCCGCCGCGCTCGGCGATCGGCCCGAACTCGTGCCGGCCTCGAATCGGCCGGTCGCCAATGATCAACTCCTCGTCGTCGCCGAGAGCCACCACCGGTCCGCTCTCGCCGGTGTGCCACTCCCCCGGCACGTCGGGGAATCGCTGCGGCTCCGAGGTGAGCCAGTGCAGACCGGTGACCGCGAGGAAGCCGTGCGGGTCGGTTCGAACCTCCTCGTGGCGGCGGTGCCACTGCCGCCACTCCTCGTCGAACGGGATCCGGGGGTCCGCGGCGGCGGGTGTTGGGGCGTCGTTGATCGTCACAGGTCCTCCTCGACGGGGTGCACCTCCGCGCTCGCGGGATGCCGGGATACCGGTCGCACGCGGCGGGGCCAGCGGCGAACACGGGCAGGCGAGGGCTGGAAAGCCCCGTTCAGGCAGGGATGGGCGCGCCCGGACAGAGCTGCGCGGCGACCCGCATCAGGTCGACGACCCGGCGGGAGGTGAACATCCGAACGGGGGGCATGCGGTCGATTTTCCTACCAACAAGGTAGGATTTCAAGCCCCTCGGCCGAGCATCCTCGGCAGGCATGGAGACAAACGGTGACTGCAGCAGGCGCGCGGCCCCTACGGAAGCTCGGCTTCCTGACCATCGGCCTGTTCGACGAGGCCGATCCTCGCGCCGGCCACGAGGCGACCCTGAAGCTCATGGAGCTGGGCGAGCAACTCGGCTTCGACAGCACCTGGGTACGCCACCGCCACCTCCAGTACGGCATCTCCTCCCCCATCGCCGTCCTGGCGGCAGCCTCGCAGCGGACCCGACACGTCGAACTCGGCACCGCGGTCATTCCACTCGGCTGGGAGAACCCGCTGCGGCTGGCCGAGGACCTGGCGACAGTCGACATCCTGTCCGGCGGACGGCTGAACGCCGGGGTCAGCGTCGGCCCACCGATGCACTTCGACCGGGTGCGGCGATCGTTGTACCCGGACACCGCTGACACGGAGGACTTCAGCCACACGCGAGCACGCCGGTTGCTCGATCTCATCCGTGGCGAGGCGGCCAGCGACGTCGATGGGTTCGAGGGCTTCGAGGAGTTCTCCCGACGGGTGCAGCCACACTCACCCGGGCTGTCTTCCCGAATGTGGTACGGCGCGGGCAGCCTCAGCTCGGCGCGCTGGGCCGGCGAGCAGGGCATGAACCTGCTCACCAGCAGCGTGGTCAAGGCTGAGGACGCCACCGACTTCGCCGAGATTCAGCTCTCCCACATCCGGACGTTTCGCGCCCACCATCCGGACGGTGACCGCGCCCGCGTCTCGCAGGGGCTCGTCGTCATCCCCACCGACACCGCCACCGCGTCTCAACGTGCCCGCTACGAGGCGTACGCCCGACAGCGGACGCCTCGAACGACCTAACCGCAGGGGCCGGCCCGGATGCTGTTCGCCCCCGACCTCGTCGGCCCGTCGGACCTGATCGCCGAACGGCTGCTCGGCCATGCGGCGTTCCGCGAGGTGGACGAGGTCGCCTTCGCGCTGCCCTTCACCTTCGCGGCGGCGGACTACGCACAGATCCTCACCGATATGGCCACCCGGCTCGGCCCCGCGCTGGGCTGGCAACCCAGCCGCTGACGCGTTCCGCCCCGCTGATCGGCGAATCGGCCATCCAGCCCACCTTGGGCACGGCGCCGCGAGCGCCGGCACCCGGTGCGCGCCAGCCCGTCCACCATGAGTCGAGTGTGGACATGCTCGGAGTACGATCCCGCTCGTACCGCAGTGATGACCTCCAGCTGACGACCCCTCGATAGGAGCCAGGCATGGCCGGCCCGGACCCCGAACTCGCCGCGAAACTTCAGCCCGACGTGCCGCACGCGGCGCGGATCTGGAACTACTGGATGGGCGGCAAGGACAACTTCCAGGCCGACCGGGCGGCTGGCGACGCTGTCGCCGAGGTCTACCCGGAGATCGTCCTCATGGCACAGCAGTCCCGTGTGTTCCTGGTGCGGGCCGTTCGTTACCTCGCGGCCGAGGCAGGCATCCGGCAGTTCCTGGACATCGGTACCGGCCTGCCCAGCATGCAGAACACGCACGCGGTCGCCCAGGGCGTCGCGCCCGACTCGCGCATCGTCTACGTGGACAACGACCCGATGGTGCTGGTGCACGCGCGGGCACTGCTCGCCAGCACGACGTCGGAGGGTGTCACCACCTACGTCCCGGCCGACTACCACGACCCGGAGAAGATCCTCGCCGAGGCGGCGCAGACGCTCGACTTCGACCAGCCGATCGCCGTGATGTACATGGGCGTGATGGGCTACGAGCCCGACCTGGCCGAGGTGCGGTCGATCGTCGGACGGACGATGGCCGCGATGCCGTCCGGCAGCTATCTCGTGCTCTGGGACGGCACCGACACCAGCCCTGCGGTTGTCGCCGGTGCCGAGCGGCTGGCGCAGAGCGGCGGAGTTCCGTACATCCTGCGCAGCCCGGAGGAGCTCGAGAGCTGCTTCGACGGGCTGGCGATGGTGGAGCCGGGCCTGGTGCCGATCCCGCTGTGGCGACCGGAAGAGCCCGACGCCGTCGGGATTGACGCCTACGGCGCGGTGGCCCGCAAGCCCTGACCGACACGACGTCCGCCCCGCTCCCGCCGTCGCGCCGGGAAGCGGGGCGGACGTCGTTCACCGGGCGCAACTCATGGTCAACCCGTCGGGAACCGCGCTGGTCGTCACGAGCAGACCGAACGTCGTCGCCCCGTTCAGCGCCAGCGTCCCGTTGTAGGAGGCGTTGGTGACGGTGACGTCCGTGCCGGACGTCTCGGCCACCCCACCCCAGGCCGTCTGGACCCGCTCGTCACCTGACCACCGCCAGGAGACGCGCCACCGGTCCAACGGCAGCGTGCCGGTGTTGCGGACCGTGACCGTCGCGACGAAGCCGCTGCCCCATTGGGCATCGATCGTGGCCGTCGCGCGGCACGAGGTCAGCGAGGCCGTCCGGGCCGAGGCGATCACGTACGGGTCCCGTCGGCCCTCGACGTCAGTGAAGCGGTACCAGTATTCGGTGTCGGGCGTCAGCCCGTCGATGGTCACCGAGCCGTTGCGGTCCGGCCCGGAGACGCCCTCGGCGACCGCGGCCCGCCACTGTTGGGCGTCCTCGCGGCTGGTGAAGAGGCTCACGGTCATCGGCGGGTTGTAGCCGCAGGGTGGGCGGAAGAAGATGAAGTACGAGATGGTCAGGCTCGTGGTGGTGGCCCCGGCCACGCTGGCGGTGATCGGCAACGCCGGTGGGCAGGCGATCGTCGGCGTCGGCGTCGGCGTTGCCGGCGGCGCCGGTGTGGGTGTCGCCTCGGCGGCGACGGTCGTCCCGGTCCAGGCGGTCAGCGCCAGGGTCGTGACAGCGAGGAACATGCGAAGCATCGGTACCTCCGTGGTCCACGGGCACCGATGACCGAGGTGGTTGCCGGTGCCGCGCTCGGGTTTCCGGTCGTCGACGAGGCTGCCCGGCACGGGTGACGTGGTCACCTCGCGCGCCTCGTGGACCGGAGGAGGTCTGGTGCGCGCTGGCTCCCCGAGCGCGACCGAAGCACAGCATGGCAGCCGATGGACATCGATACAAGACGATCCCGATCCCGTCGAGCGTCGTCCGCATTCTCGTCGCCGCAGGGACACCCACTGGGCGCCTGAACCCCGAATGATTCATTGTGGTCTATTCATTCGGACACGGGAGCACACCATGCTCGACACAAGCAGCAGGCCTCGGCGACCCCGGGGAGTGCGGGCACTGATCGCGGCCGGCACGGCGGCAGTGCTGGCGGCCGCCGCGCTGGCCGCGCCAACCCCCGCCGACGCCGCCGTCAGCCGGGCCGAGCTGGCCCTCCGCTGGGCGCCCATCCACTACCAGGACGTCGATGCCACCGGCAGCCACGCCCTGAGCGGACAGTCGGACTACATCAGCAAGGTCGACTTCGACGGTGACCTCAACGGTCGCAACAACTGGGACCAGGCCGGCCAGGCAGGCAGCCCACTCGCCGCCCACGTCTACTACTCCGTCGTGGAGACGAGCACCCACTGGTACATCACGTACTTCTTCTTCCACCCCCGCGACTGGACCGACCACCCGTTCTTCGAGACCGAACACGAGAACGACGGTGAGGGCGCGCTGTTCGCTATCGAGCGCGACGGCTCCACGTACGGCGTTCTCCGCTCGGCCGTCACGGTCGCGCACAGTGACTTCTTCTCCTACACACCGACCGGCAGCACCTGGACCAGCGGCGGGGAGAGCATCGACGGCACCCTGCGGTTCCAGGCGTCACCGCACGACACGTTCCAGCACCCGGTCACGGCGCAGGAGGCACAGGGCCACGGACTCAAGGCACACCCGCAGTACGACATCAACGGCGACGGCCTCGTCTACTACCCGTCGACCGTCGCCGAGACACCGAGCAGCAGCAACGACCGCGACGTGCGGTATCAGCTGATCGACATCTTCGCCGCCGGCGGCCTGTGGGCGCAGCGGTCCAACGCGAGCCTCTTCGCCAGCCTCGGCACGTTCGCCGGTGACACGTCCGGCGACTGCGGCGTCGGCACCTGGAGCTGTTCGACCAACTCGGCCAACGCGCCCTGGGGCTGGGACGACGGCAACGACTCCCCCGCGCGGGGCGAGATCGCCAGCGACCCGGCGAAACTGTCGGCCGCGTACTTCACCGTGCCGGCCGGCCTTGCCCGCACCTACAGCTACAACCCGTACGCCGGTGCGGCGGCGGCGCTCGCCGAGGCGGCGAGGACGGCTCCGCCGACCGTCGACTGATCTCTTCGTCTCCCCGGGGTCGGACCGTCCCGGTCCGTCACCGGGGAGACGAACCGACCCGCACCCGGTCGCTCTCGCTGTCGGAGAGGAAGGCCGCCAGGGCCTGCCCCTGCTCGGTCACGGCGTCCTGCTCGGCGCGGGAGAAGCCGCGCAGCGGGTTGACGGTCACCGTGCCCGACTCGACGGTCCAGGTCGCCGCGACCCGGCCGTCGACGAGCACCACGCGTTCGCCGGCCACCGAGAGGAGACGGTGCGCGTCGTCGATGATCCGGCTGCGGTCGTCATAGCCGAGGATCGCGTTGTCGAACGCCGGCAGGAACCGCACCGGGGCGGGTGTCTCCGGGTCGGGGCGCGGCGCGTCGGGGAGGTCGATCAGCTTCCGGCCGCGTTCGTCCCGAAAGGTCACCAACTCATCGCGCAACGCGGTGACCGCGGCCGGCAGCCCGGCGAGGCCGCACCAGGCCCGCAGGTCGGCGGTGGCCGCCGGGCCGAACGCGGCCAGATAGCGGCGTACGAGCTGCTGGCCGACCGAATCGTCACCCTTCCCGGCCGGCGGGGCGATCTCCCGGTCGAGCCACGCGGAGAGCAGGACGTAGCGCGCGCCTCCCTTCGCCCGCCACACGCCGCGCGGCGGCACCTGTGTCATCGGGAGCAGCGCCACAGCGATCTCGCCCAGCACCCGCAGCCCCGGCGTCGGCCAGCGTTCGCCGAGCGCCCGCCCGATCTCGGGCATCGAGCGGGGCTCACCGTCGGCCACCACCGCCAGCGCGGCAGCGGCGAGTTCGTCGAGGTCCACCCCGTCGAGCTCGCCGCGGTAGACCCCGAGCACGCGTTGGCGCAGCATGGCGTCGTGACGGCGGCGCCAGGCCACGGCGTCGTCGGCGACGAGCAGGTGGACGGTGCGGCGCATGAGGTGGGTACGCACCACGTGTCGCTGGGTCAGCAGGGTCGAGAGCACCGTCGGGTCGAACGCGCGCAGCCGTGACCACAGCCCGATGAACGGCTCCTGCGGCTCCTGGGCCTGTAGGCCACCGAGGTGGGCGACGGCGCCGAGCGCCGGCAGGTCGGCGCGGTCGAGCAGCAGCTGCCGGGCGAGCGTCGCGCGGTTGAGCGCCCGGGTGTCGAGAACGGTCATGGGGTCCTTTCGGCCGGCCTCATTATCTGGCCCGGGCCGACAGTCTGGGTGCCGGGGCGTCCCGGGTACACGAGTTCGCCCCGTCCGGCGGCACCGGTCGGGGCGAATTCGAGCGCGTGGACCGGTCAGTGGCGGCCCACGAAGATGCCGATGCCGTTGGCGACCATTCGCTCCGTACCGTCGGATGGGCTGTTGCGGGCGGTGGCCGCGGCCTGGCCCGGCTCGCGGACGGCGACAGTGCTCGAACCGCCGCCGTCGAGGTTCACGGCGGCGTCCGCGCCGAGCGAGCGCATCAGGTCGGCCAGCTCGGCGATCGTGAACCCGGCGCTGGCCGGGGCGCGGCCGGCCAGGGCGACCAGGTAGACGGTCCGGCCGTCGGGGCTGACACCGGCCGCGCTGCGTACTGCGGCGGTCTTGGTGTCCAGGCCGACCAACGGCGCGCCGTCGCGCAGGATCGGGGCGCCACCGACCGCGAAGGTCAGCTTCGGTTGACCGGCCGAGACGAGCTTCTCGCGCACCTGCACCCGGTCACCGACGACGAGGGCGTCGAGCGCGTCCGCGCCGGCCTCCCGGCCGACCAGCACCTGGGTGTCGGCCGGGATCACGCCCGCACCGGGCGTCGGGCCGACCGCCGTCACCACGCCGTCGCGTACGGTCACCTCGTAGGTGTGGGTGCTGCACGGGTCGCTGCGGCTCGTGTCGGTGCCGCAGGTGGACCGGACCCGGGAGGCGGTCCCCCAGTCGGCGGTGAACAGGCCGACACCGTCGACCGGGAGCGCGTACTGATTGAGGCCACCCAGCGCGACCGTGCCCTTCCCGCTGCGCACCTCGCCGTCCAGGCTCAGGGTGTCGACCCGCGCCTTGCCGTTCACGCCGACACCGAACACATCGCGGGTCGAGGTGCCGGGGGCCAGGCCGGGGCCGAAACGCTGCGCGGTCGGCACCGCGAACTTCAACTCCTCGCCGTCGGCGATCTCCGGACCGGACGATGAGTAGGTCGGGGTGACGCCGGCGTGCGTCTCGCTGTTGTTGAAGAAGTCGCCGTTGACGCCGGCGACGGCACCCTGCTCGTTCGTCATCGCCGAGACGACAGTGCGCTGCGCCACCGCGTCGGGGTGCAGCAGGTCGAGGGAGACCTTGTTCTTCTTCAGGTCGGCGGTGAGCAGGTAACCGACGGTGACGCCCCGGGGCGTGGTCACCTCGAACGAGCCGTACGTGACGCCCGGGGCGAGCTGCTCGGTCGAGGTGATGGTGATCGGGGTGTCCGTCGCGGGTACCGTGGCGGTCGCGGCGTGGGCGACGCCGGCCGGCGTGACGAGCGCGGTCAGCCCCGCCGCGAGCAGCAGCGCCAGACGTGGGCGTACGAGGTGCGGTGACCTCATTGCCGCTCCTTTCCTGGTGCGTTCCTGGCCTGGGCCGGGATGGTCGAGCCGGGCCGGCGGGTGACCGGACCGGCGATGATCTTCCTGGTCAGCCGATCACCCGGGGGTGAACACGGGAGGCTGCGGACGTGAACCGCCCGCACCGTCTTGATCAACTGCCGGAGCGGCCGGATCGGGTCGGCGGAGGTCGGCACGGTCCTCGGGGTGCCAAAAAGTTTTGTGCACTTCCTACAACTGAGGGACGGTGGGTTCGGTGGTTGCGCCATAGCGCTGGCCGCCGCCACGCGGAAAGGTGATCACTGCTGGGAGCCGTCGTCTCTCGGTACGCAGGTCGAGGTCTAGCTAAGGGGTTCTTCGGGTGTTCAACCGTGTCGCCATCGTCAACCGTGGTGAAGCCGCCATGCGGCTCATCCACGCGGTCCGCGAGCTGGCCGCGGAGACCGGCATCCAGCTCGAAACCGTGGCTCTCTATACCGATGTCGACCGCAACGCCACATTCGTCCGCGAGGCGGACATCGCCTACGATCTCGGCCCGGCGTCCGCCCGCCCGTACCTCAACCTGGCGGTGCTGGAGCGCGCCCTGACCGAGACCGGGGCCGACGCCGCGTGGGTCGGCTGGGGCTTCGTCGCCGAGGATCCGGCGTTCGCCGAACTGTGCGAGAAGATCGGCGTCACCTTCGTCGGGCCGAGCCCGGACGCCATGCGCCAACTCGGCGACAAGATCGGCTCGAAGCTGATCGCCGAGAAGGTCGGCGTGCCGGTCGCCCCCTGGAGCCGCGGTGCCGTCGAAACCCTGGACGCGGCACGTGCCTCGGCGGCCGAGGTCGGCTACCCGCTGATGCTGAAGGCGACCGCCGGCGGTGGCGGGCGAGGCATCCGCGTGGTCAGGAACGACGCCGAACTGGTCGACGCGTACGAGCGCACCAGCCAGGAGGCGGCACGGGCGTTCGGCAGCGGCATCGTGTTCCTGGAGCGCCTGGTCACCGGCGCTCGGCACGTCGAGGTCCAGGTGATCGCCGACGGACAGGGCACCGCGTGGGCGCTCGGCGTCCGCGACTGCTCGGTGCAGCGGCGCAACCAGAAGGTCATCGAGGAGTCGGCGTCGCCGGTGCTCGACCCGGCGCAGGCCGCCGAGCTGAAGACCTCGGCCGAGCGGCTGGCCGTGGCTGTCGGTTACCGAGGCGCCGCGACCGTCGAGTTCCTCTACCACCCCGGTGACCGGTTGTTCGCGTTCCTCGAGGTCAACACCCGCCTCCAGGTCGAGCACCCGATCACCGAGCTGACATGCGGGTTCGACCTGGTCAAGGCCCAGCTGCACGTCGCCGCCGGCGGGCGACTCGAAGGCGCGCCACCGGCCGAGCGCGGGCACGCCATTGAGGCGCGGCTCAACGCCGAGGACCCCGACCGCGACTTCGCCCCGTCGCCCGGCCGCATCGCCCGGCTGGACCTGCCCAGCGGCCCCGGCATCCGCGTGGACACCGGCGTCAGCGAGGGTGACACCATCCCGGCCGACTTCGACTCGATGATCGCGAAGATCATCGCGTACGGCCGCGACCGCGACGAGGCACTCGGCAGGCTGCGCCGGGCGATGGCGGACACCACGGTGATCATCGAGGGTGGGGCGACCAACAAGAGCTTCGTGCTCGACCTGCTCGACCAGCCCGAGGTGATCGACGCCAGCGCGGACACCGGCTGGATCGACCGCGTCCGCGGCGAGGGCCGCCTCGTCACGCACCGCCACTCCGCGGTCGCCCTGGCCGCCGCCGCCATCGAGGCGTACGAGGAGGAGGAGCACGTCGAGCGGCAGCGGCTGCTGTCGACGTCGGCCGGCGGGCGCCCGCAGGTGCAGCACGCCAGCGGCCGACCGTTGGACCTCAAGCTGCGCGGCGTCGGTTACCGCACCCGGGTGGCGCGCGTCGGCGCGCACCGGTTCCGGGTCGGCATCGAGACCGGCCCCGTCGTGCGTACCGCGGACGTCGAGCTCGACCGATTCGACCGGCACACCGGTCAGATCGTCGTCAACGGCATCCGCTACCGCCTGCTCACCGGCACGTACGGGCCGACCCACCTGGTCGAGGTGGACGGCGTGACGCACCGGGTCAGCCGGGACGAGGGTGGCGTCCTGCGCTCCCCGATGCCCGCGCTGGTCGTCGCCACGCCCCTGGGGGTCGGCGCGGAGGTCGAGGCCGGCGCTCCGGTGCTGGTGCTGGAAGCGATGAAGATGGAGACGGTGCTGCGGGCGCCGTTCAAGGCGCGGGTCAAGGAGTGCGCCGTCTCGGTGGGCAGCCAGGTGGAGGCGGGCGCGCCGCTGCTGCGCCTGGAGCCGCTCGCGGACGACGCCGAGGAAATTACTGACGACCCGAGCGCCGAGACCGTCGAACTGGACCTGCCCAGCGCCGCCGCGGACATCCCGGCGGACGAGCGCACCAAGCGCGGTCAGGAGGACCTGCGGGGTCTGCTGCTCGGCTTCGACGTCGACCCGCACGACGACCGCCGGGTGCTCGACGGCTACCTCACCGCGCGGCGGGCGGCCACCGAGGCCGGCCAGCGGCCCCTGGCCGCCGAGCTCGACCTCATCGAGGTGTTCGCCGATCTCGCCGAACTGAGCCGCAACCGGCCGACGGGCGAGGACGGCGGCGCCGCGCACGTGCACAGCGCCCGGGAGTACTTCCACACCTACCTGCAGAGCCTCGACGTCGAACGGGCCGGGCTGCCGGACGCCTTCCAGACCAGGCTCGGCAAGGCGCTCGGCCGGTACGGCGTCACCGACCTGGACCGCACCCCCGCCCTCGAAGCCGCCGTTTTCCGGATCTTCCTCGCCCAGCAGCGCGCCTCCGCTGACGCGCAGGTCATCGCGGCGCTGCTGCGCGCCTGGCTGCGGGAGACCCCACCCGACGAGACGCTGCGCGAGCCGGCCGGCCTCGCACTGGAGAGGCTGATCGCCGCGACGCAGGTCCGCTTCCCCGTGGTCGCGGACCTGGCCCGCGGCGTGGTGTTCGCCTGGTTCGCCCAGCCGCTGCTGCGCCGCAACCGCGCCCGCGTCTACGCCGAGATCCGTGGGCACCTGCGGCACCTCGACGCGCACCCGGACGCGCCGGACCGCGCCGAGCGCATCGCCGAGATGGTACGCAGCACCGAGCCGCTGGTCCGGCTGCTCGGTCAGCGGCTCGTCCGCGACCACCTCGACAACGCGGTCATGTTGGAGGTGCTGACCCGGCGCTACTACGGCAACCGGGCGCTCACCAGCGTGCGTACCCGCGAGGTCGCGGACTGCACGTTCGTGGTCGCCGAGCGCGCCGACTCGAGCGTGGTCTCCGCCGCTGTCAGCTTCGACGCGCTGGGCAGCGCCCTGCGGGGGCTGGCCGAGCTGGCCACCGGCGAGGACGCCGTGGACGCCGACATCTACCTCGGCTGGGAGAACCAGCCGGAGGACTTCGACGCGATGGCGGCCGCGTTGGCCGAGGTCATCGCCGCGCACCCGCTGCCGCCCCAGGTCCGTCGGGTCACCACCACCGTCGCGGGTCGCGGCGGTGCGGTGATGCACCACCACTTCACCTTCCGCCCGTCGGGCGCCCAGCTGACCGAGGACCGGCTGATCCGTGGGCTGCACCCGTACATCGCGCAGCGGATGCAGCTGGAGCGGCTGCACAGGTTCGACCTGACCCGGCTGCCGTCGTCGGACGAGGAGGTCTACCTCTTCCAGTGCGTGGCCCGGGAGAACCGGGCCGACGAGCGCCTCGTCGCGTTCGCGCAGGTGCGTGACCTCACCGAGCTTCGCGAGCAGGACGGCCGCCTGGTCGCGCTGCCGACGACCGAGGACGCCATCGCCGCCTGCCTCGACTCGATCCGCCGCGCACAGTCGCGGCGGCCGTCGAAGACGCGCTTCAACACCAACCGCATCGTGGTCTACGTGTGGCCGCCGAGCGAGCTGACCCGCGAGGAGATGGAAATGATCGCCGGGCGGGTCCGCCCGACGACCGCGGGCGCCGGCCTTGAGGAGATCCTGTTCATCGCGCGCCAACGCGACCGCCGGACCGGCGAGCTGACCAAGATCGCCGTACGGATCTCGTTCGACGCCGCGGGCGGCGCCGAACTGGCCGTCGGAGAGCCGCCGGTCGAGCCGATCGAGCCGCTCGACGAGTACCGGCTCAAGGTGCTGCGGGCCAGCAGCCGCAACACCGTGTACCCGTACGAGCTGACCGGCCGGCTCGGCGACTTCGTCGAGCACGACCTCGACGACGACCACAGGTTGGTGCCGGTGGACCGGCCGAAGGGGCGCAACAGCGCCGCCATCGTCGCCGGAGTGGTCACGACGCCGACCGAGCGCTACCCCCAGGGTGTCACCCGGGTGGTGCTGCTCGGCGACCCGACGAAGTCGCTGGGCGCCCTGTCGGAGCCGGAGTGCCGGCGCGTGATCGCCGCACTGGACCTGGCCGAGCTGATGCAGGTGCCGCTGGAGTGGTGGGCGCTGTCCGCCGGTGCCCGGATCTCGATGACCTCCGGTACGGAGAACATGGACTGGGTGGCCGCCGCGCTCAAGCGGATCGTCGAGTTCACCCAGGCCGGCGGCGAGATCAACATCGTGGTCGCGGGCATCAACGTCGGCGCGCAGCCGTACTGGAACGCCGAAGCGACGATGCTCATGCACACCAAGGGCATCCTGGTGATGACGCCCGACTCGGCGATGGTGCTCACCGGCAAGCAGTCGCTCGACTTCTCCGGTGGTGTGTCGGCCGAGGACAACTTCGGCATCGGCGGCTACGACCGGGTGATGGGGCCGAACGGGCAGGCGCAGTACTGGGCGCCGAACCTGACGGCCGCACGGGACGTGGTGATGGCGCACTACGACCACACGTACGTCGCGCCCGGCGAGGACGCGCCCCGGCGGGCGGTCACCACCGACCCCGCCGACCGTGACATCTCCGCCTTCCCGCACGACGTGGCGGGCAGCGCCTTCGCCACCGTCGGGGAGATCTTCTCCGTCGAGTCCAACCCGGACCGCAAGAAGCCGTTCGACATCCGCACTGTGATGCGGGCCCTCTCCGACCAGGACCACCCGGTGCTGGAGCGCTGGGCCGGCATGGCGGACGCGGACACCGCTGTCGTGCAGGACGTCCACCTCGGTGGCATTCCGGTCTGCCTGCTCGGCATCGAGTCCCAGTCGGTGCCGCGGCACGGCTTCCCGCCCACCGACGGTCCGGACACCTACACGGCGGGCACGCTGTTCCCCCGCTCGTCGAAGAAGGCCGCGCGGGCGATCAACGCGGCCAGCGGTAACCGGCCGCTCGTCGTGCTGGCGAACCTGTCCGGCTTCGACGGCTCACCGGAGTCGATGCGCAAGCTGCAACTGGAGTACGGCGCCGAGATCGGACGGGCGATCGTGAACTTCCAGGGTCCCATCGTCTTCTGCGTGATCTCGCGCTACCACGGCGGTGCGTTCGTGGTGTTCTCGAAGGCGCTGAACCCGAACATGACGGTGCTGGCGCTGGAGGGCTCGTTCGCCTCGGTGCTCGGTGGCGCGCCCGCCGCCGCCGTGGTGTTCTCCGCCGACGTCAACGCCCGTACCGCGGCCGACCCGCGGGTGCGGGACCTGGAGGCCCGCACCGCCGCCTCGGCTGGCACCGAACGCGCCGCGTTGACAGCGGAGCTCGACGAGCTGCGCTCGTCGGTGCGCGCGGAAAAGCTCAGCGAGGTGGCCGCGGAGTTCGACCGGGTGCACAACATCCACCGCGCCGTCGAGGTCGGCTCGGTGGACGCCGTCGTACGCGCCGCCGAGCTGCGTCCGCGCATCATCGAGACCATCGAGGCCCGGCTGAGCTAGCGCGGCCGGTACACCCGCACCACGTCAGCACCACCGGTCGTCGACCGGTGGTGCTGACCGTATGGAGGGGGGTGTGCTGCGCGGTTCAGCTGAGCGCCGCGTTCAGCGCGACGGCGATGGTGAGCCAGACGATGACAGTGCCGACAACGACGCCGACCATGGCGAGCGCCTTGACGGCGGTTGTCATCCGGCTGCGGACAATCGTCAGGTTCGCCGCGACGCCCAACGCTCCGACCAGCGCGCCCAGGAGACCGCCGACGGTGAACAGCAGGATCGGCAGCAGGACCAGGATGCGCAGGAAGACCGGTATGGAAGGCCCGGTCCGGTGCTGCACACCGTTGACCTGCACGGTCGAGTAAGGGTCGGCGAAGGCGACGCGGACCGTGGCCTGCACGACACCACCGTCGACGGTCGGCAGCGCGTAGCGTTTGCCGGTCCTGGGGGCCGGCACTCCGCCGACGGTGACGGCAGGGTGGCCGAAGAATGCCTTGGTGGCGACGACGATCGGGCCAGCTACGCCGGCGACGTGGAGCGGTTCGGTGTTCACCGGCGTGATCTTAGGAAGCCCGGTGGGCCCCGTCCATCCCGTTGACCGAGCGGGGTGCCGCCCGTCGCCCTCGGGGTCAGGTGGCGTGTCGCAGCAGCGCGCGGAGGAACGTGACGACCTCGTCCGGGGCGAGGTCCATGGCGTTCTCACCGACGCTGACCTCGAACGAGCACCGGTCCGGATCCGGCGCGGACCGGACCCGGCCGAACAGCTCCACCCCGTCGGCGGAGAGCAGGGCGTCGGCGGCCCGCATCGCGGCGTCCGCGCCGACCGGAAGGTGGACGTGGAACAGGGGTGTCTGTGGTGGGTCCGGGAAGGCACGGGCGACCCCGTCGGCGTTGATGGCCGCCGCTATCGCCACCGCGTGCTCCCGGTGTGCCGGCAGCCGGGGCAGCAGGGTGTCCAGGCCGTGCAGTGCGGTGAGCGCCAGCGGCCACGCGTCGTAGACGTCGCCGCCGAGCCGCCGGCGCCACACCCGGGCCTCGGCCACCAGTGCGGTGTCTCCGGCGAGCGCGGCACCGCCGACGCCCTGAAGTCCCTTGTAGAACGAGACGTACGCGGTGTCGAACAACGCGACGATCTCGGCGAACGGCCGCTGGTAGTACGTCTGTGCCTCCCACAGGCGTGCGCCGTCCAGGTGGACGGGCCGCGCCGCGCTCCCGCATCGCTTCGGTCTGCGCGACGAGGTCGTCCCACTCCGGCAGCAGCCCCCCGATGTCCCGTTGCGGCAGCTCCCAGACCGCCGCCGCGAGCGGTTCGGCGACGGCGGCGAGGTCGGTTAGGGTCATCAGCCGGTGACGGTCGCCGGCAGGCTGGAAGCGCAGCCCGTGCACGACGGCGTACCCCTGCTGCTCCCAGACCTCCAGGTGACACTGCGGATGGGCGGCGAAGGCCCGCCGGCCCCGGCGGTCGGCGTGGACGCGCAGGGCCACCTGCTGCGCCATCGTCCCGGTGGGGAAGAACAGGGCTTCGTCCGTGCCGAGCAGGGATGCCACGCGCCGTTCGAGGACGGCCACCGGCCCGTCCGGTCCGTTCGGCGGCGTGGCCGGGTCGACCTGGGTCAGCATCGACCGCAGCAGGTCGTCCGGTCGACGGCGCAGCTCCGAGTGCAGAAACAGGGAACGCCGCACAGTCATTGCGGCAGTATCCACCGTTGCCTCTCAGTGCGCTCTAGCGAGCACGCGATTGGCAGTCCCGCCTTGCGGTGGAACGGTCCCGGTCTGACCCGCTGGCGCGGTGCCGGGTTGACGCTTCAATGCCACCAGCCCCGCGAGCGGGGTCTTGCGGTCGGCTCCACGTCCAGCCGCCGGGCCACTCCCGGCGGTTGTTGCCTCCGCCGCGAGCGCGGCCAGGTTGCAGGCGGCGTTGAGGTCCCGGTCGAGGACCAGGCCACACGATCCGCACTGGTATTCACGCTCGGACAGGGCGAG
>NZ_JBEXGE010000013.1:0-168380 GCF_040607155.1 Micromonospora sp. NPDC005324 | reverse complement strand
GGCCCTTATGCGCGTACCCCTGCTCAATGCTCTTCGGGGTTGCCGTCGCTGTGCGGGTGGCGCCAGCGCTCGTGCGGCTTCCGGGCCCGGCCGACTTGATTGTGCCCGCATGTCACGCGTCGATGTGGATCACCGAAACCGATGCACCACCATCCGAACAAGGAGCACCACCAGCCATGCCTGCAGGAAATGTCTTCAAACGATGCGGCTGCCGCCATCCCGACACCGGCAAGCCCTACGGAAACGACTGTCCGAAACTACGCCGACCCAACCGCGCCTGGAGCTCCGAGCACGGAAGCTGGGCCTACCAACTCGAACTCCCACCCACCGCCGACGGCCGCCGACGGCTCCTGCGACGCGCCGGCCTACCCACCAGACGAGCCGCCGCCGACGAACTCGACCTCGTACGCGAACTCCTCGCCCTCGCACCCAAGGCAGACACGCGCCGCCGCACCGAGATCGCCGACCTCATCCAGAGCGCCGTACGCGCCAAACGACCCCTGCCCGACGTCGAGCGCATCCGCCAACGACTACGCGGCGACGGGGTCCTCGCTGACATGCCCACCGTCGCCGACTACCTCACCACCTGGCTGGCCCACATCGACGTCGACGCGAACACCCTGCGCGGCTACGAGTCCATCGTGCGCGTGCACCTCACCCCACACCTCGGCGAAGTGCCACTCGACAACCTGCGCACCAGTCACATCCGCTCGATGTTCGTCGCCATCGAGCACCGCAACGCCGACATCATCGCCGCTAAAGCCAGCCCCGACCCCGCCGTCCGCAAAACCGTCGCCGGGGTACGGCCCACCGGCCCCAACACCCGCCAACGCATCCGCGCCTGCCTACGCAAAGCCATCAACGACGCCCTCGCCGACGAACTCATCGTCGGCACCAACCCCGCCGCCCTGGTCAAGGTCCCCGGCGAACCCGCCCGCCCCATCATCTGGGAAGACGAACGCGTCCAACAATGGAAGGCAACCGGCAAAGTCCCCGGACCAGTGATGGTCTGGACCGACGAGCACGTCACGGAGTTCCTCGACTACGCCGCCATCCACGCACCCGACCTGTTCCCCATGTGGCACTACATGGCCTACCGCGGACCCCGCCGCGGCGAAGCCTGCGGACTACGCGACAGCGAAGTCCGACTGCACCGCCACGAAACCACCATCAACAACCAGATCGCCACCCACGGCTACACGCCCGTCCAGAAAGCCCCCAAAAGCCAAGCCGGCAACCGCGACGTCGCCCTCGACACCGACACCGTCACGATCCTCACCACCTACAAAGCGCTCCGCGCTCAGTGGCGACTCGCCGCTGGCGACGCCTGGCCCACCACCGGGCTGTTCTTTGTCCGCCAAGACGGCCACGCCTGGCATCCCAACGCCGTCACCCAACGATTCCGGCGCCTCGTCCGCAAGGCCGGACTGCCACCAATCCGACTGCACGACCTACGACACAGCGCCGCCACCCTGGCCCTCGACGCTGGCGTCGACATCAAAGTCGTCTCTGAACAACTCGGCCACTCCACCACCACCCTCACCCGCGACACCTACCAAAGCGTCAGCAAACAACTCCACCGCGAAGCCGCCGACGCTGTCGCCAACAAGATCAAGAAGAGGCGACCCAAGGCAGCGTGACATGCCCCCGAGCAGTTATCAGCAATCGGCGATGCCGCACGGACGGACGTCCAGCCACTCGGGACGGGGCACCGGTCCAGATCCGGAAATCAGCTGCCGCTGGCTACCTGGTGGGGGTTAAGCAACACGCAGTGGAGCTGACCCGCCCATATGAGGGAACCGACTTGGTGGAGCGGGAGTCTCACCACAGAATATGCGCTATTCCCGAAAAGTCTGGTTCGCGGCACCTCCGAGGGCCGCCCGAGGAGGTCTGAATCATGCCCTGACGCCCGACCAAACTGCTGCTGGCAATGCCACTACTAGCGCTCGCCGGCTCCAGCGTCGCCACCGCCGCGCCGACGACGCCCCCGCAACCGCCACCCGCGACCGCGACCGCGACACCCGATCCAGGCAGGTCCGAATGGCCGAGCCAACAGGAGGTGATGGACGCCGCCACCGTAGTCGGAAAGGCAGCCTCGACGCGCTGGCCAAGGGCCTACGCGGGAGTGGCCGTCGACCTGCCCGCCCGACTCCTACTGGTGCAACGCATCCCCACCCCCGGTTTCGACGCCGCCATCCGCGCGCTGGTGCCGGCCGTGACCGTACGGTTCGCCGACGCCCGGTACTCCGAGCTGACCCTCGACGCGTGGGTGGCAGACATCAGCGCCGATTACGACTACTGGCAGCGGCGAGGCATCCCACTGCACGCCATCGGCGCCGAGCCCGGCCAATACGTGGAGGTGGGCACCGACAACCCGCAGCACAACGCAGGCAGGATTCGCGACCACTACCCGCGCATGACCCTGCGCGTGGTGCAGGGGAGCCCTTCGGTGCCGGCCACCGCGAACTGACGACGTCGCGGCCACTGATCACAGTCGGCCAGCAGCGCGGAAACGACACCAGCCCCACGCTCACCACGTTCCAGAGCTGCATCGGCCGGCAGTAGGTCCGGCGCGACTGACGACACCGGCGGTCCAGCACAATCCCCTGATCTCACGCGGCCCGATGCCAATCAAGCCCCGAGTAACGCTTCTCCGCAGCGTCTAGCTAGTCGCCAGGATTGGCTACGACCCACTGGACAAGACTCGTGTAGGCAGCGAGGGCGGTATAGACGTCCTCGCGTAGTCCGGCCATGGTGATCAGTTGGGATCTGCGAGTTCGGCGGTCCACCAGGCGCCACTCCACTTGCTGGGTCTTGCCTGGTCCGTCGGATCGCGGACAGGACTCACCGACGACTCGGGTGATGTTCCCGTGTGCCAACTCGTTTCGACGCCGCACCACGGCCCACAGTTCCTCTCGTGGGAAGCTGCGGTTCGCCTCCGAGGACGGGTGACTTGCCAGCAGCGACTCAACACGATGAAGTCGCTTCCCAATCATCCACCCGTCTAGCTCGCTTCGGCGCGCCTCGGGATCATCTGGCTTCTCCAGTTGCAGGACCACATCGCCGAGGAGGTCCTCCAGGACAGTGCTCTGCGTGATGACAAGACCTCTTCGTTGATCAAGCACGCTGCGCTCGGCGATTTCTTCCCAGTCAAGATCGACCTCGTCATGGAATGACAGGAGGAGGTCATAGTCTGAGAAGACGTTCAGGGGTTCGTCCGAGTCGTCGTCGAACGACACCTCGACGACGTACACCGACATTTCCTCGAGGATCCGGACGTTGTCTTCGTCCAGCATTCCGGCGTAGGCCCAGTCGACGGTGTATGAACAGGCCAGGTCAGGATAGTCCGGCGTCCGGAAGGCGCAGCGCCAGCCGGTGATTGCCGGAACTAGATCCGAACTCTTGCGCCACACCTCGCCGTGACGGGGGCACCTCATGTGTGTGGCGACCGGAGCAGCCTGCCAGCGACGAAGTAGCGCGACCTGCCCAGCAGTGAACGGTGCGTAGACCTTTGGCGTGTCAGTTGGAAGTCCCAGCGCGAATCGGAGCGCCACTCGGTGTCTCCACTCCCTCGTATCGGACGGGCCAAGTCAGGGACGTTGCGTCACGCGCACCTATCCTGCCGTAGCGCCACCACCGTGGACTGCCGTCACTGCGGCGTTACCGGGCACGCTAGTGAGGACCCCGGATAGTGACCGGCCACGTCGCGGGCGCCGGACCTGGTGCCTGACCCCTCCGAGTGGAACCCGATCTAGATCAGCGACATCTGCTCGTGATCGGGGAGGTTGAAATGCACGATACGGGTGGGGTCGATGGCGCCGGTGGCGGCGAGTTGTTGGGCTTCGCGGCCGTTGCGCACGTAGACCGGGACCGCTGGGGGCAGCCGGTGCAGTGATGCGGGGCTGGGTCGGAGTACCCCGTGTAGCCGCTGGCGAATGCGAATGGCGATGCCGTAGGCGCGGTCCGGGGTGGGGCCTTGGGCATCGAACTCGGGGCGGGCGGCGTGTGTCTTCCACAGCGGATCCGCGACGGCCTCGCGGAATTCGTAGAGTTGCTCGGCAGACAACTCCCCCCACCATCGGTCCGCGGCCAGTCGCTCGTCCTGCTCCTGGCGCAGCCGCTGCTGCTCGGCGGCGCGTTGCTGTGCCTGCCGCTGCTGCTCCTCTACTTCTCGTCGCTGGCGTGCCTGTTCGGCTTCGGCTGCCCATCTGCGCAGTTGCTCATCTCGCCGGGCGGCCTCCTCCGCTGCCCTAATCTCGCGTTGCCGTTGCTCGTCTTTGCGTCGGGCTTCGGCTTCTGCTTCGGCTTGTCGCTCGGCTTGGCGCTGCTGCTCTTCGCGCTGGCGCTTGCGCGCCTCCTGGCGCTGCCGCATCGCCTCGTGCCGGGTCTCGCTATCAATGTGCGGGCTGGAGGTCCAGACCAGGCGCCGCCGGCGGTAAAGATCGTCGGCGGCGAACCACACCCGCCGGTATCGGGGGCGGACCTCGTGCACGACGAGCTGCCCTCGCGACACCCAGCGGACGAAGGCGGTCAGCTCCAGCGCGTCGACGGCACCCCAGGCGCCGCGGTCGAAGTCGAACGCTGACGGACCCTCCACGACGGTCCAGGGCCGGCCCTGCGTGGGTTCGCGGACCCGGATCGACGGCACGTGTCCCATCCACGGGGCCTGCGCGGCCGGACTGACCCAGCACACGCCGACACCGGCGGCGCGGTATCGCTCGGTGCGCTCCTGGATCTCCTCGATGGTGATGGGCGACAGTTGGGCCTCCCAGGCGATGCGTCGGGTGCCGTCGTGCGAGGAGGCGAGGACATCGGCGCGCCATGAGCCATCCGGGGAGCGGACCTCCAGCTCGGCGTGCCAATCAGCGGCCCGAACCGCGGTAGCCAGTTCCAGCTTGAGGAGGTGATGCTCCAGGGACTCGTTCAACCAGGCGCAGCCGGTGAGGCGTCCGGGATCATGGGCGAAGTACCGCAGCCCGCGAGCGGACACCTTGGCATGGACCCCATGCCCGCACTCCGGACACCGCAACGCCACCCGCGGCCGAATCCTGTGCACGGCCGACCAGGTCAGACCACAGCCGAGGTCGGGCAAGGTGGCGTCGATGCGGCCAGCCTCGGGATGAATCGCCGCGAAGGCCATCTCACCGCCGCCGTCTAAAGGCGCCGCCGACGTCCGGGCTGCGGTTGGTGACCGTGCGGATCTCGCCCACGCGTACCTCTCACCGATGGTCGCGGAAACGCGTATACGTCGAGCATGGCAGAGTGGCGCGACAACATCACTGCTCGTACCAGTCCCCCAGTTGTCAGTCGAAGACCTGGTTGACCGTGACCCGGATGCGCTCGGGGTAGCTGTCGACGATGAGCCACCAGTGATCGTCGTAAGGCACCTCCAGGACCACGGGGGTGAGATCGTAGAAGCCACCGAAAAACTCATACTCGTCGCCGTCGACGTACGCCTGGTACTCGTCGTCGTCCATAAGGCAGACCCTGGCGGTCGAGCCGCGCAACCCAATCTCGAACACCGCGCCAGTGGCGCACTCACCAAGGTCCCAGTAGAGGTGATCCACACACTATGTGTAATGGATGATGACGCCCCGTAGAAAGTCCTTCCGGGCGTGTTCCTGTCCGCTCCGCAAGTCACGGCCGCTCGCGGGGTATCTGCCGAGTTAGTGACAGGGGTGCGTACTCGTGGTATCGCGACTGGGCGCGCGGAAGCGCTATGTGGTCTGCGGTGATGGTGCGGTGGCTCGTCGTCCGGTCACCGAACTGACGGACCGCTTCGGTGTCGCGGTCAGCGTGGTTGTACCGGGAAGCATAAACAGGCGCTGCACGTTGGACAGGTTGCCCCGAGAAGGTGTCCATGTAGGACGGCGCCCGCAACGCTTGTCTGCCTCGGAAGCAACGTGACTTCGGTGCGATGCTGCCAGAATGACACGATGGTTGACGACGCGGGTGTCGCGACGCTTCGTGAGATCGTGATCCGGGCCGCTCGCGCGATCGCTGACGGAAGCACTCACGCTCGACTAGACGAGGACCTGATCGAGGCTGGGCTCCCGCCGTCGACAGGCGGCGAAACCAAAGCCCAGCGGGGCGAGAGCAGTGCCGCGGCGGTCCCGGACGAGCGGCTCAGGGAGGTCGCCGTCGGCCTGGTCGAGCGGCACAGCGGCCTGCACATGATTGACCGTATAACGGTCCAGGATCTCGTGTGGGCCGACGAGCATCCTCCTCCGATCCCGAAGCGGACACGTCGCGACCTCGCCCGGGCCTTGCCGGGGCAGGTCCTGGTCGATCACGCCCAGCGATTCCACAACCTCCTGGCCACGCTCTTTGACCTAGGCCGCGGCGGCCTCTCTTTTGGATTCGAGGACACCAGCCTCAGTGGGCAGATCGATCGGCACTTCTACCGCAACGACGACTGGACCGTCGAGCAGTTGTTCGACGAGCTCGGTGCGGTCGATCAGGCAGCTGACCGCAGATTCGCCCTCTTCCTCGAAGGCATGGTGTCCGGCGACACCGTGCCGGACGAAGACGCCCAACGCCAACTGGTTGACGCGATCAATCCGCCGCTGGCCGCCATCGGGCTGGAGCTTCGGGAGACGGGCAACACCGATGGCTACCCGACCTTCCACCTGGTGGCCACCGGATCCAGGACCGGCCGACCCAAGCAGCTCATCTTCGCGTCCCCGAAGAAGCCCGATCTGCGGCTCATCGACGTCATCGACAGCGAGGTCGAGGTCGTGGATCCCACCGGGGAGGTTCTCGTCTACAATCGGCCTGTCGGTGCTTCGGGCCTGCGCTGGCGCGACCTACAAAGTTGGTGGTCCGACACCCGCCAGATCGACGATGGTCACCACGCCAAGCGGGAGCTGTACCAGCGGCTCGGCAGCAGCGTGCCGCAGGGCTCTCCGCATCAGCTGCTCCTGTTCAAGCTCTACCACGACATCTACCGTGGCGCCCTGCAGGACCTTCCGGCCCTCTTGCCCGAGGTGTGGCGCCACTGGGACCCGAAGACAATCAAGACCCGCGGTAAGGACGCGCTGGTGCAGTTCCGCATGGACTTCCTGCTGCTAGCACCGGCGGGCGCCCGAATCGTGCTGGAAGTCGACGGCCAAACGCACTACGCAAGCGAACAGGGAGCCCCCGACGGCCAGCGACGCTGGCTCCCGGATGGCAACGAGTACGCGCATACCGTGGCCGCCAGCCGCGACCTCACTCTCGCCGGCTACGAGGTCTATCGGTTCGGCACGAACGAACTCCACGACGAAGGCCAGGCGCGCCCGCTAGTAACGGCCTTCTTCAACAGCCTCTTCCGCAGGCACCACATCGCCCTACCCAGGTAGACGAAACAGGCCCGGCGAGCCACTCGCCAGGATCCCACTGGCCTGTCCGCGTCAGAAGGCCGATCAACTCTTAACGTCGTGGTCGCCGCTTTTCGAAGCCGCATCGAGTACGGCTCGGGCGCGGCGATCGGTTCGTGCGTCGCCGCCTGATGGGGGGGGTCACTGACCCTCAGGCCCAAGCCCAGGCCAGGGCGTCAGGAGTCGAGCCGCAAGCGCTCTAGGATCTCCAGGATGGGGGCACCGTAGGGCGGCATGCGCCTCCCTGGCGCCAAAGAGTTCAAGCCGCAGGCGCGGAAGAAGGCGATGTGCTCGCTGACATCGTCCGCCCGGCGCTCCTGAGGCATGAGTACCAGGAACGACAGGCCTGCAGCGTGGGCACCCTCGGCCACACGGCGCATGAGGGCGCGGCCGGCACCCTTGCGCTGCCCCTCGGGCGCTACCGCGATGGCGAAGATGAAGGCCTGGTTGTCACCGTGGCCGGGCGGCACCGTAGACCCGTAGTCGCCGTAGTCGAAGTCAGCGATGACACCGCCAATGACCTTGTGGACGCCCTCGACGCCCGACTCCACGGCCACCCAACACTGCACACCCTCAGGGTCACAGTCGAGCTCCACAGCGCTCAGGATATCCGCCAGCGCATCCAGGTCGGCTCGGGTCGGCTGTCGCACCTCGATCACCCGGCCACCGTACCGAATCGCCCCGACTTCGCTCTTCGCCTGAAGCAGCTTCCGAGCGGGACCAAGTCACCTTCCTGACACCCCGGCATCCGGTCGGCCGATCACCGCCGCCGATCAGCCCCGGCACACTCGCGTAGGTGAAGCCCTTGAAGCCCGCGCAGACGCTCGCACTCACCGCCGCCGCGGTCGTCGGCATGATCATCTGCGGGGCAAACATCGGCGACGACAAACCGGCCGCCCAGAGTCAGCCTCAACTGTCCGCGTCGGCTCAGGTGCAGCGCATCACCGCCACGAACGCCAGCACCAACAGCCCTGTGCCGATGCCGCAGCCCACCGCCGTCGCCGTCTCGCCTACTAGTGCAGCGCCGGCCCGAGAACGGGCACCCAAGCCGTCGCGCACCAGCAGTCCACCCACAATGCCGTACTACAAAAACTGCGACGCAGTCCGAGATGCCGGAGCCGACCCTCTCTACCCGGGTGAGCCCGGCTTCCGACCCGAGCTGGACCGCGACGGCGACGGGGAGGCGTGCGAACCCGACGGCGGCAACGGCGACACCGGTCCTGCCCCAGACGGCGACGTGTACTACGCCAACTGCACCGAGGTTCGGGAGGCAGGCGCCGAACCGATCCATAAGGGCGACCCAGGCTACTCGCGGAAGCTGGACCGGGACGGCGACGGCATTGGCTGCGAGTAGCGCCATGGCGCTACGAAGCCCGACCAAACAGGATGTCGGGGCTTCCTACTATCCGGCACCCGGTCGGCGCTACCTGATGTCGGGGAGGATCGACGCGAACAGCTCGGATCCGTCGACGAACACGACCCGCATGCCGCCCGGCTTCGTGCTGCCACCCCACGCAGCGTATGTCTCCGCCGACTTCAGACGCGGCAGACCAGCCTCCGCAACCGTGCGGGTGATCGCCTCCGCCCAGCCACCCGGATCGGATGGCGACGCCTGAACGGCGGGGACGACACCAGCGTTGTCCGGGTCGAGCGGCGCCGCCTTTTGATCGCCGCCCACCAGTTGCAGATGCAGCCGACCGGCCAACGTCAGGCCGACTGGTTTCGGCCCGGAGCCCGTCGACCAGCGGTCAACCTGCCCCGCCCACGGCTGCGCTGCCAGCATGTTGGCAAGCCAACCCTCAAAATCGCGCACAATCATCGTCTCGGTCCGTTCAGGTTGGCAGCGACAGCGGGGCGATGCTGTTGCACGTCACCGTCCGCTCACGTTCGCGAACGAAATAGGAACACACCACAACGGTCTCATCCCGCAACGACAGCGGCACATGCCCCCACCACAGGTTGTCGAAGCCCTGTTCACGACGCACCCCTTGAAAGGGGTCTTCGAAGCGGGACAGCACCCACGCTGTCACCTGATTGATCAAGTCCTGGTCGGGCTGGAACTGAGCGATCCACAGATCGAGGTGCCGATCGAACCCGCGCAGCACCCACAGAGACGCGTCAGACACCCGCCGTCATCCTCGCCCGCAGGGCGTCGATGCTGTCGACGTCTCCAGGCTGGTGGGCGGCAGAGGTTTCGTACAGCCAGTCGCGGACCTGCGCCGTGTCGAAGGCAGGACCATCGGTGGCTGCCCCCGCCGTCTGGAAGTAGCCCTTGATCCACTCGTGGCGGATAGCAACGCTGCCCCCCGGGGACCGGCTGGTGTTCGCGAGCTGCCACGGCGTCTCGCTGTGCGTCAGGTGTTCCAGGTCGTTGCCCGTGAGGTTGCCGTACCGGGAGATCACATACCCGATGGTGTTCAGTTCGGCCTCGCCCAACTCCGAGTCGAAGGCGGGAATGTCGCCGTCCTTCTCCTGCCGCCACAGAGTGCCCACGACCGGGCCCATGTCCCACGCGGAGATCGTCTCGTCAAACAGGGGGCGGTTGAAGGTCGCCAGGTGGTGCCCTTGGCAGTAGTAGAGCAGCTTGTGCAGCTTCTTCGCGCCCAGGCCGGGGAGGCGTCGGCGGAGTTCCGCGGCGATGGTGTGGGCTGTGGCGGCCATGGCCCCAGTCTACGAGCAGGGCGGACATTCATGGCAGGGCGAAACGGTCGCGGTTGGGCCTGCCGAGTTCGACGATCAGGTTGAACCGAGAGCCCGGGGAGGATGGCCGGGAACCGCGCTGCGGCTGACATCGTCTCAGAGGTGCACGAATTGCGTGGATCAAGCACCAAGGAGCGATATGCGAGTAATCGTCAAAGCCTTTGTCGTGATAGTGGCCTTGGTCGGACTGGCCGCGTGTGGTGAGGTCGCGCCCACGATGGCCGAGGCACCGAACGACGGGCGGGAGGTGCAGCCATCCGTTGCCGTGACCGGCACACCGGTTGTCCGATCCGGGTGGACCTCCTGCGCGGTCGACGCCCCACTCGGGGACGACGGGCGTCCGCCCCATATCCGCACCCTGCCGCGCCTGGGCACCGACTTCGCGGTCGCGTCCGCGGTCCACTGCCAACTCGAGCCGAAGCGACGCGCGGACGGTGGTGAGGACCTGGTCCTCACGGAGGGCCGAGCCACCGATGTGACAGCGCTTCTTGCCGCGCTACGCCTGCCCGATGACAGGACCACCATCGAGGCCTGCACCCTAGAGATGCCGTGGGAACCGAACCTGTTGCTCTTCGACGCGCAGGGCCGATGGATCCGGCCAGGGCTGCCGATGGACACCTGCGGCAAGCCGCTTCCCGAGATCCCGGTGGCGGTCCGAGGTCTGCGGCTGACCACCGTGTCGGAGACGGTCGTACGCGAAATCCTGTCAGCCGGGGCGGCTGCCTCCGGGTGCGGGCAGGAATGGTCGGACGTGGTGGCCGCTGAAAGCAGGAATCCGTCGTCTCTGCCGAGGCCGGGCAAGGTGCCGATCCCGTCGGCTGCACAGCTGCGTCTGTGCGTATACCGGGTGCCGGCGGAGCAGCAGGGGACACCCCAACCCGCCGGGACCTTCGAACGCGGGTTACTCCTGCCCCAGCAGCGGCGCGCGGCCATCGAACGCACGTTGGCGGTGCTCCCCCCGGCCAAGACGTGCTCAGACGCGGCGGATCGGTTCGCCGTGCTGCAAAACCCCGCCATCACGGGCGACGAGATTTACATCGAACTCGACCACTGCCGGCGGGTCCTGACCGCACCGATGCACGGCCCGTCGATCCTGGCTCAGGCCGACAACACGCTCATCGCACTGCTCAAGCAGTAGCCGCCACAGCCGGGCCAGCTTCGCCGCCCTCAGGACGGAAGCCTTGCCGGGGCCGCCGCTGGCGGCGCCGGAACCGGCAGGTCAGCGACCGCTAGTACGCCGAGCATCGCGAACGCATCGTCGGCGAGTTGCAAATCAGGCGACTCCGGCCCATCTCGCGTGGTTCGCAGGTCTTGTGGGTTCGCGCCACTTGTGAGTTCGCGGATTCCGGCTGGTGCCCCTACCTCATGCTCCAGGCAGGCTCGCGAGAACGGCGGCCAGGGTCTCAGCCTGCTTGGGTGAGAAGACGAACTCGGTGTACTCGCAGTCCTCGGGGGCCCGCGCCCAGGGGGCCGACGCTGAGGCTCATGAACACGCTGCCGTCCGGATCGCAGGTTAGGTCAAGAATGCCGTGAATGATCGAGGGGATGCCGTCGATGGTCGACCCCGGCCAGGAGTTCTCGAAGGTCAGCGGGTCCGATGTCATCACCCGACCGTAGGGCACCGCGATGACCGGCAGCTCTTGCGGTCCACCCCGTCTTCTGGCAAGCATCGGGGCCTCGCTGCTCAGCTCTGCCCGGCCTGCCGATCCGCCTCTTCATCCTCCGCGCAAGCCTTGTGGCATGGCCGCCCGTGCTCGTCCCGGGTGAATGCACCGTTGTGGCAGATCCGACACGGGAGACGATCGCCGGTGGCGTGATGCGTCCAGACCAGGCCGACCTTCGCCCTCCGCGGGGCTGAAGCGCTGCCGAGGTCGACCACCACCGGGCCGCGCGGATCGCGGGGCGGGGCGGCCAGCCGCCGGTGCCCGCTGTCGACGCCGTAGTCGCAGTTGAGATCCAGGTCTCGCGGCACCATCGTCGACCCGTCGCCCGCGTTGGGGTCCAAGTCAACGTTCGGGACCGGCCTCCGCCCAGCCCGGTCGTTCAGGTATCGCTCCATGTCGTCGGCCGTCACCCAGTAGTACATGGGCCGCCCGCGCGAGTCGGTCCGTTCTAAAGCCCGCCAGGCCCCTGTCGCCGCGCCGACGACCAAGGCGTCGAGGTTGAGGCCGAGGGCGGCCTCCAGGTAGACGTGCAACTGCCCGCACGGGTGCCCCCGGGTGACGGGGCAGTACGGCCCGCGCCGGCCGCACCGCTCGACCTCGGCTGATCGAGCGCCACCGGAAACCAGCAGCTCATGGCCGGTGCGGACCCAGCCGGCGTTCGTCGACGGGATCGTCGCCCAGGGGGCGCGGTGTTCGACCTGCACGGCGGGGTTGTCGGTGGTCCACATCGGTAACAGCCCGTCCTTGCGGGCAATCGCGATGCGTCTCTTGATCGTTGGGACGGACAGCTTCGACACCTGCAGCTCGTGTCCGAGCAGAAGACCGCCCTCGCCGCGCACCAGCACGTCGGTTACCCGCTTGCCGGTAGAAGAGCGAGCCTCCACCTCCACCGAGAAGCCCGCCCGCTGGGAGACCGTGGCAACCCGTTCCTTGAGGGCCTTGTGCTTGTCCGACTCGACGGCGTCCGGGTGGTTCCTCGCGGCGGAGGGATTGAGGTGTACGGCCTGGCGGAGTCCGGTTCCGTCCGGATTTCCCTTCAGATACATCCACTCGGGGCAGTCCGGATCGTTCCTGTAGCAGGCACCCATGCACCGCAGCTCACTCGCGTGGACCGTCCGCGACCGCAGCTCCTGCCACAACCCTGGCCTGTCCGGGTGTCCCAGATCCGCTCGACTCAAGTTCAGGTCGATGCCGAGCTTCACGTGCCGTACAGCTCCCGCCACGCCGTCCCCCTCGCACTCGCACTCGCCCTACCACCATGATGAAGGGCGGCGCCGACAGGATCCACCAGCCGCAGAGCGCAGCCGTGTCGATGGATCTCGTTGGCACACTGACACACATCGGCCAGCACCGGAGAGATCACATTGCTCGCGTACTGCCGCCTCTACCCCCAGTCGGCCACGACTCTGAGCCCTCGCTGACCTGACTTAGTCTCTCTTGAGCTTGCGCAATGACCCGTGGGTGCACGTCTAGCCCCGCAATAAAGGCACGGCAGATGTCGGCGCAGTCGAGCAAGGAAGCAGCAGTTATCACGACCGCACCGTCCCGCACTGGCACGCCGATGGCACGCACCTTGCGCGGAGCTGCTTTTTCAAACTGCTTCGCGGTGAAGCGCCCGAGACCGTGGGCGACCGCGTTGCGCACGAGAATGCACGCCTCGAGCGTCTCCCAAGCCGCAACGTCACGCACATCCACGTGGTGGTGCCGCTTCAGCAACCCAATGACCTCACTCCAGCCGCCGGGGGCCCGTCCCGGCAACTCACCGGCAAGCTGCTTCAGAAGGGCCTCGACGTATATCTCCACAATGCTGACCATTCGAAGCCAGCAAGCGGCTCGGTCGGCTGACCCATCTTCGCCCATCACGCCGATGCGGTGGCGGCACCGGAACCGGTCCTGTACGCGGCTGGCTGTAGCGACATAGCGTGCGTACGCCGAGCCCAACTCCTCGAGGGCGTCTTCAGTAATCTCGAAATTCAGAGGATCCAGCTTCATGCTTGAATCAGCATCGCCGCGTGCAGGCCGTTCTCGTCACGGACCGCGTCGTGGGTCTCTCGGGGTACAGCTCCATGTTGAAACAAGCGTCGGAGGGCCATCAGATACCAGGTCGCCAAAGCCGACGGCTCCTCATCCAGGGAACGGATGACCCCCTGCGCCTCAATCTCGTTAGCCTCCGCCAGAGCCAGGGCAGCCTCGGCACGGACGGCCGGCTCGAATCGCTGTGCACGGTGAGTCATCACCCAGGCAAGGAAGGGGTCCGCGTCCACCAGGCGAAGCTCACGAATAGCTCGGATCAGGCAAAACCGCTGCCAGTCACTGAGGCTGATGTCCGTAGCTATCGCGGCAACAGTACGAGTCACTGCCGTGCGGTCGAGTTCAACCATGGCTCGCAGATAGCGCAGCACGTACGGCGTTGCGGACGGAACGAATGCGACGATGTGCTCCATCTTTGGCATCACCGCGATGCCCCGTGGTTCTTCTGAATCCGACAGTCTGATCAGCGCTCGCCGGATCGTGCGGATAGCAGCGCGGTCGGCTTCGTGCAGATTGATCACTGCGGCGCTTGCTTTCCCGGCAGCCAGATCACGGGGTGTCACG
This sequence comes from Micromonospora sp. NPDC005324, assembly GCF_040607155.1. Lineage (NCBI taxonomy): Bacteria > Bacillati > Actinomycetota > Actinomycetes > Micromonosporales > Micromonosporaceae > Micromonospora > Micromonospora sp. NPDC005324. The sequence continues at coordinate 154,063 of NZ_JBEXGE010000013.1, read as the reverse complement.
GTCGAGCTGAGGGTGTCGAGAGCCCACTGCGGGTCAGTGTTCTCGGCATCATCGACATAATCGGGTACCTCGTTCTCCTCCCAGTAGGTGGCGAACGACGGTGTGCGGGTCTTGGACTCGTTAAGCACCAACCCGTTATCGCGGGCAGCCGCCGCCAGATCGTCGAGTGCTCGCTTGGCGTCTTCGAAGGTCTCAGCAGCGATCCGGAAGTCGTCGTTGTACCGCCACGCCGCCCATTGCCTCCGATGCAAGGCGCGCAGCACCCGGCCCGCATACAAGTCAGAGAGCCGGTCCGAGGGCTCGAGCAACTGGGGAAGTCCGTAACGCCGACCCTGCACCTCAAGGAGAAGCTCAAGCAGACACTCGATGGCTGCGTGTTCCTGGGCACGGAGGAGCAGTTCACGGCCAAGGATGTCATGATCGATGTAGTCATAGAACGACGCAATGTCGGCCTTGACGACATACTGGACGACCGCGTTTTCCGGCCAGCGTAGGTCGCTGCTACCGGTGGCTCCCGCACGGGTGCCCCGCGTTCGGCCGTACGTCAACGGTGCATACGCGAATGCCTGATATCCCTCGGACGAGCGATCCATCTCATGTTTAGCCTCGGTCATGAGGAGATCGGTCAACGCACGGTAGGTGACACGCTCAGCGAATCCCCAGACCGCAACTGGTCTGCTACCGGTCGCGGGCTTGGCCACAGCGACGACAAGACCGCGGCAAGCCACCAATCCGGCTTGGAGCTGGCCCGATAGCCAGGCGGCGAACTTCGGGGCGCTATCCGCCAGTTCGGCGGCGCCCGGCGACGACGGCATTAGATATTCTTCGGCGCCGGCCTCCAGGCGCGTGGCCTGCTCAAGCTTAAGCCGGAAGAGGACCTCAGAGGGCATCGGGCGCATGCGTCGTATGAAAGCACACGGCGACCCGGCGTGAAGGCCGCAAACCCGGCGGCTGGATGGCCCTCCTTCCGGCAGGTCTCTCAGCGCTCAGCACGACGACGGCGGGGCTTGCATCGGGCTCCACCCCGCGACTGTGGACGCAGGCGGCCTGCCCCACCCCAGGCCTGGGGCTTCGCTCGATGCACAGGATCCGTGTCGGCGACGCGTGAAATTGGACCCCGGGTCGGCGGGTGAATCTGACCTGACCGCATGGGCACGGCGACGTACTCCGGCCGGACCGGAGCTTCAGCCCGGATCACGCCCCTGACCATGTGCCCCGCAGACATGTTCCACAGCCGGGGAAAGACCTCCGGTGCCGCGCTCTCACACCCCGGCTCGATGAGCGGCCCGAAGTCCTCGTCGCGCATCTGGTCGGACTCGCCGGTCATGGTCATGTCCTCCACCACGATGTCGATGCTGTTATCCACGATCTACCTCACGACGCTCATCGGTCGATCCGTTCCAACAAGTTTCGGACGACACCCGTCGAGATGCGCTGGGGTGAAGTTCCAGTGGCCGACGTGGGCCATCGCGGTCTCCTGCATGAGCAGGGATTCCCGCCCCTGACCCCACCTCTCGGGCCACGAAACCGAAGGGCTCACATCACTGCAGTCTGTCTCTTGGTAAACGCTTGCCGTCCGGCCTGTCGACCCAGACGTACGCGGCGTAGCCGTTGCGGTACGGAAGATCGTTCCTTCGCCGATGGCGCGGGTGAGTCCAGGCATCAGCCGGCCTCCTGCCGCTCGACCTGCTCGCGGATGTACTCGTCGACCCACTCCAGTGGCGCAGCTACCGCGACGAGATGAGCCGGTCAGGTCGAGCCGTCGAAAATTGAGCCCGCCGGGTCGGCGTTCGTTGAGCACCAGGGCGATGACCGGGCGGCGGTGGTCGGGCCGGTGCGGGGCGTCTGGTGGGAAGGGGCAACCTCACTGTCGGGGACAGCGCATCCATGGCGGTCGGAGCTGCGTAAGGACGAGGGTGGATGGCGGCTGTCGGCCGTGGAGCTGCCGCCGTGGTGTGGTGTGCCCGTCCGCGCGGACCATTGCGGTTGAAAGCCAGGACGACCGCAGACGTTATGGGGATCGTGTGCGGCAGCGGCATCGTCTAGGTTCAGCCGGGTGATGACCATGTACACACTGCGATGCCCCGGCTGCGAGGAGCCATTCAATCTCCGGCTGGGGATTGGGCCAGCAAAGATGGCTCGTTTCTATGCACCGTGTCCGCACTGCAGCTTGCCCATTCGGGGACGGTCTCACGGGCAAGATCTAGAGTCGCATCGGGTCGAGTTCGAAGCTGAGGCGCTGCCGAGCGAAGCCTCGCTGGATGCCGATTTCGTTACCGTGGATCCAAACGTTCCGTCCAAGTACAACGCTGCGCAGCGAGGTGAGCTCGGCACGTTCCCCACCATGACCCTGGTGCACCTGGTCGGCGACGAGCGAGCAGGGGCCCTTTTCGAGACGTTTTCGAGGAGTAGAACTGCGGCCGAGAAACTCTGGCCGAAAGTGCGACGAATTTACGAGTACTACCTCGTAGAAGATTGGAGAAACTTCGACAAGGCCGGCAGAGCTGCATTCGATGACTGGCAGGCGAAATCGACGACTCATGAGCGAGCCACTATGGCACACCAAGCCGTTGCCATCGCGACCATTTCAATGACGGATGGCATCGACGATTCTGCTCGACGGTACCTTTACAGGTTTCACGTCAAGCACACCAGCGCCCTCAGGTCATCGGCATACATCCATTCCGCTCGCGCCGACGTTGCGTCCGGGCTGGTGCCGGGTCTGCAGCGCAGCGTCTTCGACGTGATCGACCGGTTCATTGGTCACTTCGAGGCATGGCAGATGGGCGTTTTGCGGCGGGTAATGCCCCCTGATCGTCTGCCGCTACTTAGGGAACTAACTCTGTTCCGCGATGAGTTTGATATCCTCCGAGACCTCTATCAGCAGGGATTCGAGACGGTCTGCAAGACCCTGAGGTTCGCCGTGGCAGCACAGAACACCGTGAAGCGCCAAAGCCCAGGTGACTTTGGGACAGATTTGCCGAACGGGGTAGACCTGAAGGCGAACCCAACTTCACTCAAGGCGTTCGACGACAAACTGAGCAACGCTGCGCGCCTCGCCTTCGTTCGGCAGGTACCAGGGTGGCAGGATTATGCAGCTCTCCTTAACAACCGGACTCGGAACGCGATCGGCCACGCTACCGCTCGACACGACCTTCGAACTGGACGAGTATTCAGCGACAAGGAGCCCGCCGGAGTTCAATATCTTGATCTAGTTGCCGACGTCTTCGGAGTATTCGACGCGCTCTGCACCTCTCTCCAAGTGCTTCGCGCCGTCCGAGTCGTTTCGTCGCCCGATTTTAAGAACGCTCCCTTATAGGTCGCTACGAGGCGACGACTCACAGACAGGCGATCTACTCTCGCCTGCTGGCGCCCACTCCGTCGCTGCTGACATCTGAAACGCGCCCCTAAGGGATGTCTCGCAACCCTGGTGTCTGTCTGTTCAGGACGGTCGGGGAGGATGCCTGGGTGCAGGTGATCACGGCAGCTCGCTCGGAGTGGATCTTTCCCTTCACCGGGCTGCAGCCCGACCAGTTCCGCACGCTGGTCCGGCTGGTCGCCGAGCGTGGCGGTGAGGGCATCGCCGACGGTCGGCCAGGCCGGCAATGGGCCCTCGATCTCGCCGACCGGGTGCTGCTGGTGGCCGCGTACTGGCGTACGAACCTGACGATGCGCCAGATCGGTCCGCTGTTCGGGGTGTCGCACTCCGCGGCGCATCGGGTCATCGACACCCTCGCGCCGCTGTTGGCCCTGGCACCGGTGCGCAAACGGCCGGTAGAGCAGATCGCGATCGTCGACGGGACGCTGATCCCGACCCGCGATCACCGCCTGGCCGCCCGGAGTAAGAACTACCGGTACTCCACGAACCTGCAGGTCGCCATCGATGCCTCCACCCGCCTGGTCATCGCCGTCGGCGACCCGCAGCCGGGCAACCGCAACGACACGATCGTCTACCGCAGCTCCGGCATCGCCGAGAAGCTGGACGGGCGGCCGGTGATGGCCGACGGCGGCTACCGGGGCAACCCGGAGGTGATCATGCCGTACCGCAAGCCGTCTGACGGCAGCGACCTGCCGGCTTGGAAGCAAGCCCTCAACGTCGAGCACCGCACCGTCCGAGCAGGGGTCGAACACGCCCTGGCCAGGATGAAGAACTTCAAGATCCTGCGCGACTACCGCCGCGCCGCGCACACATTGGCCGACGCCGCTTCCGGCATCGCCAACCTCCACAACATCATCCTCGTCGGCTGACCACCGGTCCGGTGCCGGGCAACGCCTTCACCCAGTTACGAGACGTCCCTTAGGTCACCACCACATCGTTTCCCTCCAAGCGCCCTCAGATCAGGCGCGCAGCGACAGTGGCATGGCCCTCATGGTCGGATCGCGGTAGATCGCCGCGGGTATCTGCCCGCGCCGCGGGCGAGGGGACACACCGTGGGCGGCTCATGACCAGGGGAAACGCCCGTCCCGCAAATGTTCAGCAGGCGATCACAGCAAGGCGCCCGTGCGACCCATTCTCAAGCCCTAAAAGAGAGAAGCCGCAGGTCATCAGCCTGCGGCTTCGATAAGAACACGGTTTAGGAAACCGATGCTCTATCCCCTGAGCTACGGGGGCGCGAGTGGTCAGTGTAACGACCTGCGGGTTGACCCGCGCTGGCAGGGAGTGGCCCTCGTTGACCTGCGTTGATCCCGCGAATCGCCCCCGACCGACGACCAAACGGCGACGACGACACCGTCCACCGGCTACGAACTGGAGGAACGTGCGGCGCGGCGACGCTCGGTGAGCCGTCGCGCCTTCACCGCGTTGCCGCAGTCGGCCATGCGACACCAGCGGCGGGAACCGTTGCGGCTCTGATCGAGGAACAGCCAGCCACAGCCCCCTTCGAGCACCGGGCAGCGGCGCACCCGGGTGAGGTCGGCCGTCAGCATGACATCGAGGGCGGCCTCGGCGATCCGGTCGGGCACCAGCATGGCCGGCACCGTGCCGTAGACCAGCCGTACCTGAGACGAGTCGAGCTCGAATCTTGCTCGGGCGGCCGCGCCGGACCAGCGCTGCTGCAGTGCGACCAGCGCGGCACCGGCGGCGATGGGGTCACCCGCCGTGCCGCCGTCCGCGTCGGTGATCGCCGCGAGCAGCACGAGATAGAGGCTTTCACGGATGTCCCGCACGGCGGCCAGCCCTGCGTGCGCCGCCGCCGGCTCGTCGCGCCACGCCCGACCCACCTGGTCGGCCTCCGCGTCGCTGACCACGCCCACCCGGACCGACCAGCGCAGCAGAGCGGAGCTGTCGGTCAGGAAGTCGTGCGGCGACTCGCCCCCTCGTTCGAGGGTGTTGGCCAGTTCGAGTGCCGGGTGGCCGCCGACCAACGGTAGCTGGCACACGTCGAGAGGCATACGGAGATGCTACTACCCAATCCATCGTAGGAGGTTATGCCCCCACGCCCGCGTCCTGCGACTAGCGCGCCGATGCGGCTTCGTGGCAAGGAGAAGGCGAGGGATGCACGCCTGCCTATGCTACCGTCTAAACATCGTTAGCCGGAATCACGGTACCGCAGGCGTGACGGCTGCCCGCTACACCTCGTCCTGAAACTGGGAGGTAGCCAATGGCGCATGATCGACGCGCGGTCTATGCCCTCGCCGCGTTGTCCGCCGCCACGTTCTGTTACGTCACCACCGAGGTGCTTCCGATCGGGTTGCTCACGCTGATCGCGCCCGACCTGGGACGCTCCAGGTCCGAGGCCGGTCTGCTGGTGACCGGGTACGCCGTGGTGGTCATGATTGTGGCGCTCCCACTGACCCGGGTCACTCGGCGTGTGCCCCGGCGCCCACTGCTCGCCGGTGCCCTCGGTGTGTTCGCCGCGGCGACGGCGGTGTCGGCCTTCGCCACCTCGTACGAGGTGTTGCTCGCCGCGCGGCTGGTGTCCGCCACCACCAACGGTGTCTTCTGGGCGGTGGTGTTCCCGGTAGCGATCTCGATGTTCCCCCCGAACATCCGGGGCCGCATCGTGGCTCGACTGTCGATCGGCAACGCTCTCGGCCCCGTCCTCGGCGTGCCGCTGGGCACCTGGTTGGGCGCGCAGGCCGGGTGGCGGGCCGCCTTCGTCGCGATGGCCGTCTTCGGCCTCGTCACCTGCGTCGCGGTCGCCCTGCTCCTGCCGAGCGTCACACCGCAACAGAGTGCGGGCGACGTCGGGCCGATGCCGGACCGGCACCGCTTCGTCGTGCTCCTGATCGCCACCATCCTCGCTGTCACCGGCGCCATGGGCGCGTTCACCTACATGACCGTCTTCCTCCTCGACGTCAGCGGGTTCGCCGCAGCATCTCTCGGCCTGTTGCTCTTCGTGCAAGGCTCGTTCGGCGTGGCCGGCACCTGGGCGGTCGGCCGGTTCCTGGACCGGTTTCCACTCGGTGTCGTGCTGGTCCTGCTCGGGCTTCTTACCGCCGCGATGCTCGGCCTCTATGGAGTTGGCGCAAGCAAGGTGTTGACGATCCCGTTGCTCGCCGTGGCGGGGATGTCGTTCAGCTCGCTGATCGCGGGAATCCAGCACCGCGTCATGCAGGTGGCCCCGTCGACCACCGACATGGCGTCGGCCAGCCTCAGCGTCGCGTTCAACTTCGGCCTGGCGGCCGGTTCGTTCATCGGCGCGGGCCTGCTGGCGACGGCCGGGGTGCGCGTCATCCCGTTGTTCGGTGGCCTGCTGACGGCCGTGGCGATCGCGTTGCTCGCCGGCCACGAGATGTCCCGCAGGAGACGGAGAGACCACAAGCCCGACCACAGCAGTTGGTCGGTGCGGCAGACCCACAGCCGCGATGCCGAGAAGCCGCAGGCCACCAGCGTGCAGACGTAGATGGGGCAGCTCGGCTCGTTCCGGTGCCACGGGGGCGGGCCCGGCGCGGAGAGTGGTCCTCCGCGCCGGGCCCGTCGCATCGGGTGGGGTCAGCTGGTCACGCAGTTGGCCGACACGCCAGGGCCGGTGCCGGTGCCCTGGAAGCCGAAGTTGGTCGACTGCCGGCCCAGGACCCGCCCGTTGTAGCTCACGTTGGTGAACCCGACGGTTCCGCTGGTGCCGCTGACCTGCGCGTTCCAGGTGCTGGTGACCGCGCCGCCGGGCAGCGCGACCGTCACGGTCCAGCCGTTGATGTCCGACTTGCCGGCGGTGACCGTCACGCTGGCGGTGAAGCCGCCAGCCCACTGGTTGACCGCGATCGACGCGTAGCAGCCGTCACCGGCCGGCGGCGTGGTGTTCGGCGGAGGGGTGGTCGTCGGCGGGGTCGTGGGCGGCGGAGTGGTCGTCGGCGGCGGGGTGGTCGTGGGCGGGTTGGGCGCGCCGTTGGCCAGGCTGAAGGCCAGGTCGGGCTGGAACGAACCCGCCGTGAACCGGCAGCCGTCGGCCTCCCCCGGCGGCTTCACCCACAGGTACGCGTCGATGTTGCCGTCACCGGTGTTGGTCGTCGGGTACTGCCCGATGCGCCGGTCGGTGTTGTCGTCGCCGCACCAGTCCCCGCTGGCACCCCCGTTACGGCTGGTGTCGATGACCTGGCGCTTGCCCGAGATTCCCATGCCGTTGAGGGAGGAGATGACCGCCCGACCGAAGTTCGCCTCGCTGGAGGTGGAGTTGTAGTTCGACACGTTGGTGAAGAAGCCGTCGGCGTACTGCACGCCGGCTGCCCGGAGCCGGTTGGCCGTCTCACCCGCGCTGTTCCAGGTGGAGTGGCCGCCGTCGAGGTACACCTTGGCGTTGGGGTTGCCCGACTTGATGGTCCGGGTGGCCGTCGAGATCGCCTCGTTGCGCGCGTTGATCTCGGCGCCGCTCAGGCACGTCAGCAGGGCGAGCGAGTCGGTTTCCAGGATGATGATGACGGTCTGGTTTCCCAGTCCCCTGGCGAAGTTGGACACCCACGTCTGGTACTGGTTGAGGTCCGGCGCGCCACCGGCGCTGGCTCCGCCACAGTCCCGGTTGGTGATCTCGTAGACGGCCAGCACCGGGATCTGCTGCGCCGCGTTGGCGGCGCCGATGAACCCGGAGACCTCGGACTGCACGGTCGAGGGATTGAAGTTGGCGAACCAGCGCGCCTGCGGCTGACTCGCGATCTTGTCGCGGATGACGGCCGTACGCGAGTCGCCGGGGTTGGCGGCGACCCAGCGGACGACGGCCGAACTCGGGTCGCGGTAGAGCGACCCGGACAGCGTGCCGGCGGAGGCGCTGCTGACGGCGAGGCAGACGCCGACGGCGGTGGCGCCCGCGACGGCCGCCACGCTGATGGCCGCCGATCTGCGGCGGAGCGAGGGGAGGATAGCCACGACGTGTTGCCTCCAGATCACATAGATGTATCCAAGTTCGTGGGAGCGTTCCCATGGACGTTAGCGGAGGCGCGCAGCGCTGCCAAGGTGTGGACACTCATCGATGAGACAAATGCCCGTGTTTCGGCGTCGACCATGAGGGCGGCTGAGCAGGGCGGGCTAGCCTGTCGCGGTGGCGAGTAATTTTCAGCTAAGCGGCGAGCGCTCCGGCACGCTACTGGCGATCCTCGGTTGCGCGGTCGCACTAGCGGTCGGGGTGGGTGCGATCTACGTCCTCGGCCCTTGGTCGGCGGACTCGCCCGCGCCGGCTGAATCGCCTGCGTGGGCTGACCCGCCCCAGCCGGTGGCGGTCGCCGACCGTACGGTCTCCGTGCTCGGTGCGGGGGACATCCTGCTGCACCCCAAGCTGTGGGAGCAGGCCCGGACCGACGGTGGCGGCACGTTGGACTTCGGCCCGATGCTGGCACCGGTGAGCGAGACCGTTTCCAACGCTGATCTGGCCCTGTGCCACCTGGAGACTCCCTTGGCACCGCCCGGAGGCCCGTACATCGGCTATCCGAATTTCAGTGTGCCGCAGGAGGTGCTCAAGGGCCTCAAGAGCATCGGGTACGACGGGTGCTCCACCGCCTCGAACCACACCCTCGACCATGGGTACGACGGCGTCAAGCGGACCCTCGACGCGATGGACAAGGCGGGTCTGGGGCACGCCGGCAGCTACCGGACCGAGCGTGACTCCGGCATCGTCAAGATCTATCAGGCCAGGGGCGTGAAGATCGGGCACATCAGCCTCACCAGAAGCTTCAACGGCCTGCGCCCGCCGGCCGGCAAGAAGTGGGTGGCGAGCCTGATCGACGTGAAGACCATCCGGCGGGACGCGGCGGCAGCTCGGGCGGCGGGCGCAGAGATCGTGGTTGTCAGCCTGCACTGGGGCACCGAGTACGAGCACGAGCCGGACGCCGACCAGCAGACCTGGGCGCGTCAGATCGCCGCGATCGACGACGTGGACGTCGTCTTCGGGCATCACGCCCACGTCGTCCAGCCGGTGGAGCGGATCGGCGACACCTGGATCGTCTACGGGATGGGCAACCAGATCGCCCGGCACGAGAAGCCCATCAACGCCAACCGTGACGGCGCGATGACCCGGGTGACGTTCGGTCCGGCGAGCGAGCCGAAGAGCTGGAAGGTGGTGGCCATCGAAGCGATCCCCACCTTCGTCGATCTGAACCCGACCATCCGTCTGGTTGATCTGGAGCGGGCGTTGGCGGATCCGACCCTGTCCCCCGGGCGACGTGGGATCTACCAGGCCGCTGTCAAGCGGATCGAGGGCAACCTGTTGACCAGGGCGGCTGACACGGCGGGACTGGTGGTGCGTGGGGCGCCCGGCCGGTAACGGCCCCGAAAGGTCGGGGTCCTCACCAAGGACGGTCGAGCACGCCGGGTGGCCCGGTCAGACCGGGCCAGCCCCTTCGGCGGCATGCAGGGTCGGCAGGTCGCGCGGGGCCACAACGACGTCGACGGCTCCTTTGGGCTGTTGACGTCGCTGTTCGGCCGGAGGACGGTGTACTGGCCCCTGGGCGGGCGCGGTCCGGGGCGTACTAGCCTGTCGCGGTGGCGAGCAATTCTCAGCCGAGCGGCGGGTTCTCCGGCACGCTACGGACGATCCTCAGTTGCGTGATCGCACTAACGGTCGGGGTGGGCGCGATCTATGTCCTCGGACCCTGGTCGGTTGAATCCCCCGCGCCGGCCGACCCGCCCCGCCCGTTGGGCGCCCCGGCGAAGGTCGCCGGACGTACGGTGTCCGTGCTCGGTGCGGGGGACATCCTGCTGCACCCCGAGCTGTGGGACCAGGCCCGGCGCGATGGCGGCGGCGAGTTGGACTTCGGCCCGATGCTGGCACCGGTGCGCGAGACCGTTTCCAGCGCGGATCTGGCCCTCTGCCACCTGGAGACGGCGCTGGCACCGCCGGGAGGCCCGTACATCGGCTTCCCGAAGTTCAATGTGCCGCAGGAGGTGGTCAAAAGCCTCAAGGGCATCGGGTACGACGGTTGCTCCACCGCCTCCAACCACACCATCGACCAGGGGTACGACGGCGTCAAGCGGACCCTCGACGCGCTGGACAAGTCGAATCTGGGGCACACCGGCAGCTACCGCACCGAGCGTGACTCCCGCATTGTCAAGATCTATCAGGCCAAGGGCGTGAAGATCGGGCACATCAGCTTCACCAAGAGCTTCAACGGCCTGCGCCCGCCGTCCGGCAAGGAATGGGTGGCGAACCTGATCGACGTGAAGGCGATACGGCGGGACGCGGCGGCAGCTCGGGCGGCGGGCGCAGAGATCGTGGTGGTCAGCCTGCACTGGGGCACCGAGTATGAGCACGAGCCGGACGTCGACCAGCAGACCTGGGCCCGTCAGATCGCCTCAATCGACGACGTGAACGTCGTCTTCGGGCATCACGCGCACGTCGTCCAGCCGGTGGAGCGAATCGGCGACACCTGGATCGTCTACGGGATGGGCAACCAGATCGCCCGGCACGCCGAGCCGGTCAACGCCAACCGTGACGGCGCGATGACCCGGGTGACGTTCGGTCCGGCCGGCAAGACGAAGAGGTGGAAGGTGGTGGCCATCGAGGCGATCCCCACCTTCGTTGATCTGAACCCGGACATCCGCCTGGTCGATCTTGAGCGGGCCCTTGCGGATCCCGCCCTGTCCCCCGGGCGACGCCGGATCTACGAGGCCGCGGTCGAGCGGATCGAGGGCAACCTCTTGACCAGGGCGGCTGACACGGCGGGACTGGTGGTACGTGGGGTGCCGCGCCGGTGACGGCCATGGTTCGGCCGACGGCAGGGCGAAGTCGTCACGGATCTCGCGATGGTGCACCTTGCTAGCATTCGCGGCGGCCGGCGGCTGTACTGGCTGACGAGCTGGATGGGTAGCGGTCCAGGGAGCAGCTCCACGGGGAAGGTTGTCGTTTCGTGTCAGGCAGGTCGGCGCAGTATGCGCCATGGCAGTCGACGGCTGGCCCGGCAGACGATCAGGAACAGCTGCTGGCGTGGCGGCGACGGGCGCTCGACCAGCAGTTGCCGGCGGCGGCCTTCCCGGCCGGAGCGAGCGCGCCCTCACTGGTCTACCTCTGGACCACGATGTTCGTGGTTGCCATGGCGATCCTCGGGTTCGCGGTCAACGCCCAGCGCGGGGTACTCCCGGCTGTCGTCGACTCTCAGCGTGACGTCGTGTCCAAGCTGGCGTCGGGCATGCAGGTCGAAGCCCGCGGCCGGGCGACCGACCTCAGCCGGACGGTGCAGGACCGCGGCACCGCGAGCGACGCCGACCTGCTGACCCGGCTGGTCGGAGAGGGCAACGGCTTCACCGGCGCGGTGATCGTTGAGACCGCCTCCCGGCGACCTCTCGCCGCCAAGGGCGCGGCGCTGCCGATCGACCTGCTGCCGCCGGTGCTGGTAGTCGACAGGACGATCGCCGTCACCACGCCGGATGGCCCGATGCTTGTCTACTCCGTCGCGCTGGACGACACCCGGGCGGTGCTCGCGATCCAGCCGGTCACCATGCGGAACCTACGACTCAACCCCGACGCGGGGCACGGCATCCACATGATCGCGCCCGACGGCAAGAGCAGCCTGATGCAGGGAGCCAGTGCGGTCGACGCCGTGCACCTGCCGACGGTCTTCGCCGGACTGGCCGGGTCCGAGTCGCCGCAGAGCCGTGAGGTGGTGGTCAAGGAGTGGGCGGACCGCAGGCTGGTGGTGTCGTCCGCGCCGGTGGGTGAAACCGGACTCGTGGTCGTCTCCCTGCTCGCCTCAGCGGTGAGTACGGGGACTTCGGGCACCAAGGGGGCGTTGCTCGGCCTCAGTCTTCTGGTCGTGGCACTGCTCAGCTTCGTACTCATGCGCATGTCCCTGGTCCGACCAGTCCGGACGCTGCTGGATCAGGCCAAGGCGGACGCCTGCGGCGCGATGACGCGGCGCCGCGCGCCGATGCGCATCCGCGAGGCACACCGGATCGCCCGGGCACTGGCCCTGACCTCCGGCGACCAGTACCCGCCGGATCGGCGTTGGCGGCCGACCGTCCTCCAGGGCCTGACCGTCGCCGTGGTGGTCGCGATGCTCTGGCCGGTGGCGGCCACGGTGCTCGCGTTGCAGGCTTCCGATCCGACGATTCCCGCGCAGTTGGTGCGGGATGAGGAGAGCCGGGCCGAGGAGGCCAGCAACGCCCTGGGACACCTGCTCGACGATGGCCTTGCCACCGTCTCCCGGGTCTCGCAGGGGGTGACCTCGACGGACCTCGCGGAGACGGACCGGACACTCGACCGGGAACTCGCCGCCGAGCAGCGGCTCCGAGCGTTGTACCTGGTTGACCGCGACGGGAAGATGGTTGCCGGCGCGGGTCGGGAGCCGCTGCGGGCCGTCGCGCCACTGCCCGGAGAGGTCGGCATCCACCTCGACGACACGGCCGGACGATTGCCGCTGGTCTACGCCTTCAACCAGCGTGCCGACGGCTATGCGGTGGTCGGTGAGTTCGACCCGGACCGTCTGCTCGGGCTGGTCCGTCGGGTCGATGGCCGGGTCCGGGTCGTCGACGCCGAGCTGCGGACGATTCTGGATTCGGAGGGCTTTCAGGCCTTCCAGCCGCTGCAGGGCGAGTTGGCTCGGAGCGTAGCCGTCGAGGTGCTGCCAGGCAGCACGGTTGGCCGGTCGACCACCGAGGACGGTGCCCCCGCGATGGTCGCCGCCTCCGGTTTGACCCTACCGACGACTGTCGCCCACCTCGAGTGGGCGGTCGTGCTGGAGCAGGACGTCGCCGGGCTGCGCCTGCCGGCGATGGTGGAGCGGCGCTGGACCTTGCTGGTGGCCGGTGCCGTGGTGGGCGTCACCCTGCTCACCCACGTGTGGCAGCTCTACATCTTCGTCCGGCCGTTGCGAAGGTTGAGTTCCTTCGCCGAGCGGATGAGCGACGGGACCGTGGAACTGCCCGTTCCGCCGCAGCGCCACGACGACATCGGCGCGATCGCGATGTGCCTGGAGATCTGTCGCCAGGTCCGGCACACCGGGTCCGCCCGGTTCGGTGGTGCGCTGCGGCTGCGTGGCGCGGGAGCCGACCGGACCAGCGTCCTCGCCCGCGTCCGGCACGCGGCCGGGACTCGCAACCGGGCGACGAAAGGCTGACCATGTTCTACCTGTACACCGTCTACAGCCTCTGCTGCCTTGCGCTCCTGGTGGCCGGCGTGATCGAGCAGCGGAACCACAACCGCAACCTCAACACCATCCCGCACCGCGTGCTGGTCAACGGGATCCGAGGCAAGAGTTCGATCACACGACTCTGCGCGGGAGCGCTGCGCGGCGGCGGCAAGGTCGTGGTGGCCAAGACCACCGGCACCGCTGCGCGGTTCATCTTTCCGGATGCCAGCGAGGAGCCGGTACACCGCAAGTTCGGCATCGCCAATGTGGTCGAGCAGATCGGCATCGTCCGGCGGGCCGCCGTCTACCACCCGGATGCGCTGGTCATCGAGTGTATGGCGGTCATGCCGGCGCTGCAGGAGATCAACCAGAGCAAGCTCATCCGGTCCACCATCGGGGTGCTCTGCAACGTTCGCGAGGACCACCTCGCGGAGATGGGGCCGACTCTCGACGACGTGGCCCGGTCGCTGAGCCGGTCGATGCCCGAGGGCGGCCTCTGCATCACTGCGGAGAGGGACCGGCTGGCGATCCTGGAGAAGGAGGCAGCCAAACGGAACTGCAAACTGATCGCGGTCGACCCCGAGTCGGTGACCGACCAGGAGATGTCGGGCTTCGGCTGGATCACCTTCAAGGAGAACGTGGCGATCGCGCTCGCCGTTGCCGAGCAGCTCGGCGTCGACCGGCACAGCGCGCTCACCGGCATGTGGTCGGCACCACCCGACCCGGGAGTGCTCTCCGTGGCCCGGGTTCTGTACGGCAACAAGCGGGTCCGGTTCGCCAACATCTTCGCCGCCAACGACCCGGAGTCGACGTACATGAACATCGAGCAACTTGAGAAGCAACGGCTGATCAGTCAGCCATTGACCATGGTGATCAACTGTCGACCGGACCGGGTGGAGCGAAACGGCCAGATGGGTACGCTCGCCGGCCGGGTACAACCGCAACGCATCGTGCTGATCGGTGAGATGACCCGCAGCGCCCGGGTCAACGTGCCCGCCGAGCTGCAGAGCCGGGTGGTCGACCTGGGCGGCAAGCTTCCGTCGGAGCGGCTGGTCAGCGAGGTCATGGCAGTCACCGCGGAGGATGCGTCCATCGTCGCCGTCGGGAACATCCACGGGCAGGGCGAGGTGCTGCTGCACGAGCTGGCCGCCCTGCCGAGCTGGGAACCGCAGGATCACACCAGCGCCGAGTCGATGCTCCGTCCGCCAACCGCGCGCAGTTCCAACGTCGACGGCGAGACCGTGTTTCTCGGAAGGACCTACCGGTGACATTCGGAGGAGAACTCAGCGCCCAGCTCGCCACCGCCTGCCTCGGCATCGGCCTGGTCTTCGCGCTGCTCTGCTATCTGACCACAAACCTCTCGCCCGGCGGGATGATCACGCCGGGCTGGATCGCGCTCGCTCTGATCGAGGACCCACTCCAAGCCGCGGTGATCGTGGTGATGACTGTCGTCACGTACGCCCTCACCCGGCTGATGCAGCGCATCGTGATCCTCTACGGCAAGCGCCTCTTCGCCGCTATCGTCCTGCTCAGCGTCCTCCTCCAGATGACGCTGTTCGTGATCGTTCAACGCGACCTGCCGCTGCTCTTCGCGCACCAGACACTGGGATTCGTGGCGCCGGGGCTGATCGCCTACCAGCTCGTACGGCAGCCGCCGAAGGCAACCGTGCTGGCCACCGTCATGGTTACCGTCATCACCTACGGCGTGGCGTTCAGCGGCGTCGTGGCCGGCTTCGTGCCGGTCACCTGAGGCCACACACCGACGAGGGACAGGCATGAACTACCGGACTTACTCCCGCAGCCGCGCCATGCTGATGACCGTCGCCGCCTTCGCGTTGCTGAGTGGTGGCAGCACCTTCGCCTACGTCGTCGTCCGGCACAGCGCTGCGGATCCGATCGAGCTGAGCCTCGGCGCGCAGGCCGCGCAGGCCGCCGTAACCACCGGCTCCGGCTACAGCTACCGGCGGCTGACCGCGCCGGACCGGACGCAGATGATCGACGCCAAGGGCAGGACCGTCGCGATCATGACCGACGGCGCCCGCACGGTGCACATCAGCGGCCCTCAGCGGACGTTCGCCGAGGCACGGTTCACCAAGGCGAAGGTGCCCGCCGACTTCTGGGTACGACTCGCCCCCCGGCAGTGGCGGGCGGGTGCCGAGAAGGAGAAGTGGTTCACCGACTGGTTCCCCAAGGCTCGCACGGACCGCTCCCCGGACGTGCTGGCGGTTGCCCGGGAGTACACCTACGTCGCCGTGCCGAAGAAGGATGCGAAGGGCCGGCAGTACTCCGGCGACGCTGCCTTCGGGCCACTCTCGGACATCGACCCGGACGGTCGCGCGGAGAACTCCGACTTCTACGACTACCTCGGGGTGTCGTGGGAGTTCCCCGACAAGAAGGAGAAGCCGGCGGCGTCTCACATCCGCAGCCTGGACTGCTCGGGCTTCCTGCGCATGGTCTACGGCTACCGGATGGGTTTTCCGCTGCTCGGCACCAACAACGCCGGCCCCGGCCTGCCACGGCGGGCGACCGCGATGGCCTCGGTGGGACCAGGGGCCCTGCTCATGCCGAACACCGGCAAGCGGGCCCGAGAGTTGGATCGGCTGCTCCCCGGTGACCTTCTGTTCTTCAACGCCGGGCCGGTGCAGGGCGCGAACATCGAGCATTCCGGCATGTACCTCGGCGTGGACGACCGGGGACACCACCGGTTCATCTCCAGCCGCACCACCGCCAACGGCCCGACCATGGGCGACCTGGGTGGCGAGTCCATCCTGGACGGCACCGGTTACTGGGCCTTGCGCTGGCGGACGGCTCGCCGGATCTGACCTTGACAGCAACCTGTATCGGGTCAGGCCACGGTGAGCTGCTCCGCGAGCACCGTCGCGACGCGGCTGCGGGCCTCGGCGTCCCGCCGGACCGACCAGCTCAGCTCCAGGTGGATGAAGACGGCTTCCAGTGCGGCCGCGGTTCGGCCCTGCTCGTTGGTTTTGCCCTCAAGTTGGCCGCACTTCTTCACCCACGCCCGGCAGGTGTTCAGCCCGGCCCCGGAGAGGCCGTCCGCGATCCGGCGGGCCACCGAGGTCACCGGAGCCGAACCGGTCGACACCACCGCGTCGGACGTGGGCAGGTTCCGGTCGGCGAAGCCGTGCAGCTGGATCTGATCGAGCCCGTTGTTGGCGAACTCGGCCGCCAGGGTGTGGAACAGTGACCTGTCGTTGTGGGCAACGTCCGCGTCGCCGTCGGCGGCCTGCCGGTGGGCCCCAGCGACCAGCAACACGCTGGCCGGCGCCTTGCGGTACAACACCAGCCCCAGCTTCTCCGTGTTGATGTCGAAGCCGGGGTGCGGTACCTCGATCACGGTGCGCGGGGTCGCGCTCCGGTCCACCAGCACGGCACCCCAGGAACGCTCGTCGGACCCCGCGGCGAGGTAGAGGTCGAACGGCCGGCCGGTGACCGGGTCCTTCCCATGGTGAGCCCGGAAGCCGAGGTCACCGAAGAGCTGATCCAGGTCGGCGCCGGCATTCGGCTCGGTGACCAGCAACCGCGCTGCCCGCCGGGCCGCCGCCCGTTCCTCCGTGTCCGGATCACGGTAGGGATTGTCCCGGGAGAGGCCGGCGGTCAGCTCATCGATCAGCACCTCGGGATCGGGGCCCCGCTGCTGCTCAGACGTCGGCTTGGCGTCGGCGCACGCCCCCGAGACGAGCAGTGCCAGCGTCGCCGCGGCGATCAGTCCGCGGCGAGTTGAACCCACGGCCGGAAGCGGTGTACGCACCCGTGCAGGCTATCCGATCACTCCCGGGCGCCTGTCGTCTCGGCCCGCTGGCCCGCTCAGACCCGGGCCAGCCCCAGCGCACGCACATCGACCGCGACATGGCTGCCGTACGACTCAGCGATGCGGCGCTCGAAAGCGTCGGCGTCGATCGTGTATTCCTGCGGGCCCTCGACCTCCAGCACGTGCGTGGCCAGGACGCAGCCCACCTGCGCCGCCCGCTCGATGGGCAGGTCGACGGCGAGCGCGGCGAAGAAGCCGGCCCGGAAGCCGTCGCCGACACCGGTCGGGTCGACGATGGCGCCCACCTGCGCCGCCGGTACCAGGAAGTCGCCGTCCTGCCCGGTGATCCGTACCCCGTTGGCGCCCAGGGTCACGACCCGCACGCCCACGCGGCGCAGGATGTCGTCCTCGCTCAGCCCGGTCTTCGACTCCAGCAGCGCCGCCTCGTACTCGTTCGTCAACAGGTAGCGAGCTCCGTTGATCATCGCCTCGATGTCGGCCGACGGCATCCGGGCCAGCTGCTGCGACGGGTCGGCGGCGAAGGGCAGGCCCAGTCGGCGGCAGGCGGCGGCGCGGGCGAGCATCGTGTCCGGGTTCTCCGCGGCGAGGATGACGAGCCCGAGCCCACCGGCCCGGGCGGCGACACCGTCGAGGCTGATCCGGTCGGGCTCGCCCATCGCACCGGGATAGAACGACGCGATCTGGCAGAGGTCGGTGTCGGTGGTGCAGATGAACCGGGCGGTGTGTGCGACGGAGCTGACCTGCACCTCCGAGCAGTCGACCCCGTGCCCCTCCAGCCAGCTGCGGTAGTCGCCGAAGTCGCCGCCGACCGCGCCGAGCAGCACCGGCCGGTGCCCGAGCTGGGCGAGCCCGAAGGCGATGTTGGCCGCGACCCCGCCGCGTCGGACGACGAGGTCGTCGACGAGGAAGGAGAGCGAGACGGTGTCGAGGCTGCCGGCGACGAGTTGCTCGGCGAACCGCCCCGGGAAGCGCATCAGATGGTCGGTCGCGATCGAGCCGGATACGGCGATCATGCGGACGAGCCCTCTCAGTAGCGGTAGTGGTCGGGCTTGTAGGGCCCTTCAACCGGGACGCCAAGGTAGTTGGCCTGCTCCTTGGTCAGTTCGGTGAGGCGGACACCCAGCGCGGCGAGGTGGAGTCGGGCCACCCTCTCGTCCAGGTGCTTGGGGAGGGTGTGGACACCGATCGGGTACTGGTCGGTGCTGGTGAACAGCTCGATCTGCGCGATGGTCTGGTTGGCGAAGCTGTTCGACATCACGAAGCTCGGGTGCCCCGTGGCGTTGCCCAGGTTCAGCAGCCGCCCCTCGGACAGCACGATGATCGAGTGGCCGTCCGCGAACCGCCACTCATCCACCTGCGGCTTCACGGTGATCCGCTCGACGTCTCCGCGTTTCGCGAGACCGGCCATGTCGATCTCGTTGTCGAAGTGGCCGATGTTGCCCACGATCGCCTGGTGCTTCATCCGCGCCATGTGCTCGTTGGTGATCACGCTGAAGCAGCCCGTCGCGGTCACGAAGATGTCGGCGGTCTCGACAACGTCATCGATGGTCGCGACCTGGTAGCCGTCCATCGCCGCCTGGAGGGCACAGATCGGGTCCACCTCGGTCACGATGACCCGCGCACCCTGACCGCGCAGACTCTCGGCGCAGCCCTTTCCCACGTCGCCGTAGCCGAACACGACGGCGACCTTCCCGCCGATCAGCACGTCGGTGGCCCGGTTGATCCCGTCGATCAGCGAGTGCCGGCAGCCGTACTTGTTGTCGAACTTGCTCTTGGTAACCGAGTCGTTCACATTGATCGCCGGGAACAGCAGGTTCCCGGCCTGCTGCATCTCGTACAGGCGGTGCACGCCGGTCGTGGTCTCCTCGGTCACCCCCTTGATCCCGGCGGCGACCCGCGTCCAGCGACGGTTGTCCTCCCGCAGCGACCGCGTCAACACACCGAGGATGACCTCGTACTCCTCGGAGTCCGCGCTCTCCGGCGACGGCACCGCGCCGATCGCCTCGAACTCGGCGCCCTTGTGCACCAGCAGCGTGGCGTCACCACCATCGTCGAGGATCATGTTCGGGCCCTGCCCGTCCGGCCAGAGCAGCACCTGCTGGGTGCACCACCAGTACTCGTCGAGGGACTCGCCCTTCCAGGCGTAGACCGGGACACCCGCCGGTGCGTCCGGCGTGCCGGTCGGGCCGACCGCGACCGCCGCCGCCGCGTGGTCCTGCGTGGAGAAGATGTTGCAGGACGCCCACCGGACCTGCGCGCCGAGCGCCACCAACGTCTCGATCAACACGGCCGTCTGGATGGTCATGTGCAGCGAGCCGGTTATCCGCGCACCCTTCAACGGCTGCCGCGAGGCGTTCTCCCTCCGGATCGACATCAGACCCGGCATCTCATGCTCGGCCAGCTCGATCTCCTTACGCCCGAAGGCCGCCAACGACAGATCCGCCACCTTGAAATCGCTGAAGTCGCCAGTCATGCCCGCACCCTCCCCCACCCGCGTCGAGGACCGTTGGAGGCCCGTTCAACCGAGCCCCTGCTCCGCACGCCGGGCCACCCGGGCCCGGGTGCGGAGCAGGCGCCGTCAGGAGTTGCGGCTGGCCGGGTCGACCCGGGCGTACGTCAGAAGGTCGGCCATCGTGAACTGGCCCGAGAAGCGGGCGGGCAGGGTCGGACGCCAGTTGGGCTGCACCTTCAGGTAGCTCGCCGGGTCGAGCTGGGCGATGCCGATGAGCACCTCTGCCACGATTCGCCCACCTACCGCGCCCAACGAGCCGCCGCCGGCCTGGAGCTGTGCCTCCTTGAGGATGTAGTAGAAGAGCGGGGTGTTGGAGTCCAGGCCGAGGCCGTACCCGCTGAGCTCCGGGAAGTTGAAGCTGCCGAGTGCGGGCGCCCCGATGTGGGAGGCGATCCGCTGGCCCGACGGGATGCCGAAGGTGAGCTGACGGAGCAGGTCGCGTCCGAGCAGGTTTGCCGACGGCGAGCCGGACGGCGGCGGTGGCAGCGGGAAGCCGAACAGCGGCGTCGAGTTGCGGACGTCGATCCACTTGCTCCAGCGCACCTGACCGTCGAAGAACTGGAACCAGAACTGGTAGTCGAGGTAGCGACGGGCGGCCCGCTTTCCGCCACGCAGGTCGGCCGGGTCGGCGCCGCTCAGCGCCGAGTCGAAGAGCATGGCGTAGAACTCGTCGCCACCGTTGCCGGTGCGGTTGACCAGGTAGGCCGGTCGGGGCTGGCTGTGGCCGAAGCGGAACGCCGCCGCGGTGAACTCGACCGGGATGAACGTCGCATTCGGCTCCGGCTTGTAGAAGCGGCGGCCGCCGTTGAGCACTGTGAAGACAGTGCCCGGCCCGGCGATCAGCGGAAGGAACTCGTTGAGCACGATCCACTGGTAGTGCCAGGTGACGAGTTGCCGGGCGGCGCCGAAGACCTGTGCCGCCGGTGTGCCCTGTGCGCGCACCAGGTCGACCACCCGGTTGTGGAAGAGGATGAACGCGGCTGTGATCTGCGCGATCGGCAGGTTCTCGTCGTTGCGGACGTCGAAGACGATCGCCCTGCCGCTGGAGTTGCGCGGCAGGTCCTCGAAACGCCCACCGGACTCGATTTTGAGTTTGGCGGGGTCGGCCGAGTTGTACAGCTCCGGGTTTGCGGCCGGCCCGCCGCCGTAGAGCGAGTCGAGGTCGAGGGCCGGCGTCCGGGGGTTCGGCACAGTGGTCGGGTCGACCGGCGTGCCCAGCGGCGCCGTCGTCTCGAAGGCCAGGTCGTGGTCGATGAACTGCCCGAAGTACGTCATGCCCTGCGGGATCGAGAAGTTGTCGGGGTTGTTGATGCTGTGCTGCTGCTGGTCGGCGAGCGCCTCCGCGCCGACGCTGAGCGGGTCGCGTGCGTCCATCGGGCCGCCGACGCGCGACAGGTCGATCAGCGCGTTCCGCATCTGGGTCGTCGCGGACCCGAACGCCGGCAGCGACGGGAACATCCGACCGAACCGGTTGGAGAACGCGGCCGCCGCGGGCGTCGCGTCGAGCAGGACTCCCCCGGTGCCGGCCACGAGCGCCCCCACGCCGACTCCGGCCAGTAATCGCCGTCGGCTGACACCTCGAGAAGCGTTGTCAATTGCCATGTCGGCCACCTTCCGTCCGCGGGCGCCCGCGTGGACGCACGGGCCGCAAACCCGCGAACCGGCAGCAGTGTGAACCCTTCGGTTAGTGGCGCCCTGGAGCTTCGCTGGTGTCCCGCTGGAGGCCGGTGAGCATGGTGTCGACCAGCGAGGTGTCGTGTTTCGCGCCCCGGAACAGCGGGTGGTCGAGCGTCGATCGGAGGAAGTCACGGGTGGTGGCCACACCTGGCCCTTCCACGGCGCACTCGTCGAGGGCGCGGGCCATCCGGGCCAGGGCCTGGGTGCGGTCGGGTGCCCAGACGACCACCTTCGCGAGGAGGGAGTCGTAGTCGGCCGGCACCCGGTAGCCGGCGTACCCGTGGGTGTCGACGCGGACGAACGGGCCGGCGGGCAGGTCGAAGCGGGTCAGCTCACCCGGCGTCGGTACGAAGCCACGCGCCGGGTCCTCGACGTTGAGGCGACACTCGATCGCGGTGCCGCGCGGCGTCACATCGGCCTGGGTCAGCGCGAGCCGTTCGCCGGCGGCGACGAGGATCTGTTGCCGCACCAGGTCGACGCCGGTCACCAGCTCGGAGACCGGGTGTTCGACCTGGAGCCGGCAGTTGACCTCCATGAGGTGGAAGTCGTCCCCACCGCCGACCAGGAACTCGAAGGTGCCCGCGCCCACGTAGCCGACACCGAGCGCGCCGGTGACCGCAGCGGCGGTCATCCGGTCGACCATGTGCTGCGGCAACCCGGGCGCGGGCGACTCCTCGATCAGCTTCTGGTGACGCCGCTGCACCGAACAGTCGCGCTCGCCGAGGTGGATGCCGTTGCCGTAGCGGTCGGTGAGCACCTGCACCTCGACGTGGCGGGCCGACTCGAGATAGCGCTCGATGTAGACCCGGTTGTCGCCGAAGAGCAGCTGCGCCTCGGCCCGCGCGGAGGCGAACTCGCCCAGGAACGAGGCCGGGTCGCGGACCACCCGTACGCCTCGGCCGCCGCCACCGGCGACCGCTTTGATGATCAGCGGGAAGCCGATCTCCTCGGCGACCGCGCGGGCGTCGGCCGCCGACTCGACGGCGTCGGTAGTGCCGGGGAGCACGGGCAGGCCGAGGCCCGCCATGATGCCCCGCGTCCGGGCCTTGTCGCCCAGCGCGGCCATCACGGCGGGCGGCGGCCCGATGAACGTGATCCCGTCGGCCTCGCAGATCTCGGCGAAGTCCGGGTCCTCGGAGAGGAATCCGTAGCCCGGATGGATCGCGTCGGCCCCGGTGCGGCGGGCCGCCTCGATGATGGCCGGGGCGCTCAGGTAGCTGCGCCGACTCGGACCCGGCCCGATCTGGACGGCCTCGTCGGCCAGCCGCACCACCGCCGAGTCGCGGTCGACTGTCGAGTAGACCGCCACGGTACGCAGCCCCATCTCCCGGCAGGTCCGGGCGATCCGGACCGCGATCTCGCCCCGGTTGGCGATCAGCACCGACTCGAACACTGGGTCAGCCCTCCGACACAGCTAAGGCGATCAGCCGTTCGCCGTACTCGACCGGGGTCGCGTTGGGCACCAGCACCTTCACGACCTCGCCCGCGTGGTCGGCTTCGACCGGGATCATCATCTTCATCGCTTCGAGGATCGCGACCTGCTGGCCGGGCACGACCTGGTCGCCCTCCCGGACGAACGGGTCAGCGCCGGGCGACGGCGCGAGATAGAGCGTGGCGACCATCGGCGCGCACACGTAGTGCAGACCGGCGTCGGCCTCCACCGGCGGGGCCGCCGGGACCATCGCCACCACGGAAGCGCCGTCCGGCCACTCCACCTCGACCACCAGGTCGCCGTGTTGCAGCCGGGCACGGCGAACCGGACCTGGCGTCGACCCGATCAGCCGCGCGAGACTGCGGACCGCGGCATCCAGCGGGTCGGCGTTACCCTCCGGCATTCGTCAAACCTCCGATCTGTCGGAAGCGGGCCCGGCGCTGGGCCCGCACCTCCTCGCGGGTGAGACCGGCCAACTCCGCGATCGCGTCGACGACCGCCCGGTGTACGGCCGACGCGGTCGCTCCGGGATCGGCCGGTGCCCCGCCGGGCGGTTCGGGGACCACCCCGTCGACGATGCCGAGCGCCAGCAGGTCGCTGGCCTGGAGCTTGAGCTGCGCGGCGGCCTCGTCGGCCCGCCCGGAGTCGTTCCAGAGGATCGCGGCGCAGCCTTCCGGGCTGATCACCGAGTACGTCGCGTTGGCGAGCATCAGCACCCGGTTGCCGACTCCGAGGGCGAGCGCGCCTCCGCTGCCACCCTCGCCGGTCACGATCGCGACGACCGGGACCGTGAGACCGGCCATCAGCCGGATGCCGTCGGCGATGGCGAGGGCCTGCCCGTTCTCCTCCGCCGAGATGCCGTGGTACGCGCCGGGCGTGTCAATGAGCGTCACGATCGGCGTGCCGAGCTTCTCGGCCAGGCGCATCAGCCGGGCCGCCTTGCGGTAGCCGGCCGGTGTCGCCATGCCGAAGTTGCGGCTGGCCACCTCGGCGACCGTGTGGCCCTTCTGGTGGCCGATCACCACTGTGGGCCGCCCGTCGATCAGGCCGACGCCGCCGACGATCGCCGGGCAGTCGCTCGCCAGCCGATCGCCGTGCAGCTCCACGAAACCGTCCACGAAGTGGCCGATGTAGTCGAGTGTGGAGGGTCTACCGAGATCGCGGGACAGCGCCACGACCGCCCACGGGTCCGCCGGCTCGGGTGCCGCGGTCACCCGTACCGGGTAAGGATCCGGCGCGGACCTGTCGGCCCCTGCGAAGGCCAGCAGCCGGCCGATGGTCGGCCGCAGGTTCGACCGGGGCACCAGGTCGTCGAGCATGCCGCGGGCGAAGAGGTACTCGGCGGTCTGGAAGCCGGCCGGCAGCGGCTGACGCAGCGTCTGCTGGATGACCCTCGGCCCGGCGAAGCCGAGGCGGGCCCCCGGCTCAGCGAGGATGACGTCGCAGAGCGTCGCGAACGATGCCGCGACGCCACCGTAGGTCGGGTCGCTGACCAGCGAGATCGTCAACACCCCGGCCTCGTCGAGGGCCCCGAGCGCCGCACTCGTCTTGGCCATCTGCATGAGCGACAGCACGCCCTCCTGCATCCGGGCGCCGCCGGAGGCGCTGACGATCAGCAGCGGCGTACGGGTCTCGAGCGCCAACTCGGCCGCCCGCGTGATCCGCTCGCCGACGCCCGTGCCGAGGCTGCCGCCGAGGAACCGGAAGTCCATGACCGCCGCGATCAACGGCTGCCCCTCGACAGTGCCCCGGACGCAGACGACCGCCTCGTCGAGCCCGGTACGCCGGCGGGCGGCCTCGATCCGTTGCGGATAGGGCTTCGTGTCGACGAACCCCAGCGGATCGCCGGAGGCGCCGACCGGTGGCAGCTCCTCGACCGAGTCGAGATCAAAGAGCTGCTCGATCCGCTGGTGTGCGGTGACCTGGTCGTGGTGGTCGCACTCCGGGCAGACCCCCAGGTTGCGCTCGACCCGGCGCTGGTAGAGCAACGCCCGGCAGCCCGGGCAGACCAGCCAGCTCTTGCCGACGGGCGTGTTGACGGTGGCGGTCATGACTGCCCGCGTTCGGCCGCGGCCTTCTCAACGATCTCCCGGATACGTGCCTGCTGCTCACGTGTGGTCCGGTTGAGGTGGGCGGTCATGCCCTCGTCGTCGGCGTGCCCGCCCGGCCGCATCTCGAAGTCCTGTACCCACCGCATCCGCACGCCGCCGTCCGGGATCTCGGTGTATTCCCAGAACAGGTTCATGTACTTGAAGGCGCCGGTCTCCAGCCGCCGTGCCCGCACCACACGGTCGCCTCGGTCGGGCACCCGCTCGGAGACCCAGCTCCAGACCCGGCCGGCGGGGTCGGGGTGCATGGTCAGGCGGAAGACGACGGCCCCGTCGGCGGACGTCGAGAGGACCTCGGTGCTGGCGTACTCGCTGAACAGGGAGGGCCAGTTCGGGATGTCGTTGGTCAGGTCCCAGACGAGGTCGAACGGTGCGTTGATGACTACCGCGTTGTCCGTGTGTCCGGCCATGGGGTCACCGATCCGCGAGTCGTTGGTTGACGTAGTCGACGGCGAGCCGCGGCGTCTTCATGATCGACACGGCGTCGTCGGGGATGCGCACCTCGTACTCCTGCTGCACCCGCGCCGCCAGCTCCAACAGCGCGAGCGAGTCGTAGCCGAGGTCATCGAACGGCGCGTCGAGCGTCGCCGGATCGGCCCAGTCGGTCTGCTCGACCACACCGGAACTGGTCTCCAGGATCCGACGCAGGTCGTCGAGGGTCAGCTGGCTCATGAGTTTCCTCCCGTCGGCCGCTGCCACCCGTCGCGCACGCCACCGACCTGCGGCACTGGCGACTCGGGGTGCGGGACCTCCTCGGTGTCGACGTGGCCCAGCTCGGGGCGCGGCGCGAGCGGACTGATCTGGAACACGATCAGCGCGGTCTCGCCACCGGCGTTGACGATGCGGTGCCGCTGGCCGCGACGGACCATGAGAGCTTCGTCGGCCGCGAGCTTGACCTCCGCGCCGTCGACCCGGATCACGACCTCGCCGCGCACCAGATAGCAGAACTTGTCCGAGTACGGGTTGTACTGCTCCGCCAGGAACTCGCCCGGCTCCAGGCGGACAGTGCCCATGAAGCCCTCCGTCGCGTCGACGGTCTTCGGGCTGAGCAGGATCCGCACCTCGCCGCCGATCCGGTTGATGCCGGGCACGTCGGTGGCGGCGACCTTCACGATCGGTTGCCGATGCATTGTCAGCCCTTCTCTGCGACGAGCACTCGGAACGGCAGGTCCGTCGGGTGGACGGTGGCCGGGCCGAAGCCCGCCGCGGCGAGGGCCCGGTCGTAGGCGGCGACGGAGTGCGACTCCCCCTCGAAGGTCCAGACCAACATCAGCACCGAGAAGAGGTACGGTGCCGGGTCCAGTGCCGGCGACTCGTCACCCGTGGTGAAACCGACGATGACCAGGCGCCCACCCGGCTTGACCACGGAACCGAGCCGGGTCACCAGCTCACGCACCCGCTCCTCGGAGAAGTGGTGGGTGACGTTGGTGAGCAGCACGACGTCGTAGGGGCCGCCGAGGTCGGTGGTGAACATGTCACCCGGCAGGAACGACGCACGGTCGCGTACGCCGAGCCGCTCGGCGTGCTTCTCCGTCACGGCGAGCACGTTGGGCCAGTCCAGCGAGGTCACCGCCGCCTGCGGGTTGTGCTGCGCGAGCGTGTAGCCGTAGACGCCGTGCCCGCAGGCGACGTCGAGGACGTCGAGCTCGGCGCGCTCCTTCGTCCATGGCGCGAGCGCCTCGGCCATCACCTCGGCGGTCGGCTGGGCGACCTTCGTCGCGTACGCGGCGAAGTCCTCCCAGTAGGTGTACTCCGGGGTCTCGGCGTGCACGTCGAGGACGGTGCCGCCGGCCCGGACGGCGGCGCTGAGGTCGCGCAGTGCGTCCCACTCCCAGTCGCTCGACATCACCTTGACCATTCCGCCCAGGTAGTCGGGGCGGGTGCTGACCAGGTGGTCGGCGGCCGCCGGGGTGAGCGAGAAGTGCTCGCCGGTCCGGTCGGTGAGACGGATCGCGGTGAGCGCGTCGAGCAGGATCCGCGCGCCCCGCGGGTGGATGCCGAGCTTCGGGGCGAGCCCGCTGGCCGTGGCCGGGCCCGCGGCGAGCGCGTCGAACACGCCCAGCTCGACGCCGGTACGCAGCAGGCTCGTCTTCTTGTATGCCTGCATCATGTCGTTGATGTCGCGGCGGGTCAGCGTCACGTGATGCTCCCTGTCTCGGGGCTCCAGGTGTAGAAGGGCGTGGCCAACGAGTCCTGCAACTCGGTCATGCTGTCCGGCGCGTAGCGCTGCAG
The DNA here is from genome assembly GCF_040607155.1 of Micromonospora sp. NPDC005324. Lineage (NCBI taxonomy): Bacteria > Bacillati > Actinomycetota > Actinomycetes > Micromonosporales > Micromonosporaceae > Micromonospora > Micromonospora sp. NPDC005324. Next base: position 126,824 of record NZ_JBEXGE010000013.1, on the reverse strand, counting down.
GTAGGCCGCGAGGCGGCGGTTGACCTCCTGAAAGTCCGCGCGGGCTCGGGCCGCGAGGAGCTTGTCGAAGACGTCGGTGTCGGCCTCGAGCAGGTGCATGTAGAGGTCCTGGTACTGGAAGAGCGTGCGCCGCGAGATGCCGACGACGTAGGGCATGTCGCCCTTGTCGTGCTCGGCGAAGAGCTCGGCGACAGCGTCGGCGTGACCGGGGGCCATCCGCATGACCATGAGGGCGCGGTAGGACATGTGCTCACGCTCCCCGCAGGATCGTGGCCAGGGCGGCGGCGAGGGTCTTCGCCCGGTCGTCGACCGGGCCGGCGCTGCGGAAGGCGACGATGCCGTCGGGGCGCACCAGCAGCGCCCCGCCGGGGCCGACTCCACAGCTCGCCAGCCACGACCCGTCGTCGGCGAGGTCACCGTCGGGGCCGGCGGTCAGCGCCGTGATCGGAAGCCCGGTCTCCGCCGAGACCGCCTCGGCCGCCGCGAGCCATGCGTCGTCGCCGGGAGCTGTGGCCAACGTCCAGCCCTCGGTCAGCACGTCGATCGTGGAGAGCCGAGCGCCGTTCTGGTCGACCCAGGCGTGCGGGGCACGCGATCCGGGTTGACCGGTGAAGGTCAGCTCGCGGGGCAGCAGCTCGGTGTCGGCGGGCGCGCCGACGATCGCGTTCGAGGTGTACCGGTAGCCCATCGTCACGATGACGAAGTCCCGATAGGCGGCCTTGTCCTCGTCGGCGAGCTGACCCCTGGTGCGGAAGAGCATCCACGCCTGGTCGGCGGTCGCCGCGCCGACCGGACGACGCTCGGCTTCGTAGGAGTCGAGCAGGCTCTCGTCGGCCCGACCCTGAAGCACGTCGGCGAGCTTCCACGCCAGGTTGTGCGCGTCCTGGATGCCGGCGTTGACGCCGAAGCCGCCGGCCGGCGGGTGGGCGTGGCAGGCGTCACCGGCGAGGAAGACCCGCCCTGCCTGGTACGCGTCGGCGACCATGTGCCGCGCGTCCCAGGGCTGGGCCGACTCGACCTCGACCTCCAGCTCGGGGTCGCCGGCCGCGATCCGGGCCAGCTCGACGCAGCGTTCCGGTGTGAAGTCGGCAGGCGACTGCCCCCGCTCGGGGTAGTAGTTGACGCCGAACATCCACCGCCCCGGCTCGATGAAGAGCAGCAGGCCTTGGGCCAGTTGGTTCATCAGGTAGATCAGCGTGAACCGTGGCGCGGTGTCGGGCAGGTCGACCTTGGCGCGGAAGATGATGCTGACGAAGTTCCCGGCGACACCGTTGCTGCGGTCTCCGATCTGGAGCATGTTCCGGACGGGGCTCTTCACGCCGTCGGCAGCGACGACGTAGCGCGCCCGGATCGTGCGTGTCGTGCCGTTGTCGGAGACGGTCGCGGTCACCCCGTCCTCATCCTGGGTCAGCCCGACCAGCTCGTTCTGGAAGCGGATCTCCGCGCCCGCTTCGACGGCGGCGTCGTGGAGCAGCGGCTCGTAGTGGTCCTGGCCGCACCAGATCGGCCAGCTCGGCGTGAACGTGTCGTAGTCGACGTCGTGCGCCTCCATGACGAAGGACTTGTGGAGGTCGGCCAGCGACTGGGCGCCGAGCATGACCAGTGGCGTGGCGCGGCCGGCGCGGACGAGGTCGAGTTCGGCGCCCGGCCCGACGATCTTCATGCCGGCCTGCTGCACGGCCGGCTCCAGGCCGACGGTGCGGAAGATCTCCACAGTGCGGGCGTGCAGACCGGTCGCGCGGGGGATCGTCGACAGTCGGGGCCGACGTTCGACCAGGATGGGCCGGATCCCCTTGCGGGCCAGGAAGAGCGCGGTCGACAGGCCGACCGGGCCGCCGCCGACGATCAGGACGTCGGTGCTTCCGTCAGACATGAGCGTCCTCCGTGTAGACGACTTTGTAGAGGTGGCGTTCCGGCGTGGCGATCGCGCGTACCTCGCCGAAGTGGGGGTGGACCTCGGGGTTCTGGAGCATCGCTGTGAAGTGCTCTTCGCTCTTCCACTGCGCGTAGTTGACGACCCGGGTTCCGTCGAGGCTGGCGTGGATGTTCGCCGACACGAACCCGTCGACCTTGGACATCACCGCGTCGGTCGCCTCGATCAGGATGTCGACGAGCTTCTGCTGGTTGGCCGGCTCGACGGTGAAGACGTTGACCATCGTCACGACCGGCTGGTCGATGCCGATGTGTGCCATTGCGGGCTTCCTTTCCTAGATCGGACGCGCTTCGAGCAGGGCCCAGCCGCGGGACGCGGGGGTGTTGACCAGCTCGAAACCGGACGCGGTGAACAGCGCCTGCCATTCGCGGAGGTCGCGCTCCTTGCCGCCGAAGAGCACCAGCATGTCGATGTCGATGATCTTGGCGTGGTCCCACTGGTTGCGCGGCGGCACGATCTGGTCGATCGCGATGAGGCGGGAGTCGGCGTCGCCGATCGCCGCGCGGATCCGACGCAGCAGCGTGACGCAGGTGTCGTCCGGCCAGTTGTGCACGATCGACTTCAGGATGTACGCGTCGGCGCCGGCCGGCAGGTCGTCGGTGAAGAAGTCGCCGCCCCGCACCTCGACCCGCTCGGTGACACCGTGCTCCTTGAGCAGCGGTTCGGCGTCGGCCACGACCTCGGGCAGGTCGAAGAGGACACCGGTGCCCTCGGGGTGGCGCTGGAGCATCTTGGCCAGGAAGTAGCCGTTGCTGCCGCCGATGTCGGCGATCCGGCCGAACCGCTCGGGCGCCAACTCCGCCGCGAACCGGTCGGCGAGCCGCCGGCTCCAGTGGGCCATGAAGCCCTCGAAGAACCGGTTGGCCTCCGGGTGGGCCTGGAGGTAGTCGTAGAAGCCCATGCCGAAGACCTTGTTGAAGGCCGGCTCGCCGGTGCGGACACTGTGCAGGATCTCCGCGTACGGGAGGCGGTTGAAGTCGGCGCCGCTGAACTGCACCATCGGTCGCAGCCCGCCGATCCGCGCCGACGTCAGCCCCTCGCCGAGCGGCGTCAGCGCGAACGACCCGTCCTCCTGCTCGTCGAATATGCCGACCGCCGAGGCCGCACGGAGGATCCGGCGCAGCGCGTCCTCGTGCGACTCGGTCGCCGCCGCCAGTTGGGCGACCGGCACCGGTCCGTCGACGAGCAGGTCGGCGACGCCGAGCTCGGTGACCACGTAGATCACGTGGGCGATCTGTTTGGCGCTTCCCAGTACCGCGATCTGCCGTTCACGCAGGTCAAGTGCCTGCTGCTCGTCGAAGTTCGCGACGGCGGCGAGGCTGGCGTCGGTCATCGTCCATTCCTTTCGTCGGTCACGACCATGGCCGCGTTGAACCCGCCGTAGCCCCTGGCGAGGACGAGCGCCGCGCGTACGGGTGTCTCCCGCGCGGCGTCGCGCACCAGGTCGAGGTGCAGGCCCTCGGCCGGCTGGCGGATGTTGGTGGTGGGCGGGATGACACAGTGCCGGATCGACAGCAGCGCGGAGACGAGGTCGAGCGCCGCCCCGCCCGAGTAGAGCCGGCCGGTCATCGTCTTGGGCGCTGTCACCGGCACCCCGCGTGGGCCGAAGACCGCTGTGATCGCCTCGGCCTCGACACGGTCGAGCTCCGCGACACCGGCCCCGTCGGCGAAGACGACGTCGATGTCGGCCGGCGTGAGACCGGCGTCGGACACTGCCATCTCGGCGGCCCGACGCAGACCCGGCGGGCGGCCGGAGCCGGGCCGGGGGTCGAACGTCGCGCCGTATCCGGCGATCACCCCGTAGACGGCGGCCCCGCGCCGGGCAGCGGCATGTTCGTCCTCCAACACGAGGATCGCCCCGCCCTCGCCCGGCACGTAACCCGACGCGTTGGCGTCGAACGGCAGGAACGCCGTGGCCGGATCGCGCCCCGTACTGAGGAGGCCGTTGGCGAGCTGGGCGGTCCAGCCCCACGGGCAGAGCGAAGCGTCGACGCCGCCGGTCATGACCAGCTGCACGCCCTTGCGCACCTGGCGTCGGGCCTGCGCCACCGCGTCGAGCCCGCCCGCCTGCTCGGTGACGAGCACGCCGGTCGGCCCACGCATCCCGTGGCGGATGGAGATCTGGCCGGTGTTGACAGCGTAGAACCAGGCGAACGACTGGTAGGCGCTGACGTGCTCGGAGCCCTTGCTCCAGAGCTTCTCCAGCTCACGATGGCCGAACTCGAAGCCGCCCGACGCGCTGGCCGTGACGACACCCATGCCGAACTCGGGCAGCGCCGACGGGTCGACCGACGCATCGGCCAGCGCCCACTGCGCGGCCGTCAACGACAGCCGGGTCATGTGGTCGGTCTGCGCCATCAACCGGCTCGGAATGTGATCGGCCGCCTCGTATCCGGGAACCTCGCCGGCCAACTGGGCGGGGTATCCCGAGGGGTCGAAACGGCTGATCGGCCCGATGCCGCCCACCCCGGCGACGGTGGCCGCCCAGAAGGCGTCGCGGCCCAACCCGTTGGGGGCGGCCACCCCGACCCCGGTGACGACAGTGGTCATGCCACACGCGCCAGGAGCATCGCGCTCTGGAAACCGCCGAAACCGCTGCCCACGCTCAACACCACGTCGGTCTGCTGCTCGCGGGCGGTGAGCGGCACGTAGTCGAGGTCGCACTCCGGGTCGCGTTCGTGCAGGTTTGCCGTCGGCGGCACCGCCCCGTGCTTGATCGCCAGGGCCGACGCCGCGATCTCGATCGAGCCGATGGCGCCGAGCGAGTGGCCGATCATCGACTTGATCGAGCTGACCGGGGTGCGGTACGCGTGGTCGCCGAGGCTCCGCTTGAACGCCGCCGTCTCGTGTCGGTCGTTCTGCTTCGTACCCGAGCCGTGCGCGTTGATGTAGTCGACGGCATCGCCGGGCAGCCGGGCATCGGCGAGCGCGACCCGGATCGCCTCGGCCATCTCCCGCCCGTCGGGCCGTAGACCGGTCATGTGGAACGCGTTGGAACGCGAGGCGAACCCGACCAGCTCGGCGTAGATCTGCGCTCCTCGCCGGCGGGCGTGCTCGAGCTCTTCGAGGACGAACATCGCCGAACCCTCGCCGAGGACGAACCCGTCGCGACTGTTGTCGAACGGCCGCGACGCGTGCGTCGGGTCGTCGTTGCGGGCCGTGGTCGCCTTGATCGCGTCGAAGCAGGCCACCGTGATCGGCGAGATCGGGGCGTCGGTCGCGCCGGCGATCATCACGTCGGCCGAGCCCTCCCGGATCAGCTCCCGGGCGTGGCCGACCGAGTCGAGGCCCGACGTGCAGCCGGTGGAGACCACCGTCGCCGGACCTTCCGCCCCGACCGACCACGCCACCTCGCGGGCGAACGAGCTCGGCACCAGATAGTCGTAGAGGTGCGGGGTGGCGTACCTGTGGTCGGTCAGCCACTTCCGGCCGCCGTCGCTCACCACGACGTACTCCTCTTCGAGGCTCATCGTGGCCCCGACCGCCGTGCCGACGCTGACGCCGACCCGGGTCGGGTCGACGACCTCGAAACCGCTGTCGGCCAGCGCCTCCCGCGTGCAGACCACTGCCATCTGGGCCGCCCGGTCCATCCGGCGGACCTCCTGCGGCGACAGGCCCTCGGCGACCGGGTCGAAGTCGGCCTCCGCGGCCACCCGCGACCGGAAGGGGGTGGCGTCGAAGAACGACAGGGTACGGGTGGCCGTGCGGCCAGCGGTCAACAGTTCCCAGAACGCCTTGGTGCCCAGTCCACCGGGGGCGATGACGCCAATCCCGGTGATGACCACCCGACGGTCGGATGTGCTCGTCATGGAAGACCTCCTGGCCGCGATGTCCGTGTGAAAGCTAGGGACGGCCGGTCGAACGGCGCTGGAGCGTCGGTCGAGGGCCTGTCACGAGGCCCTGGCGAGCCCCGGGCGCAGTGGCCCGCCGGCGGCCAACACCTCCCGCTGGAGCCGCTGGAGGTCAGGCGAAGGGTCCAGGCCCAACTCCTCACTGAGCACCCGGCGCAGGTGGTGGTACGCCTGCAACGCCTCACCACGGCGCCCGGAGCGGCTGAGCGCCACGATGAGCTGACGGTGGAACCACTCGTTGAGCGGGTACGTGCCCACGAGATAGCGCAGCTCGCCGATCAGCTCGCGGTGGCGGCCGAGGGTGATGTCGGCCTGGATGCGCAACTCCAACGCCCGGATCCACTGCTCCTGGAGGTGGATCGCGTGCGCCTCCAACGCCGGCCCGAACGTCACGTTGGCGCCCACCGGCCCCGTCCACATGGCCAGCGCCCGCCGCAGCACCTCGGCGCCCTCCTCGGGCCGGTCCGACTCGATGTGCGAGCGGCCCTGGTCGAGCATCGTCTCGAACACCTCGGCGTCGAGCTGGCCCGGCTCCACCTTGAGCAGGTAGCCGCGCGCACGGCTCTCCAGCACGGTCCGGTCCGGGGTCTCTATGCCCTCTTTCGCGAAGAGCTTGCGCAGGTGGTAGATGTAGGTCTGGACTGTGGTGACGGCGCTGCGCGCCGGGTCGTCACCCCACAGCTCCCGGATGATCGAGTCGACCAGAACGACCCGATTTGCCCGCATCACCAGCAGCGCCAACACGGTCCGCACCTTCGGCGGCGTCGGCGTGCAGATCCGGCCCTCGTGGATCACTTCCAGCGACCCGAGGATCTCGTACCTGACCACAGTGGTCCCCCATTCCCCATAGCACTCGTCGAGACGCTCTCAAGCTATGGATGAGCGGGGCGTGTCGGAACGACCGCAGGTAGCGACATCGCGGGTTCTTCCGAGGATCGATGCGTGTCGAAAGTTGTACGGCGGATACCCCTTCGATCGCTCGATGCTTCCTCCACGCAACCTCCACCGGAGGCGGGAAGACTCGCCGGGCCCCCACGCCCCCTCGGGTTAGGAGTCACACATGTCGCGCCGCCTCTTCACCTCCGAGTCGGTCACCGAAGGTCATCCCGACAAGATCGCCGATCAGATCAGCGACGGGATCCTCGACGCGTTACTGGCGCAGGACCCGCACAGCCGGGTCGCCGTCGAAAGCCTGATCACCACCGGCCAGGTCCACGTCGCCGGCGAGGTCACCACGCAGGCCTACGCCGACATCCCACGCATCGTGCGGGAAACCGTCCTGGGCATCGGGTACGACTCGTCGAAGAAGGGCTTCGACGGCGCCTCCTGCGGCGTCAGCATCTCGATCGGCGCCCAGTCGCCCGACATCGCGCAGGGCGTCGACACGGCGATCGAGCTGCGCGACGGTTCGTCCGGCGGCGGGCTCGACGCCCAGGGCGCCGGTGACCAGGGCATGATGTTCGGCTTCGCCTGCTCGGAGACGCCGGAGCTGATGCCGCTGCCGATCGCACTGGCCCATCGACTGGCCCGGCGGCTGGCCGCCGTCCGCAAGGACGGCACGGTGCCCTACCTGCGGCCGGACGGCAAGACCCAGGTCACCGTCGAGTACGACGGTCTACGCCCGGTCCGGCTCGACACCGTCGTGGTCTCCACGCAACACGCCGCCCACATCTCCCTCGACGAACTGCTCACCCCCGACATCCGGAACCACGTGATCACGCCTGAGCTGGAGGCGCTCGACCTCGACACCGAGGGTTACCGGCTGCTGGTCAACCCGACGGGGCGGTTCGAGATCGGTGGCCCGATGGGCGACGCCGGCCTCACCGGACGGAAGATCATCGTCGACACCTACGGCGGGTACGCCCGGCACGGTGGTGGCGCGTTCTCGGGGAAGGACCCGTCGAAGGTCGACCGCTCGGCGGCGTACGCGATGCGGTGGGTGGCGAAGAACGTGGTCGCCGCGGGCCTGGCCGAACGGTGTGAGGCGCAGGTGGCCTACGCGATCGGCAAGGCCCACCCGGTGAGCCTGTTCGTGGAGACGTTCGGCACGGAGACGGTGCCGCTCGATCGGATCGAGAAGGCGATCGGTGAGGTCTTCGACCTGCGCCCGGCGGCGATCATCCGCGACCTGGACCTCCTGCGTCCGATCTACCAGCAGACGGCCGCCTACGGCCACTTCGGTCGTGAACTCCCGGACCTGACCTGGGAGCGTACGGACCGCGCCGCCGACCTCAAGGCCGCTTGCTGAGGAACGTCGCCGATCGCTAGAACGGCGGGCGGCGAGGGCGCGGCACCAACCGGTCGTGTGGCAGCGTCACCAGTGACGCTGCCACCGCCTTGTTGACCGCGTCGATGCGGGAGACCGCGCCGAGCTTCGCGAAGATGCGACGCAGGTGACTCTTCACAGTGGCCTCGGTCAGGTCGAGTCGGCGCGCGATCTGGGCATTGGTCATCGCCTCGGCTGCGAGCTGGAGGATCTCCAGCTCGACGGGGGACAGAATGGCGGATTCCGCGTTCTGCACCTGCACCAGGCTCTGACCGGAGACCGAGAGCAGCACCGAGCCGCTGCCGTCGCGCGCCTTGCGGATCGCGGCGACCAGTTCCTCACGACCCACGCTCTTGAGCAGGTAGGCGCGCACCCCGGCGGCGATCAGTCGGCGCAGCAGGTCAGGGCTGTCGTACATGCTGAGGATGACGACTGCGCTGTCGGGCGACACCTCACGGATGCGGCGCACAGTGACCACCGGGTCGTCGCCGGGAATCTCGACGTCGAGCAACACCACGTCGGGACGCTCCGACGCCGCCTTGGCGACCGCGGTGGCCGAGTCGCCGGCCTCGTCGACCACGTCGAGGTCGGCGTGCACCTCGAGCACCCAGCGCAGCCCCTCGCGAACGAGAGCGTGGTCGTCGACGATGAGGATGGTGGTGGCGCCGGCGGGAGACCCGCCGTCGGACCGCGTCAACCTGACCCCCAGACCCCGTCCCCCGCCGCCAGCGTGCACATGATTGGCACCGTATCGCGGACGTGTGACACCACAGCTATCGTGGCGTCCTCCCGACACGAAGAACGCCACGATCGCCGCGCGATTCTGTCAGTCTCGTGTGGACAGACGGACCAACTCGCCGATGCCGAGGCCCTTGTTGGCGATGTAGAAGCTGCCGTCGGAAGCGATGGCGAACGACATCGGGGAGTCCAGGCCGGTGCTCGCCAGCTCCCGGTGGCTACCGTCGCGCTCCACCCGGATCAACGCGCCCGTGGAATCCCCCGAGCTGAGCCCGTTCTTCGCGATCTCCAGCACGACCAGTCGACCCCGCTTGTCGAAGGCGATGTCGATGATGTTGGTGAAGCCGGTCGCGAAGATCGTCGGCTCCTGCCCGGGCACCAGCCGCCACACCCGGGCGCCGCCGTTCGGGAAGGGATGCCCGGTCAGCTGCCCGATGTAGAAGGCACCGTCCGGCCCGCGGGTGATGGTGACCGGCACGAACTGGATCGGCGTCGTCGAGCCGGGCGGCAGGCCCCACTCCGGCGGTGCCGGAACCTGCTCCTGCGGCCAGACGTGTTCGGCAGTGACCACGCCACGACGGTCGATCCGGAGCACGTCGTTGGCGGCCGCGTCGAGCGCGTAGACGTCACGCCCGTCGGCGACGACGGCGTACGGCTGGCTCTCCGGAATGACCCCGTCCGGGTTGTTCCGCCCCTCGAAGGCGGAGAGGTCGCCGACGACCGACCAGCGGCGCTTTCCCTCGACCCGGAGGATGGTTCCCATCGTGGCCCCGGCCGCGCCGAGCAGGTCGCGCGAGACCGGGTCGGTGCTGTAGCCCATCGCCACCAGCAGCTTTCCCTGCCGATCGAAGGCCAGGTCGTGGGCACCGTAGACGGAGAAGCCGGCGCCGGTGCTACGCAGCGACGGCAGACCCGTCACGACTCGCTTCTGCCAGCCGCGACGGACCGCCGTGATCGCACCGGTCGAGCCGTAGCAGAGGTTGGTGCCGAACGTGCCGGGGATGCACACGTCGTCGCCGCCGAGCCCGGCCTCGGCGACGTAGACGATGCCGGCCCGGTCGATGGCGACACCGCGTGGGTTGTCGAGGTTGCGGGCGACGACTGTCAGTCGCCCGGTGGTCGAGGTGGCCGCAGTGGCGGGCGCGGCAATGCCGGCCACCAGTACCAGCGGCACAGCCAGCGACAACGTTCGTCGCATCGCGTCGAGCATGGGTTCTCCTCAGCAAGAGGGGTTCGGATGCGAACGACGCTGCCGGCGTTGCCTCGAGGCTCGGTGGAGGAAGGCTCGACAGGCCCTCCTACTCCGGCTGATTGGGAGTGCCGCGCCCCAGCTCGTAGGGGGATGTCACGCCCTCGTAGGCGAGGTGCATCACCATGCCGTTGGCCGCGTGGTCGAGGTTGTGGCAGTGGTCCATCCAGAGCCCTGGATTGTCCGCCTTGAAACCGATTTCGTAGATCTCGCCGGGGATCACGTCGAGGCTGTCGATCCACCACGGCGACCCGGTCGCGCGGACCCCGTTACGGGACAGCACCAACGCGTGGTGACCGTGCAGATGCATCGGGTGGTTCTGGTGGCTGCGGTTGACGATCCGCACCTTGACCACGTCGTCCATCCGGACCATCAACGTCGGCGTGTGGGGGAAGCTGTGCCCGTTGATGATCGGCACCAGGTGGAGCCCTCCGTTGTAGAAGGACAGCCGGTCGTCGAGGAGCTGGGTGAACGAGCGGTCGTACGACGAGCCCGCGTCGAAGGGCCGGGAGCCGCCAGAGCCGTACGAGAGCGGGTCGAAATGGTCCCCGTCGTCGACGATCTTCGGCGTCGAGGCGTCACCCGGTGGCGCCAGGACCAGCCCGCCGTCGCGGTTGGCGAGGTCGGTCAGGCGCACCGGGCCCGCCGGCATCGTGAACGTCACGTCGTAGCGTCCACCGGTCGCCAAGCCGAACCGCGGGTCGGTCAGCGGGGTCGGGCCGTTGACGTCGACCCCGTCGATCGCCGCCACCCGAACCGGCGTGCCGTTGACCGTCAGGGCCCGCGGACGACTGTCGCCTGCCGGGTTGTTGTCGGTGTTGATCAGACGCAGTCGTACCGGCGTGCCCGGGGCGACCTCCTGGCGTTGCAGGGTGTCACTGGTGCCGAACGAGACGATGTTGTCGTCCGGCGTACGCCACTCGTGGGCCTGCACGACGAAGTCCCGCTCGCCGGGTGGTGGGCCGTCGCGTGGCTCCACGATCAGCGCACCGAACAGACCCCGCCGGATCGCCTCCAGCGGGTTCTGGTGGGTGTGGTACCAGAAGGTGCCGACCTGCTCGGCGATGAACCGGTAGGTGAAGGTGCCGCCCGGCTCCACAGCGTTCTGCGTCGCGCCGGCCACGCCGTCCTCGCCGTTGGGAACGTCGAGGCCGTGCCAGTGGATGGTCACGTTCTCGTCGGGAATCTCGTTGTGCAGTGTCACCTCGACGAGGTCTCCCTCGCGGACCCGCAGCTCCGGCCCGGGCGACTGTCCGTTGTACGTCAGCGCCTTGATCTCGGTGCCCGACGAGAGCCGTACCGTTGCGTTCTTCGCGGTCAGGGTGAAGGCCTTGTTGGGCTTGCCGGTCTGCGGCCCGCGCAGGGTGTCGACGGAGATCCCGCCGTGACCGCCGTGACCGATCGAAGGGCCGCCGCCGTAGTCGACGTTGTCGTGCGATGTCATTGTCATGCGGTCGGGCAGCCTGCTGCTCCGAGCCACGTAGGTGATGCCGGCGGCGACGGCCAGCACCACGACGGCGGCCTGCGCGGTGGCGCGCAGGGCCCTGGCACGCCGGTCCCGGCGCGCGAAGTCGGTCGCTGTGACGACCCGCAGGCGACGCCCCTGCCAGAACCACAGCACCAGCACCGACAGGAGAATCGGCGCGGCGTGGGTCGCGATGTCGTCGAGGTAGGACGGGACCGGGCGGGACACGTACGCGAAGTAGACGCCGACGACAGTCGCCACCGCCGTCACCTGGACCGGCACGACGAATCGGGGATCGGCGGCGGCGGAGCGCCTCTCGACGTCGACCGGTGCGTCGTCGCGGTTGGCCAGGGCGCGCAGGCCCGGCACGGTCCAGATGACGACGGCAAGCATCGGCAGCAGCAGGAGCGGCATCTGCACGATCACGCGATTGTCGGCAAAGATCCAGTCGACGGCGAGCATCAGCCCGATCGCGACGCACTTGACGATCAGCACCACCAGCGCGGCGACGAGCAGACGCAGCAGTCGACGGGCGCTTTTCCGCAGCGCCTCGGGCGTCGGCCGCCAGGCCAGCCGCGTGGCGAGGATCGCCGCGGACAGCCAGATCAGGAACAGGACCCCGGCCAGGATCCCATCGGCGTTCTCTCCGACTTCAAACATGACGCCAACATACGAAGGATGCGCACCACCCGGCATCCGTTGAGGAACGGCCAGGGTGTACGGCGATCGCCGTAGCCGGCACGGCGTGCGAAACAACCGCCGTAGCCGGCTAGCTGCCGGGTGCGACGAGCCCTGTCTGGTAGGCGAGCACGACGAGTTGCGCGCGGTCGCGGACGCGGAGCTTGACCATGGCCCGGTGCACGTGGGTACGGGCCGTGGCCGGGCTCATCGACAACCGACGCCCGATCTCCTCGTTCGTCAGCCCGCTGGCCACCAGGCTCATCACCTCGCGCTCGCGGTCGGTCAACACCGCCAGCCGGCCGCCGTCGACCGGCGCCGGCGCGACCTTGCTGACGAACGCGCTCACCAGCCGGCTCGTCACCCGCGGCGAGATCAACATGTCGCCGCCGGCCACCACCCGCACCGCCTGGCGCAGCTCGTCGGGCTCGATGTCCTTGAGCAGGAAACCGCTCGCGCCGGCGCGCAGCGCCTCGAAGACGTACTCGTCAAGCTCGAAGGTGGTCAGGACGATGACCCGCACGGCCGGGAACCGCTCGACGATCGCGGCCGTGGCCCGCACGCCGTCGAGCACCGGCATCCGCACGTCCATCAGCACGATGTCCGGCCGGGTCGCGGCGACCATCTCGACAGCCTGGGCGCCGTTGGACGCCTCACCGACCACCTCCAGGTCCTCGCTGTGGTCGAGCAGGCCCCGGAAGCCGGCCCGCACGAGTGTCTGGTCGTCCGCCAGCACCATCCGGATCGTCACGCTGTCTCCTCCACCTCGACCGGCAGCCGTGCGGCCACTCGGAACCCCCCGCCCTGCGGCCGGGGCCCGGCCTCGAGCGACCCACCGGCGGCCGTGGCCCGTTCCCGCATGCCGGCCATCCCGTGCCCCCTCCGGCTCGCCCCGGCCCCGACCCCGTCGTCGACGATCTCCACAGTGACGGCGTCACCCGCGTAGGCGATGGTGACGTCGACGGTCGTCGCCTCGGCGTGTTTGACCGTGTTGGTGATCGACTCCTGCACGATCCGGTAGACCGAGAGCGCCACCTCCGGCGGAATCGGACGCGGAATGCCGGCGATCCCCGACCGCACCTTCACACCGGCCTGTTCGGCGACCGCGAAGACGCGGGCCAGATCGGGCACCTCCCCGGCGTCGCGGAGCATGCCGATCGCCGAGCGGACCTCGTGCATGGCGTCGCGTGCCGCGCCCCGGATGCTCCGCAGCGCGGCCCGCGCCTCGGCGGGCTTGCTGTCGAAGATGTCGTCGGCGAGGCTCGCCTGCACACTGATCGCGGCGATCGTGTGGCCGAGTACGTCGTGGACCTCGCGGGCGATGCGGAGCCGCTCCTGGGCGACCTCGTGTTGACGCTCCTGGCGCATCACGGCCAGGCGCTGCTGCGCCTCGGCCAGCCGGACCCGGCGGGTGCGGATCGTCTCGGCGAGCAGCACCACGGCCGCGAGCAGCGAGCCCTCTTCGAGGGTGGCCGAAAAGGCGGGGAAGAAACCCTCGCCGAGCAGCGTGTACCGCATGATCAGCTCAAGGACGACGAAGAAGCCGGCGACGACGAGCGCCCAGGTGAACCGGCCGGCGGCCGCGACGGAGAAGAGGGCGGCAGCCAGCGGGAGGGCGGGCGGGATGCCCGGGTACTCGAGCGCGTAGTAGATCATCAGTGCGGTGACCGAGCCGACCAGCACCAGCAGCGGCCAGCGGCGCCGGAAGACCAGCAGGAGCCCGATCACCGCGCCGATCGCGTAGGCGCGCGCGTCCGGCGGCCGGGCGCCGGGCTCGTCGGCGACCCGGATCGCCACCGCCACGACGGCCGCGACGACGACAGCGATGAGGGCATCGACAGCGATTCGTCGGATGGCCGGGTTCATGTCCGCAACGGTACGACGCGCGCACAGTCCGTTAGCGAGGGCCCCTTCCCAACCGGAAACCGTCAGCAAGGGGCCCGTCGGCTCAGCCGCGGCGGAGAGAGAGCAGGGTCTGCCCGGTGGGGATGACAGTGCTGCCGTCCACCTGGAGCCCGGCCTTCTCACCCAGTTCGGCGTACTCGCGCCAGGTCCTGGCCTTGCCCGCCATGAGCGAGAGGAGGCGCAGGTCCATCTGGGTGATGAACATCAGCCGAGCCGGGTCGTCGGGGAAGTTGTCGTTCTCGTCCCTCACCAGGATCTGCACGATCAGCACCTTTCCGGTGGTGCCGATCGCGTCCGCCGCCCGCTGGAGGATCTTCTCGGCGGCGCTGTCGTTCCAGTCGTGCAGGACGTTCGACAGGATGTAGACGTCGGCGCCGGCCGGGAGCGGGTCGAAGATGCTCCCGCTGACCACCTCGGCGCGGTCGGCGATGCCCGCCGCCTCGAACCGGGCCCGGCCCTGCTCGACGACGCCCGGCAGGTCGACCACTGTGCCGCGCAGGTGCGGCTGGGCCTTGAGGATCTCGGTGAGCAGGGCGCCGGTGCCGCCGCCGACGTCGATGACGTGGTTGACGGTGCTCCAGTCGTAGCCCTGGACGACCTGGTCGAAGTAGCTCGCGTGGGTGGCCATCAGCGCGCCGAACGAGGTGGCCCGGTCGGGGTTGGTGGACAGGTCGTCCCAGAACTCGATCCCGTACCGCACGGGGTACGCCGCGTCGCCGGTGCGGATCGAGTGGGTCAGCGAGCTGAACGTGCCCTCGATCCGGCCGGCCATCGAGTCGACGTCGAGCCAGGGACGTTGGGCGGCGGGGTGGTCGGTCCTGAGAAACTCGGCGGCTTCCGTCAGGGCGTACACCCGCGGCTCGGTCTCCTTGAAGACGCCGCGGACCGAGAGGTAGCGCAGCAGCCGGTGCAGCGCGTCGGGATTGGCCTTCGTCGCCGCGGCGAGCTCGTCGAGCGTGGTGGTGCCCGCGGCGATCAGGTCGGCGAGGCCGAGCGTTGCCGCGGCCCGCACTGCCCACGGCGTGATCGTGTCGGTCAGCGAGTAGAGATTGACCCGATTTTCCGTCATGGCGGCGAGCTTCGACGACGGCGCTCGAGACCGGCTCGAAGCCACGTCGATCGATCGGTTCTCCAGCCGGGTTCGAGTGGGCGGGCGCAGGCTGCGCCTGTCACGGCCGCCATGCGAAGGGGACACGATGGGTGCCAGCCACCAGGAGCGCGGAGCGATCGAGGTCATTCAGGACCTCATGCAGCAGAAGTGGGTCTACGAGCTGTTCGGCGAGATCGGCGCGCGCCAGGGTGCCTCGGCCGCGCACGTCGAGCAACTGAGGGCGGTCGATTCCGCCGCGCACGTGTTCTGGCCGTTCCAGGCACCGCCGTTTCCGGTCATCGCGGCCACCGCGAGCGGGTCGACATTGACCGACATCGACGGCAACGACTACCTCGACTGCCACATGGGATACGGCGCCCAGGCGCTGCACGGGCACAACCCGGCGCCGGTCGTCGACTTCGTCCGGGAGCACCTCGGCAAGGGCACCGGCAACGGCTACACCAACGCGTTGGAGCTGGAGCTGGCGACGCTGCTGCGGGAGATCCTCCCGCACAACGAGAAGTTCGCCTTCCAGCACTCCGGTACGGGCGCCACCCAGTCGGCGATCCGGCTCTGCCGTGCGCACACCGGGCGGCGGATGGTCGCCAAGTTCGAGGGCACCCTGCACGGGTCCCACGACCTCGCCGTCCACAACACCGCGCCCTGGTATCACGGGCACCCCGCGGTGCCGTTTCCGGAGATCGGCACGGACGGCATCCCGCTGGTCTCGGCGTTCGCCGGCGTCACCCCGGCCGAGCCACGCGACCTGCTGATCCTGCCCAACGACACAGCGCTCGCCGTCGAGTTGATCGAGCGCCACGCGGGCGAGTTGGCCTGCATCCTGGCCGAGCCGGCCGCTTCGTCGTTCCCGTTCGAGGAGACGACGATCCCGATGATCCGCGAGGTGGCGGTGGCCGCCCGGCGGCTCGGGGTGCCATTCATCCTCGACGAGGTGCTGACGGGCTTCCGTTCGGGGCTCGGCGGCGCCGCGCAGAAGTTCGACATCCCGACCGACCTCGTCACCTACGGCAAGGTGATCAGCGGGCTCGGGCTGCCGCTGTCGGCGATCGGTGGTCGGGCCGACATCCTCGACATCTCACAGACCAGTGGGCAGTCCTGGACCGACTTCGGCCAGAAGACCGGCCTACAGGGCAGCCACACCGGCAACTACCTGTCGGTGGCGGCGTCGCTGGCCACGCTCCAGCTACTCCGGGACAAGGGGCCCGCCTACTACACCGACCTGCGGGCCAAGGTCGACCGGGTCCAGGCGCGGCTGGCCGCGTTCCGGGCGGCTGAGGGGATCCCGCTGCGCATGGTGGGGTTCGGCGACTACATCGGGTGCTTCCAGTTCCTTCCGGAAGACTCCTACACCGACTACCGGGACTACTCGCGGGCGCTCAACCCGGCGACGTTCATCCTCACGCTGCTGCTGCGCAAGCGTGGCATCTACACGCTCGGCATGCCGATGTTCTTCGCCGGAGGCGCCCACAGCGACGCCGACGTCGATCGGCTGACCGACGCCGTGCTGGAGAGCACGCTGGAGCTTCGCGCCAACGACTTCCCCTTCGACCTGGCGTGGCCGGCAACCTCCGCGTGGGGCTCCGGTTCCTCGGAGTGGGGTTCGGGTTCCTCCGACTGGTCGTAGCCACCTCTGCGTCACAGGGCCCGGGTCAGCTCCTGACCCGGGCCCTCCTCATGTGCCGTACAGGTCATACGCAAATAGCCGTACTTGACTATTCGTACGCGACGGCGTGTAGTCGAAGGGTGGGTCCGCTGTCGACCCCGTCCGACTTCAGGAGGAACGCGATGACGGAGAGCTGGACCGACGAACGCAGCGCCGCCCCACCCAATCCGCGCCGATGGCTGATTCTTGCCGTCATTCTGGCCGGGGCATTCATGATTCTGCTGGCGACGACGATCGTCAATGTGGCGGTCGCGCCGATCCAGCGCGACCTCCAGTCGACCTACACGGCCATGGAGTGGGTCATCGCCGGGTACGCGCTCGGCTACGGCCTCCTGCTCATCCCCGCCGGTCGGATCGGCGACCGCTTCGGTCACCGCAAGCTGTTCCTCATCGGCGTCGCGGGGTTCACGCTCGCTTCGGCGGCCTCGGCGCTCGCGGCCACACCCGGTCAGCTGATCGCGTTCCAGGTGGTGCAGGGCATGATGGCCGGCATCCTCAACCCGCCGGTGCTGGCGCTCATCCAGACCACGTTCCCGGCGAAGGAGACCGGCAAGGCGTACGGGATCTACGGCGCGATCGGCGGCATCGCGACCGCCAGCGGCCCACTCCTCGGCGGCCTGCTGATCGCGTGGGACCTCAACGGCTGGGACTGGCGACCGGTGTTCCTGCTCAACGTGCCGATCGGCCTGGCCACGTTCGTCGCCGCACTGATCCTGGTGCCCGAGTCACGAGGCCGCCGCGGTGGGCTCGATGTGATCGGCATGCTGCTCGTCTCGGCGGCCGTCCTTCTGCTCGCCGTACCCCTGGTCGAGGGCCAGCGCCTGGGTTGGCCGGCATGGACGTTCGTCTCGATGGCGGCGGCGCTGCCCGCGCTGGCCGTCTTCGCGGTGTGGGAGTTGCGCCGCGCCCGACGCGCCCAGGTCCCTCTGGTGAGCATGCGCCTGTTCGCTCACCGCTCGTTCTCCGCCGGCGTCGGCATCAGCCTCTGCTACTTCGCCGGCTTCATCGGCCTGCTCTTCGCACTCTCGCTGCACCTCCAGATCGGCCTGGAGAAGTCCGCCCTGACGACGGGCCTGATCCTGCTGCCGTTCTCGTTCGGCACACTGGTCGGCGCGGCCATCTCCGACAACGTCGCCCGGGCGCTCGGCCGCGGTGTCCTGATGCTCGGCGCCGGCATCGTGATCGTCGGCATGGTGGGCATCATCGCCACGATCCACTGGTGGGGCTCCGGCCTGGAGCTACTGCCGGCCCTGCTCTTCGCCGGCTTCGGCTCGGGCCTGGTGATCGCGCCGAGCGTCGAAATCGTGCTGGCCGGCGTGCCCTGGCAGGACGCGGGCGCGGCCAGCGGCGTGCTCGGCACCGCCCAGCGCCTCGGCCAGGCGATCGGTGTCGCGGTCGCCGGCGTCGTCCTCTTCGGAACACTCGGCTCCTACTCGGGGACGGCCGCCGAGAAGGCGAGCCCGGAGCTCCAGGCATCGCTCGTGGCCGCGGGCCTGCCGCCGGCCGAGGCGAGCGCGGCGACGACCACCTTCGCCGACTGTTTCATCCGCCAGTCGCGCGCGTCGGATCCGACGGCCACGCCGCCCGGCTGCGCGGACTCGGCGCCGGGTCCGGTCGGCGAGGCCTTCGACAGCGCGGCCACATCGGCGCTGGAGACCAACTTCAACCGCGCGGTCCAGTGGACCGTCGGCACCGTCCTGGTCGGGGTGATCCTGACGTTCCTTCTCGTCTACCTGCTGCCCCGCCGACCCGAAGAGCCCTGGGCCGAGGCGAGCAAGCCCGACTGGAACGTGACCAACCAGCCCGAGCCCGCTCAGTGACAAGCCGCCAGCCCTGGCCCCGGAGATGCCACCGGGGCCGGGGCTGGCACCGTCACGAAGTGGTCATCGACGTCGGTTGGTTGGCCATCAGCTTGGGCAACTGGTCGAGCAGCTCGTCGTGCCAGGCGAGCTCGGTACGGAGGCGGAGCTCGGTATGACGGAAGGTCGTCCACTCCAGACCACGGATGTGCGGCGCCGCCAGCTCCCGGAGAGCGAGCCACGAGTCGAGCTGCGCGGCGAGGGCCTTCCGCCGCGCCACGATGATCCCGCGCAGCTCGTCCTCTCCGAGGTCGATCACGTTCTGCAGGGCCAGGTCGACCGGGTCGTGACGGAGCTTGGTGTCACGCAGCGCCTCGTCACGGTGGTCGATCAGCTCTGCCGCGCCGGCCGAGGTGAGCGCGTAGATCGTACGGGCGGGCCGGTTGCCCTCCTGCTCGGTCCGGACCGCCTCGATGACGCCCTCGACCTGCATCCGGTGCAGCGCGCCGTAGAGCGACCCCGGCTTGACGTCGCTCCACAGCTCGGTACGGTCGACCTGGGCCGCCCGGCGGATCTGGTGCCCATGCATGGGGCCCCCGCGCGCGAGCGCTCCGAGTACGAACAGGCGAGTGCTATTCACGGCATTAGTCCAACACGAGTGCCCGTTTGCGGGCAAGTTACCCAGAGCAATCCTTGAGCGGCCCGCTATCCGTGAAACGTCGGATCGCAGAGCCTCGGCAGGACGATCAGCGAGGCCGCGATGGCCCTGTTGACCGCGTCGATCCGGGAAACCGCACCGAGTTTGGCGAAGATGTTGCGCAGGTGGCGCTTGACCGTCGCCTCCGACAGGCAGAGCCGGCCGGCGATCTGGGCGTTGCTCATCGCCTGACCGACCAACTGCAGGACCTCGCGCTCACGGTCCGACAGTGTGCTGTGCACCGGCCCTTGCACCTGGGTCAGGCTCTCCCGCGACACCGCCAGCATCACCGGCGCGTCATCGGCGCGGGCGCCGCGGATCGCCGCCACCAACTCCTGGCGCGTCGAGTTCTTCAGCAGGTAGCCGCAGATGCCAAGGGTCAGCAACTCGCGCAACAGCGTCGGGCCGTCGAACATGCTGAGGATGATGACCCGGCTCGCCGGCGCGACGTCACGGATCCGGCGGACAGTGGTGGTCACCCCGTCGCCGGGGATCTGCACGTCGAGCAGCACGATGTCGGGCTGACGGATTCGGATCTCGTTGATCGCGGCGCCGCTGTCGCCGGCCTCGCCGACGACCACGAGGTCGCGCTGGGCGTCGAGGATCTCCCGGAGGCCGTCGCGCACCACGACGTGGTCGTCGACCAGCACGATGCGGGTCGGCTCGATCATCGTGACTGTCACCGGCCGACCCCCGCCCCGACGGCGAGCAGCGGCACGACGAGCTCGACCGAGGCGCCCTGGTGGCCCGCCGCGCGCACCGCGAGGCGACCGCCGACGACGGCCGCGCGCTCAGCCATCGCGCGCAGGCCGGAGCCGTCGCGCACCGTCGCGAGGTCGAAGCCCACCCCGTCGTCGGCGACGGTCGCCCGCAGCTCGTGCGGGGTGATGTCGATGACCGCGTGGATCACCCGAGCGCCGGCATGGGCCACCGCGTTGCGCAGCGCTTCGCGGACGACCAGGAACACCTCGTCGAGCACCTCGGGCGGCACCCACGACTCGTCGCCGTTGATCTCGGTGTGCAGACGGGTCTCGCCCGTCTCGACCGTCGACAGGAAGTTGGCCAGCGCCTCGTCGAGTGATCCGAGCGGCTGAGAGAGCCGCAGGTCGGCGATGAGCACACGCAGATAGCCGACCGCGTCGTGGAGCGACTCCCGGGCGATGACCACCCGGCGGTCCACGTCGTCGTGGCGTCGTTCCTGGGCGAGCTCGTGGGCCTCCAGGTTGCGGTACGCCGCGCTGAGGCTGTGGCCCAGCCGGTCGTGCAGCTCACGCGCGATCAGCGAACGCTCGGCGATCTGCGCCTGGTGGACCTCGTTCATCAGGCCGGCGGCATAGCGCGAACTCGCGTCGACCAGCCGGGTCAGTGTCGTACGGGTGAGCGCGTCGGCGATCAGCGCCAGGATCGCAGCCTGGTCGGGCTGGCCAGCCAACTGCTCCAGCGCGTCGGCCAACACGATGTCGGCCAGCACGACGACGGCACGGAAGCACTCGCGTGGGTGAAGCTCGACGCCCTCGGTGGACACCGCCGGCGGCGGTGTCGACAGTGGATCGTTCGTCTCGCGATGAATCTCGGCAATCGTCTCCCGGAGCAGGGCGTCGGCCTGCGCCGGGTAGCTGTCGATCAGGTCAGTGGCCCCGGCGAAGTCGTCACTCGCAGCGGCAAGACGCTGACGGTAGGCGGCAAGAATCGGTTGACGCCTGCGTTCGAGAACCTCGGCAGCGGTCCTCCGCAGCGCATCGTCTTTCCCAACAACCATTGCGGATCCCCCGGTGTGTGCCCTATTGCTCCCCAGGTGCGGGCACGAACGGCTCTCCCCAGCGCCGGCTGCCCGCCGTGTCGCCGACTCCCCCGTCGTGGGCGACAAAGCACTCAGATCGGATCGGCCTTCTACGAGTTGTCACGGCCGACTACTCGCACGAGTCTACGGTCTCACCGCGCGCCGTTGGAAGCATCGAAGCTTAGCTTTTGGTAGTCACACCAAAACTTAAGGTGAAATCCATATTTGGCCGCGACCAGTTTTCGACGGCGCGTCGAGGGGCCTCCCTGACAGTTCACCCGAGACCTCGACCACCAGGAGTGGAGCGACCAATGCTGAGCAGACGCAACGTCATGAAGGCCGGTGCCACCGCGGGAGCAGCCGCGCTGGTCACGGCCACCGCGGCGGCAGCGGCCCGCGGTTCCACCCCGTCCGCGACACCGGCCCACGGCACCCACACCGGCCACGGGAAGACGGCACACGTCGCGGCCGTCACCGCCCCGTTCGCTGTCCGGATGCCGATACCGCCCGTGCAGCAGCCGATCGCCTCGGTAGGCAACACCGACTTCTACGTCGTTTCCACCCGTAAGGCTCAAGCGGAGATCCTGCCCGGAACGCGTACCGAAGTCCTGACCTATGACGGGCACTTTCCCGGCCCGACGTTCCGGGTCAAGACGGGCCGGCTCGCGGTCATCGCGCACAGCAACCACCTCGACATGCCGACCGCGGTGCACGTGCACGGAGGCCACACACCGTCGAGCAGCGACGGGTTCCCGACCGACGTGCTCGACCCGGGCAAGAGCCGGATCTACAGCTATCCCAACAAGCAGCGGGCGGCCACGCTCTGGTATCACGACCACGCGCATCACATGGAGGCCGAGCACGTGTTCCGCGGGCTCGCCGGCTTCTTCCTGATCGACGACCCAGCCCAGGCCGAACTCCGGTTGCCGTCCGGCAACTACGACATCCCGATCATGTTGCGCGACGCGCGGTTCGCCGACGACGCGAGTCTGATCTTCGAGCACGACGACTTCCAATTCCGCAACACGATCCTCGTCAACGGCAAGCCGCAGCCCTACTTCCAGGTGGCCGCCCGCAAGTACCGGCTGCGCTTCGTCAACGCGTCCAACCTCCGCACGTTCACCCTGCGGCTCGGCAACGACGCCGAGGTCACCCAGATCGCGAGTGACGGCGGGCTGCTCGCCGGGCCGACGCCGATCCGCTCGTGGAGCCTGACGCCCGGCGAGCGGATCGAGATCGTCGTCGACTTCGGCGCCTTCCCGGTCGGCAGCCAGGTCTTCCTCAATGACGCCGTGGCGGGGCCGGTGCTGCGCTTCGACGTCAACCGAGCCGCCGCCGACACGAGCCGGGTGCCCGACCGGTTGAGCACCATCCCCGCGCTGCCGGCGGCCACCAAGGAGCGGGCGTTCACCCTCAACTTCAACCCGTCGACCGGGCAGTTCCTCATCAACGGGCAGCAGTTCGACGCCGAACGGGTGGATACCGAGATCAAGCGCAACACGACCGAGGTGTGGACGGTGACCAACGGCGACACGCTCTTCGGCATCCCGCACAACTTCCACCCCCACCTGGTCCAGTTCCGGGTGCTGGCCCGCAACGGCCAGCCACCGGCGCCGGGCGAGGCCGGGGTGAAGGACACCATCTCGGTGGGGCCGGGCGAGACGGTCCGACTCCAGGCGACGTTCGGGCCGTACCTTGGCCGGTATGTCTACCATTGCCACATGATCGACCACTCCGCGAGTGGGATGATGGCACAGATGAAGATCGTTCCCTGACCCCTGAGAAAGGTTTCTTGTGCCCTCGGCAGAGAAGACTGTGCAGATCGGACGGACCCCTGAGGACGTCTTCGCCTTTCTCGCCCGTGGCGAGAACGACGCGCGCTGGCGTCCCAACGTGCTCGACGTCGCGCGCGTCTCCGGCGAGGGGGTCGGCGCTCGCTACAAACAGGGACTCAAGGGCCCCGGTGGGAGCCGCATCCCGGCCGACTACGAGGTGACCGGGTTCGAACCGGGCCGGCGTCTGGCGTTCCAGGCCACCGGCAGCGTGGTTCGCACCCAGGGCGAATACACACTCACTCCGGCCGGTGGCGGCGGAACCCAGCTCACGCTGAAGCTGGCGTGGCAGCCGAGCGGGCTGTCGCGCTTCCTCGGCCCGGTCGTCGGCAAGACGTTCGAGGAGGAGATCGCCGCCCTCGACGCCCTTCGCGACCTGCTGGAGAGCGAAGCCTGAGCACAGCGTCAGCCGGTGGCGCCGGCGGCAGCCGCCTCCAACGGACATCACCCGCGGGCCCGGAGCCAGTTGGCTCCGGGCCCTCACCCTGCCCCCGGTCAGGGGCTGGTGCAGGTGACGTTGCCGGGTGCTGTGGCACCGTTGCCGGTGGCGGTGAACCCGAACGTCGTCGACGCGTTCGGGCCGACCGTGCCGTTGTAGGCGGCGTTCCTGACGGTGACGCTGCCTGTGGTGCCCGTGTTGGTGCCGCTCCAGAGGCTGCTGATGGCCTGACCACTGGCCAGGGTCAGGCCCACCGTCCAGCCGTTCAGGGGCGCTGTGGAGTTGTTGGCCACTGTCACCTCGGCCTGGAAGCCGCCGGGCCAGGTGTTGAGCGTCCGGTAGGTGGCCGCGCAGGTGCCGGGCTCCCCGGTCGGCGGCGGGGTGGTCGGTGGATCTGTGGGCGGGTCGGTCGGCGGCGGGGTCGTCGGAGGCGGGGTCGACTCGAACTGGCTGAAGAACCTCCAGATCTCACCCGAGGTCCAGGTCCGCGAGTCGTTCGGGCTGCCCGACCCGTCCACCGGGCTGGGGGTGTGGTCCCCGTCGAACGCCGCCCACTGCACCGGGTAGCCGGCGCGGCAGCCCGCGTAGGCGGTGGTGATGTGGGTGAGGCTGCCCCGGCTCGGCTCGCGCGGGCTCTGCGCGGTGCAGCCGTTGTTCCGCACGAACGTGTCGCGCAGCTGTCGACCCTGGGAGATGTTCAGCACGCTGTCGTAGATGCCGTGGATGCCGAAGTAGGCGACGGGCTGGGTACCCCCGTTGCATCCGCTGAGGTTGGCGCCGGATATGACGGTGACCGCGCGGATGATCGTGGGCCGGGCGCAGGCCACCGCGTAGCTCATCGCGCCGCCGTAGCTCCAGCCCAGTGCGAAGCGCTGGGTGGTGTCCACGCAGAGGTCGTTCTCGATCTGCCGGGAGATGTCGTCGAAGAGTGTCAGGTCCCGACCGTTGGTGTTGGCCCAACCGGCATTGAGGCCCTGCGGAGCGACGAAGATGGTGCTGTTGTTCGACAGTGGCTGGAGCCCGTAGTAACCGGCCGAGGTGACGTTGTTGGCCGAGCCGTTCAACCAGTGGAAGCCGAAGATCAGTCGGTAGGGACGGTTCCGGTCGTACCCGTCCGGGATCCGCAGGTTGTACGTACGACTCTGTCCGCTGCTCTGAATCGTCCGCGTCCCGCTGGCGAGGGTGGGGGCATTGCCGCAGCCAGCGGTCGCCGCGAGGGTGCCGTTGGTGGCGGCTACCGCCGTCGCACCGAAGCCGCCGCTCAACACGCCGCCGGAGGTGGCCGCGAGGAGAAGCGCCGCGGCCGCGATGGATGGGAGGAAGAACCTACGTCTCAGCATTGCCTGGGCTCCTTGCCGTTCGACGACCAACCATGGTCGCCTGGCATCGACGGGGGCCCGGACTGGTCACCGACCGGGAAGGCGGCGGAAGGGGCGGGCCCCTCGGCGCGTCTTCGCCCGCTGGCTCGGGTGACCGGGAGCGTGCCCTTCACTCCCGGAGGAAAGATAGCATGTTATCGATAACATGCTGATCCAGATCGACCGTCCGGCGGGGGCGATCGGGCGCCGGATCAGCAACGCCCCGCAGGCCCTCATCGGCCTGCGGGGCGTCACTCGACAGCCAGCTGAATGTGCGTGGGTCGATCAGTCCGACTTCACCACAACGAAGTACCAGACCTCGTCGGTGGTGCTGCCGTCTGCCTTACGGCCCTTGACGACCAGGTAGGTGCCGGTTGCCTCGGTCGGCGTCCAGGTGATCGACGCGCGGCCCTCGGCGTTGGCCTCGACAGTCCCGGGGACGCCGCCGATGGTGTACTCGAACGACGTGATTCCGGCCGTCCCGCCGCTGAACTCGAACCGGCCCTCGAGGCCCACTCCGCCGCCGGGGGTGCTCTGCGGATACTCCTGCGAGAAGACGTACGGCGCGGTGCCGACCTGGAACGGGTATTCGGTGGTTGGCGAGAGCCGGCCGTCCTCGGTGCGGCCCCGCACGGTGAGCATGTTGAGCCCGTTCCGGTCCGGCACGACAGTGACCAGGGTGTTCCAGCTGTCCCCGATGGGCACTGTCAGTTCCGGGCCGTCGTTGAGCCGGTAGCGGTACTCCACCACCTCGGGAGTCCATGAGGTGCTGAAGCTGAAGTCGCCAGGCACACCGATGCCACCCCTCGGGCTCCACTCGGAGAACTCGCTCCACACCGAGACCCTCGTGTCGCGGACCGGGACCGTCATCGAGCGCTCCGGCGACGTCGTTCCGTCCTGAGCGACACCGGTGACCCTTGCCGAGAACCAGCCGCCTCCGGACTGCGGTGTGAACGAGACGGTCGCCGTGCCATCCGGCCGCGCAGCGACGGTCTGATACTCGCTGAAGTCCAGCGAGTAGCGGAACTCCTTGGTGTCCGGCAGCACCGAGCGGAACGTCAGCGTCATCGGCTGACCTTCCGCACCGCCGTTCGCTGGGTCGGTGGTGACCACCGGCGCCTCGAACGGTTGCCAGGTGAAGGTCTTCTCCGGCGACCGGGTGCCATCGGCCAGCAGAGCCTGGACGATCAGCGTGTTGTCACCGGTGTGCGTCGGCGTCACGGTGAACTCCGTGCTGCTCCCGCCGCCGTCGATCGTGACCTCCGGGCCGCCGTCGAACCGATAGGCGAACCCGGTCACGTCCGGCAGCCGGCTGCTGACGTAGAACTCCACCGGCAGGCCGACGCCGTCGATCCGGTCCAGGTGTTGAAGCGTCTCCGAGTACAGGTGCGGCACCGGGTCGATGACGTTGAACTGGTGGTACGTCTCCATCGACTTCTCGCCGTTCGCCCGTACCGACCGCACGACCATGTCGTGCCAGCCCGCGGTCGCCGTCCACGGCACGACCGCGCTGTCATCAGCGGCCGCCTGGACGGTCTGCGTGACGCCGTCCAGAACGTACTCGTAGGCGACGACGTCACTGTTGCGCGGCGTGAACGTGAACGATCCGGTCTTGCCGGCGATCTGGTCGGTGTCGAAGTTGAACTCGGCCGACGCCACTCCGGGAGCGTCGGTGACATAAACCCGCAGGGTGTCCTGACCGATGAGCTTGTTCTTCACGTAGCTGCTGACGACAACCTCGACCTCACCGGTCGCGGTGAACGTCAGCTGACCGGTGGCTCCGCCGTCGACGGCCGGCACACGGGTCTCCGGCCCACCCTTGATCTGATAGCCGAAAGCGGTCGTCTCGGGCTTCCTCGCGGTGAGGGCGAGCGTGCTCGGAAGCCCGACCCCGCCCAGTTCGATCTGCGCGTTCGGTGCGGTGTCGGCGATGTTGAAGCGGTAGCGCTTCTCCGGCCCCTGGTTGCCCACGGCGTCGACCGAGCGGATGGTCAACTCCTCGAACCGGTCCCGCTTCGGGGTGTATTCGAGGACCGCCGTGCCGCCCGGCTGCCGCGCCTTGACCTGTCCGTAGTAACCGCTCGAGTCACGCCACGCGAACCCCACCACGTCGAGGTCGCCGCCCGCGTCGAGGCGGAACTTCCCCTTGAGACCGGTGCCCCCGCCGGGCGTGGTGCCCTCGGGGTAGAGCTTCGAGGCCACGGCCGGCGGGTTCGCCGGTGCCGTCTTGTCCATGACGAGGTAGCAGACCTTGCTCCACGGGCCGGCGTCGTAGTTGTCACGGGCCTGTGCCTGCCAGGCAAGAAGCTCGCCGTCGGCGTACTGACTGAGGTCCGTGCCGTAGTTGTAGCTGTTGAACTCGCGGCGCTGGTCCGGGTGGTCAACCGGCCAGATCGCGTAGAGGATCGACGGTGAGTCGCCCTCGTCGGGGTCGATCGCCGTGGCCTTGAACAGCGTCGACGCCCCCGCCGGCGACGGCTTGGTGACAGTGCCGCACGGCCGGGTCGGGCTCTCGAGGCGCGGTTCGGTCACCGTCGGCGGGTGGTTGGACGTGGAGCTCAGCGTCGGCTGCTGAAAGGTCCGGCCGGCCCGCGGGTCCGCCTCCTGGGCCGCCGTGATCCGGTATTCGATGGTGATCGACTTCTCGTGCCGACCCAGCGCGGCGTTGAGCGTCGACACCATGTCGATGCCCAGGTAGCCGGGGCAGTAGTACGAACCTTGCCCGCGGTTGACCGAGATCAGCTTGTCGAGCTCGGCGGGCGGGTTGTTCCAGGTCGTGCCGGTCTTGACCGGGGCGGTCCGCCACAACTCGATCGTCGCGGCGGTGGAGCAGTCGGTAACCGTGTCCTCGTACGTGTACAGGTACGAGTTGTGCACCACAGTGCCCTTGAGCTGGGTCAGGTCGTAGGTGAAGTAGGAGCGGTAGGTGTGCGCCCTGTTCGCGTCGTCGAGCAGGGTGCCGACGGGTGGCGCGACCGCGGGGTTGACGAACTTTGTCTGAGGGCTCTGCGAATCGAGATAGGCCCAGCTCGACAGAGGTAGATTGACCGAGGTGGCGGCGACGGCCGGCTGGCTGGTGGCCAGAACGGCGGCAGCAACACCCACCACGGATGCCAGCATCGCTGATCCGATGCGCTTCATTTGGACGGTTACCTCCACTTGACGGCGCCTTGATCGACTCCGTTTCGCGTCATCGTAACGACGGGCGACATCGATTTTTGGCCCGGTGATCCAATAAGGATCTAGTCGGCAATTCGTGCGCTCTTTCCACACGACTCAGGCCCGCAGCTCCCGATCCGCCCAGTCGGCAGCAATCCCGCTCGGATTGCCGTTACGAAAGAGTGGAGGCTCGTGCAGCAGGAAGTCCCGGTGGCTGATGTTCCAGGCGTACGCCCCGGCCATGGCGAAGGCCAGCACGTCGCCCACGCCGATCGGCCCCGCGGTGGCCGAGAAGGACAGCACGTCCTTCGGGGTGCAGAGTTGCCCGACCACTGTGACCGGGCCGCCATCGGTGCGGGGGCCGCCGGCGCCGCGACGCGGGTGCACTGTGAACGGCTGCGCGTGCCCCTTCGCCGCCGGTGTCCGCAGGTGGTGCGTCCCGCCGGCCACCACCACGAACCACTCGCCGTAGGAGCGCTTCACGTCGATGACCTCGGTGAGGTACGCCCCGCAGTGGGCGGTGACCGACCGGCCCGGCTCGATGCGCAGCCGCACGCCCGGATGCCGGTCGAGGACGTCCGCCAGGGCCCGGCCGTAGCCCTCCCAGTCGAATCGCACTGACGGGTCGGTGTAGTCGACCGTCATGCCGCCGCCGACGTCGACCTCGGCCGCGTCGACCTCGGCCGCCGCCCAGCCGACCACGGCGGCGGCGACCGTCGCGGCGAGCGGTGCGTCCAGCCCGCTGGCCAGGTGGGCGTGGATTCCGCGTACGTCGATGCCGGCGGGCGGGCGGCGGGCGCAGGCGACAGCGTCGGCCGGATCCATGCCGAACGGGCTGGGTCCGCCGCCCATGAGCAGGCTCGCGCCCGGCGCGTCGACCGGCAGGTTCACCCGCAGCAGCACCTGGGCCGACCGACCTGCGGCGGTGGCCAGCGCGCCGAGTCGCGCCAGCTCGGTGGGCGACTCGACGTGGATGCGGTGCACCCCGGCGGCGAGGGCGGCGGCGAGGTCCGCGTCGGTCTTGCCCGGCCCGGCGTACGCGGCCGGCGCCCGTCCCGGCAGTACCTCGGCCAGCCGCCGCAGCTCACCCCGGCTGGCGGCCTCGAACCCGTCGACGATCGGGGCGAGGGTTCGCAGCACACCGGGATCCGGGTTGGCCTTCACCGCGTAGAGCAGCTCGACCGGCCGGGGCAGCGCGGCCCGGATGGCCCGGGCCTGCCCGGCCAGCGCGTCGAGGTCGTGGACGTAGACCGGTCGGGTCATCGTGGCCCACCCATCGGGTTCGGCACCGGCACGAACGGCGCGGCCCGATCGGCGTCACGCCGCCACCGGACCAGCAGGTTCGCCTTGGCCAGCAGCGGCTCCCCGGTCAGCAGCGCGCGCAGCTCCGCCGGCTCACCGAGGTCGGCGGCCACCGCCTCGACGACGGCGCGCAGCTCCTGCCACAGCCGCCGTTCGATTCCCGGCCGGGCGTCAGCGAGGGCCCCGCTGATCCCACCGAGGTGGTTGACGAACAGGCAGTAGACGATCCGGCGGTGGGCGGCCCGGGGGCCGTAGCGGACCTGCGCCGGAACGCCGTCCGGCCAGGTGCCCCACCGATCCGCGTCCAGCTTCACCCCCTCCAGGTCGCGCAGCAGCATGCGCGCCGGGCGGCGATCCCGGTCGAGCACGACGACCACGTTCTGCAGGTGCGCCTCGTGCACGACGCCGTGGCTGATCCAGCTGCGCAGCACCGCCGGCACCAGCAGGCCGACGTACGCGCGCCACCAGGCCACCGGATCCGGTGTCACCAGCGGCGTTGCGGCCAGCGCCGCCGCCAGCACCGGGGTGTCGCCGGGACGCAGGTGCGGGCGCAGACCTCCTCGCAGGATCGTCCCGTACGCCTCGTCCGAGCCGGGAACGTCGACAGTGCGGTAGGCGGGCTCGGCGAGCAGCCCCACCCCGTCCGGCAGCGGCACCCGGGCCAGCAGGTCGGTCAGCGCCACCGCGCCGGTGAGCTCGTAGCGGGCGTTCTTGCGCAGGCAGTTGGTGATGCGCACGTGCAGGCTGGTCTTCACGAACAGGTCGGCCTCGGGGGCGTAGAGAGTGCGGACGCTGGCCGTCGGTCGTACCGGCACACCGGCCGCCCCCAGGTCGCGCAGCCGTGAGTGGGTGGGCGGGATCAGCGACAGCTGCCAGGGGTGCACCGGCAGGACGCGGTGCCCGCGCGGGGGCCGTGGCGGGTCGAGGGCGGCCACCAGCGGATCGAACGGCCCCGCCTCCGCGATCAGGTCGTCCGGCACGGCGAGCCAGTGCAGCCGGAACGCGGTGCGCAGCTCCGGCGCGTACGCCCGCCAGCTGTCCGGGTCACCGCTGCGCCACTTCGGGGTGGGGTGGTGCGGGTGGCCGAAGACCAGCGACTGCTCGGAGTCGACGTACGCGTCGATGGCGGGCTCACCGGTGGGGGTCGGATCCTCGGCCGGTCGGTCGGCCAGCAGCCGGGCCACTGTGTCCCGGCTGGCCCGCACCTGCTCGGCGAACTCGTCGTTGACCAGGCCGGTACGCGTGGTGAGTTCCGCCGCGACCAGGGCTGCCAACCCGTCCGCGTCCAGGTCTTCCCACCGTCCGCCGCCGGAGCTGCGTTGGACCGGGCCGGTGTAGCGGTGCGCGCCGAGCGGCGAGGCTCGCGCGACCTCGCACCGCACTGTGACGTCGAGGTGCCGCAGCAGCAGCCGGACGACGCCGTCGACCACTGTCGGGGTGCCGTCCGGCGGGGCCAGCTCGCGCAGCAGACAGCCGAAGACGGCGTGGGCGGCGGCCAGGTCGGCGCGCTGACCGGTGTCGGTGGCCTGCCGGGAGCGCAACTGCGCGCTCGTCATCGTGTCTCCCGGAGGTAGTTCGGGCCGGTACGCAGGTAGTACTTGTTGATGTCGGCGCAGCCCAGTCGCTGTTTGGGCAGCAGTGTGCCGGCGGTGAGCATCGCCTTGATGGGCAGTTGGGTGGCGTGCAGGACCCGCTCGGTGAACGTCCGCGCCGCCGGTCCGTCGCCCCACCGGTCGCGGGCGGCGGCGAGCCGGGGCACCAGCGCCTCGGCGGGTGGCGGCACGCGCAGCCCTCGGGTGGCCAGGGCGAGCAGTGGCGCGGCCGCGGCCAGGTGCAGGGTGATGGTGATGAACACGTCGGCCAACTCGTGCGGGTCGCGTGCCCACATCCGGTCGTCGTGCAGGGCGAGCCCGCTCGAGCCGTCGTGCCGCCTGTCGAGCCGGGCGCCGTCGTTGTCCTTGTAGAGCAGACCGACAGTGCCGTCCGGGTGCACCAGCAGCTGGATGTTCTGGGGGTGCGCCTCCAGGGCTATGCCGTGGCGTAGCCAGAGGAAGACGTGCCAGTCGAGCAGCAGGTCCAGGTAGGACTCCAGCAGCGCGACGGGCCGCTGCGGGCTGATCCGTTCGAGGACCGTGCCCGCCACCGGGTCGGCGGCGGCGAGGGCCGCGACCGGCACCACCTGGACGCCGGCCAGGTCGCGCGGAAATCGGCGCAGCAGGAAACCGCGCCGCTCGTCGCCGTCGACGTGCGCCCAGGTGCTCTCGTCGGCATGCCGGATCCGACCGGCGAAGCGGGGTTCGGCGGTGGCGATCCGGTCGAGCAGTGCGGCGACGGCCGCGCCGTCGGCGAGCGAGCCCGGTTGCAGCGTGCGCCGGTTGCGCGCGCCCAGACTCGCGGTCGGCAGCGGCAGTTTGAGATGCAGGTACGGGTCGTGGTCGAGCGCCACCGTCCGCATGGAGAGGGTGGGTCGCACCGGGGTCACCGGCAGCTCGGCCACCGGAAGCGCGTCGCGGGCCACTGTGATCGGATGCGCCGGCAGCAGCAGCTGATCCGGTCGCGGCGCGCGCGGCCACCACGCTGGCAGCTCGCCCGCGAGTCGGACGTCGTCGGCCGGGGCGGCGTACCAGCGCAGCGCGAAACGTGGGGCGTGCTCCGGGGCGTACCCGAGCAGTTCGTCGTCGCGAAGACCGTGCCGGCATCGGTCGGTGGGGTAGACGGGGTGACCGTGGTGGGCGGCGAGCACGTCGTCCAGGAGCGCCGCCGGCAGGCCGGTCGGGGTGTGTGCGCGTTCGGCGGCCACCTCGGTGAGCACCCGTGCCCGGTTGCGGGCGGCGAGCCGTCGGGCCCGCAGGTCGGCGTGGCACTCGACGCCGAACTCCCGCCAGCCGGCCTCGGCCTCGGCGTTGCCGTGCGGGGCGAGCAGCGTCAACAGCCCGTCCAGCGTCTCCGTGCGCTGCGTCTCGCCGGCGCGGGTCACCAGCAGCACCATCGGCGCGGCGCTGCGCACTGCCTGCTGAAACCCGTCGGTGCGGACCGGAATGCGCAGCAGGCCGGCGGGGTGTGGCACCTGCCACCAGTCGGGCCCGTCCGGTCTGCCGGCGCCGCACAGACCGAGGTGGTCCTCGCGCAGCAGGGCGTCGAGCACCCGGGCGAAGACCTCCCGCTCGCAGTCGTCGCTCACTCGACGATGGTCCACTGGAGGTCGCCGCGGAGGGCTGCCAGCGACCGCCGGACGGTGCCCTCGTCGGGGCCGATCCCGTGCAGCACGGCGAGGTAGTCGCGGTTCGTGCCGGTGTGCTCGGCGGTGCGGCCGACCTCGCGCAGCGGACGGCAGCCCAGCCGGACGTCGCCGTGGACGGTGTCGAGTGGGCCCGGTGCGGCGACGAGACGGCCGGACCGGTCCGCGCAGACGTACTCGACCTGGGCGTAGCTGTCGACAGTGTCGGGCAGGCCGAGGGCGGTCAGCGGCTCGCCGAGGTGCAGCCGGATGACGTACTCGAACAACGGCACACCGAGCAGTTCGGCGAGGATCAGGTCCATCCGGTCGCCGATGAGGCGGTAGTTCACCTCGATGAGCCGGACCCGGTGGTCGTCGGAGACGACGTACTCGGTGTGGCAGGCGCCGAAGCCGACCCCGAGCGCGTCGAGCCGTGTCCGAAGCTGGGTGCGCGCCGGCTCGGCCGGGGGCGACCAGGCGAGACTCTCCTCGGTGAAGGTCGGCGGCGGGCCGAGGCCGGTGCGCCACCCGCCGAGAGAGGCCAGCTCGGTGCCGTCGCCGAGGGTCTCGAAGGTCCGCAGCTCGCCGTCGAGGTACTCCTCGACCACCAGTGCCACGTCCGGCTGCCGGCCACGGATCTCGGCGACCCGGGCGACCAGCTCGGCGGGGTCGACCACCAGGTACGCGTCCTCACTGGCCACCCCCTCGCGGGGTTTGACGACCGCCGGGAACATCCCGGTCGGCACCTCCGGCGCGGCACCGGGGTCGACGGTGACGGTGCGCACCAGATCGAGGCCCGCAGCGGCGATCGCCCGGCGTGCCGCGGCCTTGTCCTTGCAGAGACGGGCGGCGTCCGGGTCCTTGCCGGGCAGGCCGAGCTTTCGGGCGGCGATCGCGGTGGCCTCCTGGAGATGGTCGCTGTTGGACAGTAGCGCCGCCGGTCGGGTGGGTGCCGCCGCCGCGACCACAGCGGCCGGGTCGCGGACCGCGCAGCGTGCCACAGGCACGTCCGCCGGCCATTCGGCGGGCCGGTCCGTCAGCACTGTCGCCGACAGCCCGAGCGACGCCGCCGCCGGGAGGAACCCGTCCAGGACGGCGTCGGTGGGGTTGAGCGCGGTCAGGTAGAGCCGCATACCGCCTCCGTCGACTACCACGATGTCGCTATTAGGGTAGCCTACCCTTATTAGACGGTTTTGGTGCGGTCTGCCCGGTGTAGCAGCCCGGCGGCCACCAGGCCACCGATCAACACCGCAGCCGCACCCACCAGCTGCCCCGTCTCCAGCGCCGAGGCGAAGGCGGCAGTCACGGCCTCCCGTTCCGCCCCTTCACCGGCGGCGGCGAGAGCCGCGGGAAACGACCCGGCGCCGGCCAGGGCCGCCGGCAGCAGCGCCGCGAAACGAGCGTTCAGCACGGCACCTAGCACCGCGATGCCGAGGCTGCTGCCGACCTCGGTCATGGTGCCGTCGACACCCGCGCCCGCGCCGGCCCTCGCCGCCGGGATCGCGCTCATCACCGCCTCGACGATGGCCGGGTTGGCCAGCGCGCAACCGACACCCATGACGAGCAGCCCGACCAGCAGCACCCCGTACCCGTCGGACGGGAAGAGGGTGACCAACGCGAGACCAGCCGCGAGCAGCATCATGCCAACGGCGATGGCGACCGCCAGGCCGAGCCGACGGATCACGCTCGCGACGACGCCACTGACGTTGAGCAGCACGATGGACAGCGCGAAGGGCGCCATCCGCAGACCGGCCTCCCAGGCGGGATAACCCCTGACGAACTGGAGGTGCTGGGTGAGCAGGAACAGCGCGCCGGTGGCGCCGAACGTGATCAGCACGACGCCGGAGATCGCACCGACGAAGCGCCGGTCCCGGAAGAAGCGCATGTCCAGCATCGGGTGCGCGACCCGTCGCTCCCACCGCACGAAGATCCCGAGCAGGAGTACGCCGACAACCGCCGCGCCCATCACCCCGGTCGACGCCCACCCGCGCTCCGGCCCGGAGATGATCGCCCAGACGACTGCGGTCAGGCCGGCGGTGGAGAGCACGGCGCCGAGCACGTCGAGTCGGCCGCCGGCCGGCCCGCGGGACTCGGGGACCAGCGCGCGACCGACGAGCAGGCAGACCAGCACGATCGGCACGTTCATCAGGAAGATCGCGCCCCACGGCAGGTGCGCGAGGATCGTGCCGCCGATCGGTGGCCCGACGGCGAAGCCCAACGCGCTGGTGGCGGCCCAGATACCGATCGCCCGGGACCGCTCGGCGGCGTCGAAGACCTGCATCGCCACCGCGAGAGTCGCGGTGACCAGCAACGCGCCGCCGACGCCCATTCCGGCCCGCGCGGCGATCAACTGCCCGCTGGTGCTGGCCAGACCGGCGGCCAGCGAGCCGACCCCGAACAGGACGAGCCCGGCGAGCAGCATTCGGCGGCGGCCGTACCGGTCGGCGGCGCTACCGGCGGTGAGCAGCAACCCGGACAGCACCAACGCGTAGGCGTTGATCATCCATTGCACCTCGGCGGTGCTGGCACCCAACTCGGTGGTGAGCACCGGCACCGCCACGGTCAGCACTGTGTTGTCCAACACCACTACCAGTTGCGCGACGCACAGCACGGCCAGGATGAGCCATCGCTGTGGCAGTCGTGCCGATGTCGCGGTGTCGGTTGCCGGCTGAACTGTTGTCACGCCACCGCCTTGACGCCGTCCACTACGGGCTCGGTGGGCTGCTCGGCCGTCGGGTCGACGGCGGGACCGGGCCGGTGCGGGAATCGCCGCTGATGGGCGAGGCCGAGGGCGACCCCGGCGGCCACCAGCACGATGGCCGCGACCGCTACCGCCGGATAGCCGACCCGGTCGGCCGCCGCGAGACCGATGGACGCCGCCACGAACGAGCAGACCAGGCCGAACGACGACAGCACTGTGAAGTCGGTGCCGCCGGTCTCGGGCCGGGAGTAGTCCATGTTGACCGTGTAGAGCACGACGTTGGCGATGGTGTAGGCCACCATGAAGCAGCAGAGCGCGGCGACCGTCCCGCCCAGCGGCGCACGGCCGTTCATCAGCGGCAGCAGCAGCAACGTCGACACAGTGAGCGCCACGCCGCCGACCACGAGCACGCCACCGCGCCCGAACCGCCCGATCCCGAGCCCCGCGACCAGACCCGCCACGATGGCCGGGGCGCTGATCACCACGCCGGTGACGACGCCGATCCGACCCAACGACCACCCGGCGTCGACCAGAGCCGGGGTGACCAGGGCGTACGCCATGCCCGCGCCGACGTAGACCAGCGGCACCACACCGAAGGTCCACCACCGGCAGCCCGGCTGGCCGAACACCGACAGCAACGCCCGGTAGGCCGCGCCGACTCGTTCCACCCGATCGGTACGGGGAGGCTCCCGGAACCGCCACACCACCAGCAGGCCGACCGCCGTCATCGCGGCCAGCAGGCCGATCGCCGGTGCCCAGCCGAACTGGTCGTAGACCAGGACGCAGGCCCCGCCGCCGAGCAGGTTGCCGAGGTAGCTCGCTGCGACCTGGATGCCGTTGCCGGTCCCCCGGGCCGAGTCGGCGAGCATCCGGACCGCGACGGCGTCCACGGCGATGTCCTGGGTGGCCGAGAAGAACACGTACGCGGCGCAGATCGCGATGATCGGGCCGAGCGCGTCGGCCGGGCTGGCGAACGGCAGCAGCGCCAGCAGGGCGAGCACCAGCGCGGTCTGGAGCACGAGCAGCCAGGAGCGGTAGTGGCCGCGGCGCCGTGAGCCGTACCGGTCGAGGATCGGCGCCCAGAGGAACTTGATGGGCCAGATCAGGCCGACGATCTGCAACATCGCCAGCGTGTCCAGCGAGGTGCCGCCGTCGCGCAGGATGGCGGTGAGCCCGACGGTGATGAAGCCGACGCCGAGGTACTGGGTGACGTACAGCGCGGTCAGGGTGCCGAGCCGGCCCTTCATGCCGCTTTCCAGTAGCCGAGGGAGGTCAACCGGTCCTTGTCGACGCCCAGCGTCTTGCGGAGGTGCCGGGTGATGCCCCGGGTGGTGGCCGCCTCGCAGCCCACCCAGTAGTGGCCCGCGCCGCTGGTCGGCAGGGCGGCACAGACAGTGTCGACGAGATGTTGACCCGCTTCGCGCCGTGGCACCCAGGTGACGTCGTGGTGCGCCCGGGCCCGCAGCGCGAGTGCCTTCTCGCCCTCGTGGGCGTACTCCAGCCAGACCGTCGCCGGGATGTCCGCACCGGCGTCGAGCAGGCTGTTCACCGCCGGCAGGGAGGCCGCGTCGCCGACCAGGTAGAGGTGTTCGGGCGCGGGGTCAGGCAGCTCGAACGCACTGCCCTGCATGGTCGCGCCGATGGTGTCGCCGACCTTGGCCGTGGTGGCCCAGCGGGCCGCACAGCCGTCGTGGATGGCGAATTCGAGTGTGAATCGACCGGTGGTCGGGTCGGGGTCCACCAGCGTGTACGCGCGCTGGTGGGCCCGGCCGTCGTTGTCGAACCACAGCCGGATCCACATCGTGGGGTGCACCCCGCACGTCTCCAGCAGGCCGCCCCCGTCCAGGACGAGCCGCTGGTAGTGCCCGTCGATTGACTCGGTGCTCAGGACGGTCAACTGAAAGTCCCGCCCTCCCATGGCCTTGAGGACCAGGGCCTCCCAGTTCCGTTTCACGCACCCCTCCAGGTAAGGTCATCCTTGGTTAGGGGAGGTTAACCTAAGTCGCGCCCCGGATGGAACAGAGGACAGCGCCCGATGACGTACCAGGAGAAGATCGCCGGTCTCGGCGAGCTGTCGTTGGTGACCGTGGACCCCGACCGGGACGCCGCACTCCTGCACGGTTGGGTGACCCTGCCCCGCAACTCCTTCTGGGGCATGGGTTCGCACACCCTCGACGAGGTCCGCGAGATCTACGCCTTTGTGGACGGTCTGCCCACGCACCACGCGTACCTGATCATGGTTGACGGAGAGCCGGTCGGCCTCTTCCAGAGCTATCAGCCCGAGGCGGACCCGGTCGGCGAGCGCTACCCCGTCCAGCCCGGCGACGTCGGGATGCACCTGCTGCTCAGCCCCGACCGACGCCTCGCCCGCAGCCTCACCAACGCGGTCGGCCCGGCCGTCGCCCGCTTCCTGTTCCGCGACCCGGCCGCGCAGCGGATCGTTGTCGAGCCGGACATCCGCAACCACCTCGCCCTACGCCGACTGGAGATCGAGGGCTTCACCTTCGACTCCGAGATCGACATGCCGGACAAGCGGGCCCAACTCGCGTTCCTGACCCGCGCCCGGTTCGCGGCGCGACACCCGACGCCAGCCTGACCGTCAGCCGTTGGCGACGTCCGCATCGGCCGGTCCTCTGGGCCGCACGCTCAACCGCCCGGTGCGGCGGTGGGCGCGCCGGGCCGGTCGTCCAGCGTGTCCAGCTCGGCGGCCCGCGCCTGCTGGATCCGGCCGGCTAGCGCCTTCAGCTCCGGGCTTCCCCCGGCGGTCTGCTCGCCCCGGCAGAGCACCACGGTCTGCGCGAGGTGCGCCCGGATCAGGGCAGCCGCCCGCGACGACACCTCCGCGTCGGACGCGGCACGGAGCTCGGCGAGGCGGGCATCGGTGACCATGCCGGGCATCTGATGCCCCTCGTGGATGTTCAGCTCCGGCACGTTGCCCGCGGCCAACAGCCCACGCAGGTCCCGCAACTCGGCCCGATGGGCCTTCCGGACCTCGCTTAGGAGGGCCCGCAGCGACGGATCCGCCGGACGGGCGTCGAGCTGGTCGATCAGCGCGAGCGCGCCCTCGTTCATCGGGATCAGCAGTTGGATGAAGGCGTCGTCGGTGCCGTTGAGCACCACCGGCGCGGCCGGCGCCGCTGTTACCGACGACGCTGCCGGTTCCTCGTTGGTGCGGCCCCACCCCTGGGTGAGCCCGACGGCCAATGCCGTGGCGACCAGGGTCGCGGCAACGCCGACCAGCCGCCCGGCCCGTACGCGAGGCCCTCGGCGCTCCACCATGATCTGCTCGTCCATTCGTTCGCCAGGGCTCAGCGGGCGGCTTGGAACGCACGGCCGACCACCGTCGCCTCGGTCCCGTCGCTGAACAACCCGGACCGATCCTTGTCCGTGGCAGGTAGCCCGAACCAGGCGTAGCGCTGGAGGTAGGGCAGTTGGCCGAGCATGGCGGTGGCCGCCGTGAGGAAGGCCGCCTGCTCTTGTTGACTGGGAAATTGCGAAGCACCCCCGGCGAAGCGGATCAGCGCGAACTCGGTCAGCCAGATCGGCTTGCGGTACCGCTGGTAGACGGCCTGGAGGTACTGCCGGAGTTGGGCCACCGCGGTGGCGGTCGTGAAGTCGGCGCCGAACCAGTGCAGCGTGATGAAGTCCACCCGGTGGCCGCGGGCCCGGGCGCCGGTCATGAACCTGTCCAGCCAACCCTGCGGGTCCGGTGCGCCCCAGGCGACCGCCGGGCTGCCCAGTTTGCTGCCCGTCGCCATCAGCTGCGGCCACAGGTTCAACGCCTGCTCGACGGTCATGTTCGCCTGCTCCGGCAGGTCCGGCTCATTGAAGGTGAGCAGGTACGGCCCGGCGGCCTTGGCCCGGGCCAGCTCCGCGGCGGTGACGTTCTCCGCGCTGCGGATCATCGGCACGAACGTCGCACCGCGCGGCGTGCTGATCCCCGGGTGCTGGGTGCCCCAGGTGTAGTACCAGCTGGCCCTGGAGTTCGCCAACGCCTGGCTCGCCCCGCCGAAGTTCCACACCCCGACGCCCTTGCGGGCGGAGCTGACCGCCGGCGCCACCGGAGCTTTCGACGAGGGCCGCGCGCTCGGCGAGGGCGCGACGCTCGGGGTGGCGACGGCCGTGGGGGCGGCAGACGGCGGCGCCGCCCACGAGGGTGCGGACGGCTCGTCCGGCAGGATCACCACAGCCATGGTGATGGCCAGGACGGCGGCGGCCACACCAGCGGCGAGGGACGGCACGAGGCCACGGGGCCGGTTCACCGCGAGGTCGACGACGCTGGGGCCGCCGCCCGCATCGGTGGGCACCGCGCCCTGTGGGGTAGGCCCGGCGGCGGGTCCGGCCGTCGGGGCGGGCGGAGCGACGGCCGGCGCGGCGGCGGCCGGGGCGGCGGCGTTCGGCAGGTGGGCGCCGAGGCCCGCCGGCAGCGGCAGCAACGGCAAACCGGCGAGCAGCCGATCGATCGGCAGGAGGGTGGTGCCCAGCCGTCCGCAGAACGCGCAGTCACGGACGTGTCGAGCCAGTCGCTTGCGCCACAGCGAGCTGGGCGTGCCATCCCACTCGGTGGTGACGGCGCCCAGGTCCGGGCAGCCGGGGCGGGCGCGGAGCGCGCGTACGACGCCGCGGGCGCTCTGGATCTGCTCCTTCATCCGGTGGATCCGCACCGCGACGTGCCCGGGTGACAACCCGAGCGCGTCGGCGACCTCGTTCCGGGCGATCTCGCCGGTCTCCTCCAGCCACCACAGCGAGAGCAGTTCCTGGTCGTCCGGGTCGAGCCAGCGGGTCGCCTCGGCGACCTCGCGTCGTTGGTCGGTGAGGCCGAGCCGGAGGATCGTCATTCCCGCGAAGTCGGAGGCGGGGTCGGGCACGTTGTGGATCGCGTCCAGCCCGGCATCGCGGTTGAGCGCGACGCGTCGGCGCGTCTCCCAGTCACGCACCTGGCGGATGGTGATCGCCACCAGCCAGGACCGGTACGCCGCCGGATCGTTGAGCGCGGGCAGGTACCGGATCACCCGTACCAACGTCTCCTGGACCACGTCGTCGACGTCGGCGTGCCCGCGCAGCGCACGCCCGACGATGTTGTAGACCAGCGGGAGCGAGGCCGCGACGACGTCGTCGAGAGCGCGCTGGTCGCCCTGCCGGGCCGCGACGACCAACCCGACATCGGGCAGTGCTCGACCGGCTGACGACATGAGTCTCACTCCTCGGGTACTCATCCGCGCGGCGCCCACGCTGGGTGTGCTGACCGCCCTCAGGATCGGAGACCCGCGGCAGCGGGTGGGATTACAGAATTCCCGGGGGGCCGGTTCACCACAAGCGAGACGGGTCCGTCGGCGGCGCATATGTGGTGGCGGCGCCGGGTATGGTGCGGGGTGTCGGTGTCGCCGGGCGCTCGCCCGTGCACAGGACACCAGCATTCGGGCGCCAACGTGTGCGCCGAAGCGTCACCAGGTCGCACGGCCGACGTTGCCGAGGCCCCAGACGCACCCCTTTCGTAGAGACAGGATCCCTGCATGACATCGAACGACAACGGTCGACCCGCCCTGTTCCTCGCCACGTCGCCCGGCGACGGGCTGGACGGCCCGGCGGTGACCTCCGACAGCAGCGAGGAGGCC
The DNA here is from genome assembly GCF_040607155.1 of Micromonospora sp. NPDC005324. Classification (NCBI taxonomy): domain Bacteria; kingdom Bacillati; phylum Actinomycetota; class Actinomycetes; order Micromonosporales; family Micromonosporaceae; genus Micromonospora; species Micromonospora sp. NPDC005324. The sequence goes on along the minus strand of NZ_JBEXGE010000013.1, from coordinate 86,066 downwards.
ATGCGGCGACTGCGCCACCCGTTCGCGGTGAGGCCGGCCCAGCCGGTTCCGGCCGCTGTCGACGCCTCGGATGAGCGCGGCTGACCCCGCCCGCTCGCACTCTAAACGCCTAGCCTCATACTTTCGGCTAGAAAATAGTCGTTCTTTCGGGTAGTGTCCGGGTCATCAAGTGAACGACATGACGCGGTGGCGAGGCCCGTGATCGTGGCCTTGCGACAGCGCACCTTCGCCCGTACGTGCGCCCCGGCGGTAGCCGGTTCGGAGACCCTTCCGGTCGACTCGATCGACGGGCATGTGCGGGAGGGACCATCCCATGGCCATCATCGTCGAGAACGCGACCAGCACCCGCGTCGACCAGCGGAGCAGCGACCAGAGTCCGGAGGAGCTGCTCGCCGCAATGAAGGCGACCCAGGCCGATGACCCTCGCCGCCCAGCAATGCGGGACCGCGCCATCGAGGCGTGGCTGCCGCTCGCCCGGCACCTGGCGCGCCGCTACGGCGGACGCGGCGCACCCGACGACGACCTGGCCCAGACCGCCTTCGTCGGGCTCATCAAGGCCGTGGACAACTTCGACCACGACCGGGGTGTCGACTTCAGCGGGTACGCCATTCCCACCATCATCGGCGAGATCAAGCGGTACTTCCGGGACCGCACCTGGGCGGTGCGCGTACCCCGCCGCCTCCAGGAGCTGCGCCTGTCGATCAGCGCGGCGAACAGCGCCCTGACCCAGAACCTCGGCCGCTCGCCGACCGTCGCCGACATCGCGTCCTACCTCGACGTGACCGAGGAGACCGTCCTGGAGGGGCTGGAGGGTGCGCGCGCATACCGGGCCACGTCGCTGTCCACCCCGACCGGGGCTGACGGCGGCCGCGAGCTCGGGGACACCCTCGGCGACGACGACCACGAGTTCGATCGCGTCGAGATCCGCGTCGCCCTCGGCCCGGCCCTCGCCACACTGCCGGAACGCGAGCGCCAGATCCTGAGCCTGCGCTTCCACGGCAACCTGACCCAGGCCCAGATCGCCGACCGGATCGGCGTCTCACAGATGCACGTGTCCCGGCTGATCACCCGCTCGCTGGCCGCACTGCGTCACCAGCTCACCGACGACCTCGCAGCCTGAGCCCGATACCGTCAGCCGCTCAGAGTTGGATGACGTGGCCCACCCGTGGCGGCGTACGACCGGCGAGAACGTCGAGCCACGCGTGTTGCAGCGCCGCCGGCCCGGCACCCACCCGAACGTCCAGCCACCCGCTCACCACGGCCGCGAAGCGTTGCCAGGCCTCGGTGAACCGCTGGTCGAGCCCGTCACGGCCCCAGTCCTGGCTGCGCTTGCGCATCTGCACCGGCGCGAAGAACACCTCCTCGGCGGCGTCGGCGTTCGGCGTCTGGTTGGTGAGCCCGACCGCGATGTCCCGGACCAGCCGGTCGCCGAGACGCCGACGCACTGCGGCGCGGGTCGAGGGCGCGCCGGACAGGTCGAGGTAGACCGTCGGGACCACGTCGAGGGCGTCGACGTCGTCGTACGACACGACGTCGTCGTAGCAGCCGAGCGACCGCGTGAACGCCAGGTTGCCCGGTGAGGTCAGACCGACCAGGCGCGGCCCGCGCCGGTGCAGCTCGAACGCGGCGGCGTACGCGGTCTTGCTCGACGCCGACGACACCAGCAGCGCCTCGGCTCCGTGGAAGTCGTTGTCGATGACCTGGTCGGCCAGCATGAACGAGGTGAAGAACAGCGGCCGGAACAGGATCAGCAGATCCTCCTGGTCGCGCTGATACGCCGGGTCGCCTGTGGTCGACCGGTAGGCGTTGTACGGCGACGGCAACTCGGCCCGGTGCGGGCTCGCCTCGCGGAACCCGGACGCGTCCACCCGGTCCGGTCGCACCACGAGGTGACCGGCGGGCGGGAGGTAGCCGTAGATTCGTTGCCCCACCTCGACCCCCGCCGCCGCCGAGGCGACCACCTCGGCGAAGCCCCAGAGCGGCGGCAGGCCCCACTGCGGCCCGAGGCCCTGGGCCGCCGGCGGAAAGAACTGCCAGTAGCGCATCGAGTCGCCGAGCACCGCGTAGGTCACGTTGTTGGCGGTGAGGCCCACGCGGTCGACGCGCAGCAGCGCCTCGCCGTCAGCCAGGGCGGGCGTGGAGCCATCGACGAGCGTGGTCTGCCCGAGGTCGTCACGCGCCACGGCGAAGGTCCATGAGTCAGCCATGAGGTGACGCTAGACAGCCCTGCAATCGGAGACAAGTGCACTGCGAGTGCAAAATCCCACTGCGCCGGTCAGGGCCGGAGCCCGGCGAGGTCCCGCAGGTGGACGAGCGGCAGGTGCGGCGGCCGCCACTCCACGAACAGGGCCGTCGCGTCATCCTCAAGCTGGTCGTCCTGGTAGCCGACGACCGCGCGGACCAGGCGACGCATCGTCTCCGGGCTGGGCAACCCGTCGTTCAAGGCGCGGTTGACGAAGTCGACGAGCCGGTCCAGCCCGAACTGCTCCCCCTCCGCGCTGCGGGCGTCGGTGATGCCGTCGGTGTAGGCGAGGATGCGGTCGCCCGGGTGCAGATCCTCGACGTGTACCCGCGGTCGGCGGGGAGTCAGGTGACCCAGGCCGAGGGGCAGCGCAGTCGGCCCGGGTAGCTCTCGGATGGCCTTGCCGTCGCGCAGCAACATCGCACCGGGGTGACCCGCGTTGATCATGCTGAGCCGGCCGGTCTGGCGGTCCAACTCGATCAGCAACCCGGTCGCGAAGAAGTTCGGGTGCTCGGACCGCACCCAGCGGTCGATGCTGATCGCCGTGTCGACCAGGTCGAGGCCACACCGACGGGCATTGCGGTACGCGCTGACCACCAGTGATGCCAGGGTGCTCGCCTTGATGCCGTGACCACAGGTGTCGAAGAGCCCGACGCTGAGCACGTCGTCGTTCAACGCGTAGTCGAATATGTCGCCGCCGACGTCGTAGCACGGTTCGAGGATGGCGGTGACCACCAGGTCGTCGGTGGCGAAGGTCAGCGGTGGGAGCAGGCCCCACACGATCTCGGCCGCGACCTGCATCGGCATCCGCCGCCGCATCCGCTCGACCACGTCACCGTAGAGCCGGCGGTTGACCAGGATCTGGGCGACGTTGACCGCCACCTCCCAGGCCGGACCGTCCATCGTCTCGTCGGCGGCGGCCGGGGAGACGATCTCCAGTACGCCCATCCGCTCGCACCCGAGCAGCAGTGGCACCCAGACCCGGTCCGGGTTGTCGGGCGCGCGCTGGATGTCGAGGGTGGTGAAGGCCCGGCCGGCGAGCGTCGTCTCGATCGGCAACTGGTCCCGGTCGAGTCCCGCGCCGAGCAGCGGCACGAGGAGGGATTGCGTGTAGTCGGCCAGGTAGATCACGATTTCGCTGGCGTCGATGGCGGGCGCCGCACGGGCGACCAGTTGCGACACCTCGTCCGGGCCACCTCGGGGCGCGTTGAGCTGCAACCACCGCACCACCTCGCCGATGTCGGCCATGCTTCACCTCCCCCTGTCCTCCCCGATCGCAGGAGCACCTAGCGCGAGCGGTGAGGCTACCTCGCCCGTCGCGCACCCGGCGTCTGCCGAGGCACCCCCGCGCCAGGGCGCGCCGTTGTCACCGAGCCTTCGGCGAGCGGCCGAGCGGCGCGACCCTCACGGGGATGGCGCGTCGGCGAGATCGGCCGCTTTCAGGTCCAGGGTGGCGAGCAACCCGGAGTGCTTGGCCGGGTCCACCTGCTCGGGCAGTTCGCGCTCGACCCAGGCGGCCCGGGCCAGCTGACCCCGGTCGCGAAGTGCGGCGACGATCCGGTCCCTGGCGATCCTCATCTGGCACTCCCTTAATTGAGCGTTCGAAACAATTCGCACCGAGGGTGAACCCGAGTCAGCGCGTCGGGCAACCGAAGGCCGGACGGACGCTGACGACGCGGCGGTCGGGACGCGGTCGCGGTCGCGACCAGCCGACACGGCCGGTGCGCGGCGGCGATGGTGACGATGAGCGGTAACGCCCTGGCGGGCTGGTGGCGGTGGCGTCCGTCTGGCGGCCACCGGGTCCCCCGGGCGACACGTCCACCGTACGCCCCCCGCCCCCGCCACGGCCCGTCGCACCGGCTCCCTGGACGGGCCGGGGGTCAGGGCTCCAGCACCACCTTGCCGGCCCGGCTGCGATTCTCGGCGAACACCAGCGCCGCGGAGACCTCGCTGAGCGGGTATCGGGCGGCGATCTGCGGCACGATCACTCCCTCCCGCAGCAGGTCGAGCACGATGCCGAGGTCGGTGCGCAGGCGACGGCGGAACGCGGCGCGCCGGGTGAGCTGGCCGGCCCAGAAGTTGTAGAAACCGGCCCGGTGGCCGTTGGGCAACGCGTTCCAGGTGTAGAGGCGGGTCAGCAGCTTCACGAAGACCCACGCGACCGACTGACCGGTGCCGACGGCGGCGGCGTTGCCGTAGACGACCAGCTTCCCGCCGGGGGCGAGCAGGGCGTACGAGGTGCGTACGCCCGGGCCGGCGACCGGGTCGAAGACGGCGTCGACGCCACCCGGCGACAGCTCGCGGACCCGCGTGGCCATGTCCGGGTCCCGGTAGTCAAGCGGTTCGACGCCGAGTTCACGCAGCCCGGCGTGGTGCCGTTCGGCGGCGGTGCCGATGACCCGCAGGCCGAGGTGCCGGCCGAGTTGGACGAGCACGCTCCCGACGCCGCCGTTCGCGCCGTGCACGAGGATGGTCTGCCCGGCCGTCAGGTCGGCGTCCCGCAGCATCTGCCAGGCGGTCACCCCGTTGACGACCACGGTCTCGGCCGCGGCGGGGTCCAGACCTTCGGGTACGGGGGCCAGGGCGTCGATGTCGACCAGCGCGTGGGTGGCCCAGGCACCGGTCTTGGTGACCGCCGCCACCCGGGTGCCGACCAGCGCGTCGTCGCCGCCGGGACCGACCGCTCGAACGGTGCCGACGAGGTCGTAGCCGGGCACGAACGGGAACTTCGGCTGGCCGGGGTAGAGCCCGTGACGCATCTGCTGCTCGGCGAACGAGATGCCGGTGGCCTCGACCTGAACGATCGCCTGCCCCTGGGCGGGGACGGGCATCGGGCGCCGGTGCAGCAGGAGGCCGTCGGGCTCCACCACACCGGGCAGTACCACTTCGGTGATCGTCGTGTCGGTGGTCATCGGGTTCTCCCTTGTTTGTAAGTGTGCACTCACGCACTTCGCGGGCTGAAGAAGTGGGCCGCCGAAGCGGCCCGGAAAACGAGTCGGTCAGGGGTGGCGAATGCCGGCGGTCAGAGCACGGGCCCAGGGTTCCGGGACCTGCTCCAGGCCCGCGGTCACGATCAGGTGGCACAGCTGGCCGTACGCGAAGAACTGCTGCACCTGCGCGTCGCTGGCGCCGGCCCGACTCTGCACGAAGGTCGCGACCCGCCGGTAGCCGGCCCGCACCGCCTCGGCGACCTCCGGGATGTCCGTGACGGCCTGCGCCTGCACCTGGAAGAGCAGCAGGTCGCGATCGGCGATCAGCTCCGCGTAGGCACCGCCCATGGCGTCGAGGATCTCCTGCGGGCTGTCACCCCCGGCACGCTCCGCACCCGCCTCGATCGCGTCGGCGATCCGGTCGAAACACGCACCGGCCGCCGCCACGAACAAACCGAGCTTCCCGGAGAAGAGCCGGAAGACGTACGCCTCGGAGATGCCGGCGGCGGCGGCCACGGCGGTGACCGGGGTGGCGTGGAAGCCGGCACGCGCGAACACCGACACTGCGGCGTTCAGGACGGTGACCCGGCGGGCCTCGGCGGTGGATCGCATGTTTGTAAGTGTGCACTCACAAACAAAAGTCGTCAAGCCCGTCGCCCGCCCATCCGTCCGCCTGCACCCGTCAGGGCGCGATGCGCAGCTGCCGGATCGCTGTGTCGTCGTAGTCGCTGAAGCGGTACCGGAGACCGGCGAACGGGCTGCCGGGAAAGTCGCCGGTGCGCAGGCGCTACGAGCACATCCCCACCCAGGAGACCCCGCAGCGGCCCTGACCGGGTCACTCCAGCGGGAAAAGGCGGGCCGGGTCGCCGGGCCGGAGGCTGTCCGGCACGTCGTCCGCAGCGCTGGCGGCGATCGAGCCGAGCAGCGCCAACGAGCGGGCGGACTCCGTACCGGGCTCGGCGTGGTAGATCACCAGCAGTTGCCCGTCCGCGCCCGCCACAGCGAGCTTGTCGCAGTACAGGTCGAGGTCGCCCACCTCGGGGTGGTGCAGCCGGCTGACGATGCCCTCCCGTCGACGCACCTCGTGGCGCGCCCACAGCTGCCGAAAGCAGTCGCTCTTGAGTGACAACTCCCCCACCAGAGCCGTCAACCGTGGGTCGTCGGTGGCCCCGCCCGAGTCGGCGCGCATCTGCCCCACCACGCTCTGCATCGCCTGCCGCCAGTCGCGGAACAGCTCCCGCTCGGCCTGGTCCAGGAACACCGCCAGGAGCCGGTTGGCGCCCGGGGCGAGATTCGGCGACAGCGCCCTCGCCATCGGGTTCGAGGCCAGGATGTCGAGGTACCGATTCTGCACGAAGGCCGGCATGGAGAGCTGCCGCAGCAGGTGCAGGATGCTGGCCGGCACCCGCTCGGCGGCCGGTCGGGCCGCCCGGCGCGATCGCGCACGGCTCAACCCGATCATGTACGCGGTCGCCTCCGGATCCAGCCGCAGCACCCCGGCGAGGGCATCGAGGACCTGCACCGAGGGGTGCCGCTCGCGACCCTGCTCCAATCGGAGGTAGTAGTCGGCGCTGATGCCGGCGAGCATCGCCACCTCCTCACGCCGCAGCCCCGGCACCCGGCGCAGGCCCACGCCCGGGCCGAGCCCGACATCCTCGGGCCGGGTCTGCTCCCGGCGGGCGCGCAGGAAGTCGCCGAGCGGATTCGATGCGTCCATGCCACCGACGGTAGATCGCCGGACGGCCCGGTGACTGGCTGTGTCACTACCAGGAACAGCTCGCCCTGCCGCCCGGGCCTCTCCCGGCGGACAGTGGTCGGAGGGCCGGTTTCGAACGGCCGCAGATGTCACGACGACAACTGACAAGAGGATGAGATGAGCGAGAACCTTCCCGGCGGTGCCCTCACCCCCGCCGACGGCCTCACCCTGAGCCGGATGGGCTACGGGGCGATGCAGTTGGCCGGCCCGGGTGTCTTCGGCCCGCCCCGCGACCGCGAGCAGGCGCTCGCCGTGCTCCGCGAGGCAGTCGACCTGGGCGTTCGACACATCGACACCAGCGACTTCTACGGGCCCGTCGTGGTCAACGAACTGATCCGCGAGGCGCTCCACCCGTACCCCGAGGGTTTGCACCTGGTCACCAAGGTCGGCGCGCGCCGCGGCGCCGACCGCTCCTGGATCCCGGCTTTGGAGCCGGACGACCTGAAGGCCCAGGTGCGGGAGAACCTGGAACACCTCGGCCTGGACGTGCTCGACGTGGTCAACCTGCGGGTAGGCGTGGCGGAGGGCACCGGCGACGCGCCGCTCGGTGCGCAGTTCACCGCCCTGGCGGAGCTGCGGCAGGAGGGCCTGATCCGGCACCTCGGGCTCAGCAACGTCACGCTCGACCAGCTCACCGAGGCCCAGGCCATCGCACCGGTGGTCACCGTGCAGAACCTCTACAACCTCGCCAACCGGCAGGACGACGCCCTGGTCGACCGGTGCGCGGAGGAGAACATCGCGTTCGCGTCGTTCTTCCCGCTCGGCGGGTTCACGCCGTTGCAGTCCGACGCGCTCGACGGCGTGGCAGCCCGACTGGGTGCCTCGCCGCAGCAGGTCGCCCTCGCCTGGCTGCTCCAGCGATCCCCCACCACCGTGCTGATCCCCGGCACGTCCAGCGTGGCCCACCTGCGGGAGAACATGGCGGCGGCCGACCTGAAACTGCCGGCCGACGCCATTGAGGAGTTGGACGCTCTGACGCCCTAGTGTTGGTGCGGCCGGTTGCGGATCAGGGTGAGCGCCAGCACGGCGGTGACCAGGAAGACGATGCCGTTGATCCGCAACCCGGCCTGGACACCGGAGGTCAGTGCCTCGGCGATCGCCGCTCGGACCGGGTCGGGCAGCGGTTGGCCGCCGTTGGCGCCGGAGGCCACCGCCGCCTGCACTGCGGTACTGGTGGGTTCGCCGACCTGGTGCGCGGCGAGCCGGGCCGGCAGGTCGGCCACCATCGTGGTGGTGAGGAGCGTGCCGAGCAGGGACGAGCCGAGCACCGAGCCGACCTGGCGGGCGGCGTTGACCGCGCCGGAGGCCATGCCGGCCTGGGCGGGCGCGACGCTGGCCAACGCCGCCGCCGTCGCCGGGGCCACCACCAGACCGCTGGCCGCGCCGAACAACGCGAACAGCGCCCAGCGGTCACCGAACGACGTGGTCGGCCCCTGGTTCGCCAGCGCGAAGCTGGCCACCGCACCGAGGACCAGGCCGAGGGTCAACGGCACCTTGAAGCCGGTACGACGGATCGCGCGCCCGGCACCGAAGGCGACCAGCACGTACGCGCCGAAGAGCACCAGCATCCGCCAGCCGGTGTCCAGCGGGCTGAGCGCCTGCGCACGTTCGTGGAAGAGGACCAGCAGGATGGCCACGCCGGTGAAACCGAACAGCGACACCGCGCCGACGACCATGACAGCGCTGAACGACGCGGACCGGAACAGCCGCACGTCGAGCATTGGCGCGCTGGTCCGCAGCTCGACCAGCACGAACGCGACAAGTGCGACGACCGCGACGACCCAGGCCGTCGACACCACCGGGCTGGTGTAGCCGACCTTGCCGCCCTGGATCAGCGCGTAGACGGCGGCCGCGATGGCGACGGTGCCCAGCAGCAGGCCGGGCACGTCGAGTCGGGCGGCGCTCGGCCGGGACTCGGCCACCCCGACGACGGCGACGACGAGGGTGACCACACCCAGCGCGATCGTCGACAGGTAGACGCTGTGCCACTGGTAGTGCCGCAGCAGAGTGCCGGCGATGAGCGGGCCGATCGCGAGCCCGATGCCGGACGCCGCCGACCACGCGGTGATGACCTCGGTCCGTCGGTGCGGGTCGGTGAAGGTCGCACCGAGGATCGCCAGGCTGTTCGGCAGGATCAGGGCCCCACCGAGGCCGGCGACCAACTGCCCGACGATCACCCACGCGACGGTCGGAGCGCCAGCCACGACGCCTGCGCCGACGATCATCGCGACGACCCCGGCGCCGAACATGCGCTTACGCCCGTAGCGGCTGCCCAGGGTGGCCGCGGACAGCACGACGCTCGCCACCATCAGGGTGTAGGCGCTGGGGATCCACACCACTGTGGTCGGGTCGACCCGCAGGTCCCGCTGGATCGTGGTCAGCGCGGACACCGTCGCGGTGATCTGCAGGAACGTGATCATCGCGCCCAGGCACATGGCGATCAGGGTCATGTTCCGGGAGCCGCGCAAGGAGGAGCGGGCGGTGTCGGCTGCCCCGGGCGCCGCCGGTCCTGGTGGGTTCGCTGAGCGTGGGGTCGCTCCGGGCGGGGTCGGGGCCGTGGCGCTGGTGGTCACTGAAGATCCTTCAGGCTGGTGATCTGACTTGCGTATGCTGAAGTCAGCGCGACCCAGTGAAGCACCTGACTAGCCTTCATGCAAGTCAGGTACGCTGGACGGCATGGAGGACCTACGAGACGATCGCGATTCCTGGACGAGCGAAAACTGCTCGGTGGCCCGGGCGATGGACATCGTGGGCAGCAGGTCAACGGTCCTGATCATGCGCGAGGCCCTGCTGGGCACGCGCCGCTTCGACGACTTCGTCCGCCGGGTCGGCGTCGGCGAACCCGCCATGGCCGCCCGCCTCAAGGAGATGGTCGCCGCCGAACTGCTCGAACGAATCCCCTACCGGGAGCCCGGGCAGCGCACCCGCCACGAGTACCAACTCACCCGCAAGGGCCGCGAACTCCTGCCCGTCATCACCGCACTACGCAACTGGGGCGACACCTGGGCCGCCACCGACACCGGCCCGTCCGTCATCGCCACCCACCACGACTGCGGCGAGCCGATCCGCGCGGTGCTCCGCTGCGCCGCCGGCCACGAGATCGCGGACGGCGACATCGACATCATCGCCGGCCCGGGCCTCGTCCGGCGCGACTGACCGCACCACCACCGACCCCGCGACCTGCTTCGCCGCAGCGGCGCCTGACCCGTCGCTGGCAGGATGACGCCGAGCGGCTCGACCCCTCGACCGCGCCCTTCGCCTGACGGGCGACCTTGAGCCGGAGCGGTGCGGTCGATCCCGCCGACTGCGCCTCAGGCCGCAGCGCAACCCCGCCAGGGCGACGTCGGGCGGTTCCGGTTCAATCGATCATGGTGACTGAGAGTGTCGTACATCTGTTCTAGTGTCGGGTCATGGTCGAGGAGTTGGCGCAGGCAGACGAGGCGATCGCCGCCTGCGTCGACGCCGCCGCCTGGGCCCTGCCGGAGCACGACCTGATCGCCGCGCTCGACGCCGCGCACCGCCTTCAGCAACGCCTCGCCGCCGTCACCCTGACCCTGGTCCGCGAGCTTGACGGCCGAGGCACGGCCCGCGCGCAGGGCGCCTCCAACACCGCGGTGTGGCTGCGCGAACGACTGCGACTCACCATCCCCGCCGCCCGCCGCCTGGTCGACCTCGCCGCCGCCCTCGACACCGGCAACCCAGGGGTACGACAGGCGCTCGCCGACGGGCACATCAGCCTCGATCAGGCCCGGGTCATCACCGACACCGTCACCACCGTGCAGAACGCCGCCGGCCCGGAGGCAGCCGACAAGGCAGTGAGCGTGCTGGTCGACTGGGCCGGGCAGTTCGACCCCAGCCAACTGCGCAAACTCGGCACCCGCATCCTCGACCACGTCGCCCCCGACGTCGCCGACGCCGCCGCCCAAGCCGCACTGGAAGCCGAAGCCGCCCGCGCCGCCCGCGACCGGCACCTCACGTTGTCCGAGCAGACCGACGGCCGACTTCGACTCACCGGCATCCTCGACGCCGAAACCGCCGGCCTGCTGCGCGCCGCCATCGACCCGCTCAGCGCACCTGCCGGCCCCGACGACACCCGCTCCCCCGGGCAACGCCGGCATGACGCGCTCGCCGACGTCTGCCGACTCAGCCTGCGCACCGGGGAGCTACCCGAACACGGCGGCGACGCCGCCCAGATCGTCGTCACCACCACCTACGACGCGCTTGCGCGGCAACTCGACACCGGCACCCTCGACACCGGCCTCCAGCTCACCCCCGACACTGTCCGACGACTCGCCTGCGACGCGGCCATCCTCCCCACCGGCCTCGGCAGCACCGGCCAACCACTCGACGTCGGCCGGCAACGCCGCCTCATCAGCGGGCCACTCCGCCGCGCTCTGGTGCTACGCGACCGTGGATGCGCGTTTCCCGGCTGCGACCGCCCACCCCGCTGGTGCCACGCCCACCACATCCACCACTGGACCGACGGCGGCACCACCAGCCTGGCAAACGCCGTCCTGCTCTGCGGCCACCACCACCGCCACCTGCACCACAGCGACTGGACGGTCCGGCTCGGTGGCGACGGCCACCCCGAATTCATCCCACCCGCCTGGCTCGACCCCGAACAGATCCCCCGCCGCAACCACTACCACCGACGGACGTAGGGGCAACCAGCCGACCTCGCCACCATCACGCCGGGCCGGCAGTGAGCCACGCTGGCCGGGTGGCGAGCCGCCCACGCGGACGGCCCGCCACCGTGAATCAGAGGGTGACCTGGTGCACCCGGTCGTCGACGCCGCGTACCGCCAGCCAGGCGCTGCCGTTGGCACCGGCGGCGGCCCCGGGAGCACCCCGGAACGCGTCGGTGGCGAACTCAGCGCGTCGGAACCAGCCGCCCCAGGCGCCGTCGGCCAGGTTGCGCTGCCAGAGCCGGTTGTCGGCGGCCAGCGCGAACAGGTAGACCCGGCCGGAGGTGGCGAGCAGGGTCGGGCTGCCGCTGGTGGTGCCGCCCAGGTTGGTCCAGGCCGACCAGGTGGTGCCGGTCCGGCTGCTCCACCACACCTCGTCGGTGCGGCTGCGGACCGCCACGTGCAGCACGCCGGCGTCGTCGACGACAGCGCTCGGCCGGCCGTGGAACGGCCGGTTCTCGGGAGCTCCGACGCCGGTCCAGCCGGCGCTCGGCGTACGCGACCAGAGCTTGCCGTCGGCGCCGCGGGCGACGAGGGTCCACTGCGTCGGGTTGGTCCAGGCAACAGTGGGCGCGTCGGTCAGCGTGCCACCGAGGCTATGCCACGGTCCCCAGCTGCCGGCCACGTAACTGCGCTGCCAGGCCGCGTTGTCGGTGGCGCGGACGAACACGTCGAGCCGCCCGTCGGCGGAGCCGTACGCCGCCGGTTGGCCGAGGATCCGGCCGCCGACCGGGCCGCCGAGGGAGGTCCAGTGCGTGCCCCACGTCGTACCGGTGCGGGTGTTGACCGCCAGCGCACCGGAAGCGTCGCGGACGAAGGCGGCGGCGTGCGTGTCGTTCACCCGGACCAGCGCCGGGCTGGCGCTGGCGGTGCCACCGAGGTCGGCGCCGGCGACCTGGTCGGCGCCGGTCAGGCCGAGCATGGCCACCCCGTGCGCCGGCACCTCGACGGTGTACGAGCCGGTGAACGGCTGCGCCCCCGGGGTGGTCGGCTGGGCGTCCACTGTGGTGCGGGACCACAGGTCACGGACCTTGACCGACCCACCGAGGGCGACGTCGGCGAAGTTCACAGTGATCTGCTGGGCGGTGTCGTGCCGGTTGAGCAGCGCGACGGCCCGCTTGCCGGAGCCGGCGAGGACCTTGCTCCACACCTGCGCGTCGGTGCCGGTGTCGGCGACCTTGACGCCCTGCCGGACCAGCGGGTCCTGGTCCACCGCGATGATTTCCGGGTTGGTCAGCGCCGAGATCATCTCCTTCGGCAGGCCACGCGGGTCGGAGCCGATCACCAGCGGCGCGGCCATGAGGGCCCACATGCCGAGCTGCGTCTTGGACTCCTCCAGGCTCAACTCGTACCCGCCGTCGGGCAGCGGGCGCATCGGCAGCAGGTAGTCCGGGTCGTTGTAGTGCCCCGGCCCGGTGGCCGCCGGGTGGTACGCGTTGACGTCCATGTTGCGCAGCACCCACGGGTACGCCCACTGCGGGCTCGGGTCGGTGAGCCCCACGTCGGTGTAGGTCCGCCAGGAGTCGGCGATGATGGGCGCGTACGTGTAGCTCCAGGTGGACAGCTGCTCCGGGGTGTACGGGCCGCCGCCCCAGTCCGAGCTGACCGGGTTGCAGATGTTGAGCAGCATCGGTCGGGGCGACTGGCGTACCGCCTCGGCCAACTCCCGGAAGGTGGTCTCCGGGTCGAGGCCCGCGGCCCGGCCGCAGAGCCAGTCGGCCTTCAGCGCGTCGAAGCCCCAGCCGGCGAACTGGGCGATGTCCGCCCGGTAGTGGCCGTTGCTGCCGAGCCCACACTGCCCCGGCAGGTACGGGCCGGCGTCGGTGTAGATGCCGGCCTTCATCCCCTTGCTGTGGATGTACGCGGCCAGCGCGGCCATTCCGCCGGGGAAGCGGGCCGGGTCGGCGACGAGCTGACCGGCCTCGTTGCGCGGGATGGGCGCGGCCCAGTTGCCGTCGATCCAGACGTAGGTGTAGCCGGCGTCCCGGAGGCCACTGTGGACCATGTAGTCGGTAACGGACCGCACTTCGGCCTCGGTGGGGTCGCCACCGAGACCGAAGTAGGTGTTCCAGCCCTGGTAGGGCGTCGGGGCGAGGCCGCTGTTGAAGAAGATCGGGGCGCCCTGGTCCTCCGCGCTGGTGGCCGTCGGGGCGTGACCGGGGCGAACGGGTCCGTGGCCGGCCTGCGGTGGGTCGGCGTGGGGTGGGCCGGCCATCGCCGGCATCGGGCTGGCCAGGCCCAGGCCGAGCACGGCCAGGGCAGCGGTCAGCTGTCGGTTCAGGCGCATGGAGGTACTCCTGTCCCTCGGGGGTGGGGGTGGTGGTGCTCCGATCTCAGTCGCGGGTCAGCACGATGAGGTCGGCGTCGTGGGTCGCGCTCCACTGCACGGGCAGGCCGACGGTGGCGAGATGGCTGCCGGAGTAGTGCCGATCACCGTGCGAGTAACGGGCCGCCGGGTCGAGGCCGCGCAGGGGCAACCGGACCGGGCGGGACGGGAGCAGCCCGGCGCCGTCGAGCCGGCCGGTGTGCCAGGCCAGGACGACCACCTGGGCTTCGTCCGGCGCGGTGTACTGCACCGCACAGCGGGCCTGGTCGGGGCCGCCGATCAGGTGCACCTCGCCGTGCGTGACGACGTCCCGGATCTCCTTGTAGCGGGCGATCCAACCGGCCGCCTCGGCCCGCTCGGCGGGGGTCCACGCCCGGATGTCCGCGCCGATGCCGAGCACACCGGCCATCGCCAGGACGAACCGGAACGCCAGCGTTCGGGGGCGACTGTCGAACAGGCCGGGCGCGTCGGTGACCCAGGAGCTGAGCAGGTGCGGGGCGTTGGCGTGCAGGAAGCCGTACTGGATGGCCAGCCGGTCCAGCGGACCGGTGTTGTCGCTGGGCCAGAAGACGTCGGCCCGGGCGGCCATCGCCAGGTCGGTCCGCGCGCCTCCGCCGGCGCACGCCTCGATCAGCACCCCGGGATGGTCCCGGCGCAACCGCTCGTAGATCCGGTGCAGGTTGGCGACGTGCGCGCCGTCCAGGTCGAGCGGGCCCATCCCACCGGACCGACCCGGCTCGGTACGCGGCCGGTTGAAGTCCCACTTCAGGTAGTCGATGTCGTACCGGCGCAGCAGGCCGTCGACTGTGCAGTGGACGAACTCGGCGACCTCCGGCCGGCCCAGGTCGAGCAGGTACTGGTTACGGACCGGGGTGAGCGGCCGGCCGTCGACGGCGTAGACCCAGTCGGGGTGCTCGGCGTACAGGGATGACTTCGGGTTGACGCACTCCGGCTCGACCCAGAGCCCGAAGTTCAGCCCGAGCGCGCGGACGTCGGCGATGAACGTGTCGAACCCGGCCGGGAACTTCGCCGGGTCGGGCGTCCAGTCGCCCAGCCCGGCGGTGTCGTCGTCGCGGCCAACGAACCAGCCGTCGTCCACGACGAACGTCTCCACGCCCAACTCTGCGGCGACCCGGGCGAGCGCGAGCTGACTCTGCGCCTCGACGGCAAAGTAGGTCGCCTCCCAGGAGTTGTAGAGCACCGGGCGGGGGCTGAGCCGCTCCCCGGCCAGCATCCGCTGGTAGGTGTGCCAGACCCGGGCCAGCCCGTCCAGGCCGTCCGGGCTGTACGCCCCGGTGACCACCGGCACTGTCAGCCGCTCGCCAGCGGCCAACTCCAGCGGGCCGTCGACGAGTTGACGGCCGACCCGGACCCGGGTCAGGCCGCCGGTGTCCCGCTCGGCGCTGATCTCCCACGAGCCGGTCCAGGCCAGCGCCATCCCCCAGGCCGGGCCGGCCGGCTCGGCGGTGTCGCGCACGGCCAGCCAGGGCACGTGCAGGTGCCCTGGTACGCCCTGGGAGCTGCCGATGCTGAACGCGCCGTGACCCAGCTCGATGTGGGAGAGCTGGAACTCCTGCTCCCACTGACCCCACTGGTGGCTGAGCAGGGCGCCGTGCGGCGTCGGTACGCAGAACCCGCCCGATCCGGCCCGGACGACCCGCAGCGCGTGGGTGCCCTCGTTGGACAGGTCGACCCACCGTTGCACCACGTCGGTGCCGGCGGGCATCCGATAGTGCACTGTGGCGCGCAGCCCGGTGACCGGGTCGGCGAACTCGACGGCCAGCTCCCGCTGGTCGGCGTCGATCCGCGCGTCGGTGTGCACGAAGCCCACCCGGCGCTGCCCGTTCGCCGTCTCGACCACCAGGTCGGCGCCGGTGAACGGGCGGTCGGCGTCGGTGGCGTACTCGATGGGGGCCGCGTCCCCGGCGGTGAGGAACGGGACCGGGCCGTCGTAGGCGACCGGCGAGGGCCCCTCGGAGACGCCGTGCGGACCCCACGCGACGAGTTCCAGCCAGCGGCCGTGCGCGGGCACCCGCACCGTGTACTCGGTGTGCGTGCCCCGCAGCGTCCAGCGCTGCCCGGCCTCGGCGGTCACTTGACCGCTCCGAGCGCCAGACCGGAGACGAAGTGCCGCTGGAAGCGGAGGAACACCGCGACGGTGGGCACGGCCGCGATGACAGTACCGGCGGCGATGACGTTCCAGGACGAGACGAACTGGCCCTGGAGGGCGAGCAGCGCCGGGGTGACCGGCATGTTGTCATCGGTACGCAGCACTGTGATCGCCCAGAGCAGGTCGTTGAAGATCCAGGTGAAGGAGAGCGCCCCGAGAGCGGCCAGCGCGGGTCGGGTCAGCGGCAGCATCACCTTGGTGAAGATCTGCGCCGTGCCGGCGCCGTCGATGGTGGCCGCCTCCTGGATCTCGCCCGGCAGGTCCCGCATGAAGCCGTGCAGGACGAACGTGTAGAAGCCGAGCCCGAAGCCGACCTGCACAGCGATCAACGCCCAGAGCGTGTCGTACAGGCCGGTCAGCTCGCTGAACTTGGCCACCGGGATGAGCAGGATCTGCGGTGGGAGCAGGTTGCCGGCGAGCATCAGCAGCAGGATCGTGCGCCGCCCGGGGATCCGGAAGCGACTCAGCGCGAACGCGGCCATCGCCGCCAGCCCCAGGCTCAGCGCCACCGACGGGACGGTGACCAGCATGCTGTTGATCAGCGCGCGCAGCTCGCCACCGTCGGTCCACGCCTGCCGGTAGGTGTCCACTGTGAACGACCGGGGCAGGCTGCCCACACCGTGCGCGGCGATGTCGTCGAACGACCGGGTGGACATCACCACCACCCAGAGCACCGGGCCCAGCCAGAGCAGCGAGAGCAGGATCATGCCGGTGTGGAAGGCCCCGGTACGGAGCTTGTTCATGACGCTTCCTCCCGGAACGCGCGCACCAGGTAGCCGAGGATGACGGCCAGTGCGAGCACGAAGATCACGACAGCGATCGCCGAGGCGTAACCCAGCCGCAGGCTCTGGAACGCGGTCGAGTACATGTAGGTGCTGAGCAGCTCCGACGAGTGGTACGGCCCACCCTTGGTCAGCGACCAGACGATGTCGAACGAGCGCAGCGAGTCGATCACGATGACCGACAGCACCACGGCGTTGACACCCTTCATCTGGGGGATGGTGACGTGCCACAGCCGCTGCCAGGAGTTGGCCCCGTCCATCCGGGCCGCCTCGTGCAGCGCCGGGTCGATCGCCTTCAACCCGGCCAGGAACAGCACCATCACGTACCCGATCTGCCGCCACAGAGCGGGCAGGATCACCGCGTACAGGGCGGTCTGCGGGTCGGCGAGCCAGGGCCGGATCAGCTGTTCCAGGCCGACCGCCCGCAGCAGCGTGTCGGCGATGCCGTCGGGCTGGTAGAAGACCCGCCAGACCAGCGCGGTCACCACCAGCGAGAACACCACCGGGGTGAACAGCGCGGCCCGGTAGAAGCCGACACCGCGCCGCTCCTTCTGAAGGACGAGTGCCATCCCGAAGCCACCCAGCACGGAGAGGCCACCAAAGAGCACCAGCCAGATCACCGTGTTGATCAGCGCACCCCGGAAGGTGGCGTCGCCGGCCAGCTCGACGTAGTTGTCGATGCCGACGAAGGTCGGCGGTGTCAACCCGTCCCAGCGGGTGAGGGAGAACCAGAAGCCCTGGATCGCCGGCCAGAAGACCCAGACGCTCTCGACCGCGAACGGCACGAGGACGAACGCCACCAGCAGCGGCGACAGTCGAGCCGACCGTCGCCGTCGCCGGGTGGGGGTGACCGAAGTCGTGGAGATCGTTGCTGTCACGTCAGCCCTTGAAGACCTTCTCGGCGCCGGCCTGCCACTCCCGCAGGATCGCGTCGATCTGGTCCGGCTTGTCGATGAACTTGGTCAGCGCGGTGTCCGCGGTCGGCTGGAGCGCGTCGCTGGAGTCGCGGTTGAAGAACTGGGTCAGCTCCTTGGCCTCGTTCAGCATCGCCTTGCCCTTGACCACCAGCGGCGAGTCCGACGCCTTGGCCCTGGGGTTGGCCGGCAGCACGATGCCGGAACTGGCCTTGACGTACGCCTCCTGGGCCTCGACCCCGGCCAGGTAGCTGAGCAGGGCCCTGGTGCCGGTCGGGTTGGCGCTC
Organism: Micromonospora sp. NPDC005324; assembly: GCF_040607155.1. Classification (NCBI taxonomy): domain Bacteria; kingdom Bacillati; phylum Actinomycetota; class Actinomycetes; order Micromonosporales; family Micromonosporaceae; genus Micromonospora; species Micromonospora sp. NPDC005324. The sequence continues at coordinate 67,974 of NZ_JBEXGE010000013.1, read as the reverse complement.
TTCGCGCTGGCGAAGAAGCCGTCGGTCGGCGCCTCCTCGGCCAGCGGCACCGCCGGGTCGATGATCGGGAACCGGAAGAAGTCCAGGTCGCCGAGCGCGTCCTTGGGTGCCGCGTCGGCGAAGAACGTGCCGATCAGGAACATGCCGGTCTTGCCGGCCAGCAGCGCGGTGGTCGCCTCCTGGAACGGGTACGCCTTGCCCTTGGGGTCGAAGTACGGCAGGGCCTCGCGCCAGCGGGTGAAGACCGCCTTGACCTTGGGGTCGTCGAAACGCTGCTTGCCGGCCAGCAACTCGCGGTGGAACGGCGCGCCGTTGATCCGGATGTTCAGGTAGTCGAACCAGGCCGAGGCCACCCACGGGGTGTCGCCGAGGCCGATGCCGATCGGTGGGATGCCCTTGCTCTTCAGCGTCTCGCACAGCGCCAGGAACTCGGTCCAGGTCTTCGGCTCCTGCACGCCCCACTTGGCGAAGTTGGACTTGCGGTAGAAGAAGCCCCACCAGTAGTTGTTCATCGGCACGAAGATCTGCTTGCCGCTGGCGTCGGTGGAGAGGGTGCGCAACGACTGGGGGTAGTCGTCCAGTGGCTTCCACACCTCGGACACGTCCAGCAGCAGGTTCTTGCTGGCGTAGTCGTTGGCGACCGAGCCCGCGTACCAGGTGTAGAGGTCCGGCGGGTTGGCCGAGGTCAGGTAGGTCGGCAGCTGGGTCCGGAAGGTCTCCGAGGCGATCGTGTTGAGACTCGCCGTGCCCTTGCCCTGCGCGTTGAAGGTCTCGATCAGCTTCTCCATCGCCGCCTTGGCCTGCGGCGAGGAGAGGTTGGACTGGATGGTGACCGCGCCCGAGCCGTTGCTCGTCGTCGGCCCGCCGGCGGAGCTGGCGCACGCGCTGAGGAACGAGCTGGCGCCGAGCGCGCCCATGCCGGCGAGCCCAAGGTGGCCAAGGAATCGCCGGCGACCGGGGTCGAAGTCGCTCACGGAGGTATCCCTTCCTTTACGACACTCAGCGTCACCACGCGATGTGTCGTCCATGTGAATGCTGTGACCAGAAGGTTGCATCGACCCTCGCCGGCTGTCAAGATATCTTCGTAATTAATGATTAGACGAGACCGAGGCGGGGGTCAGGTGGATCAGCCTATGCGCCGGCTTGAGGGCAAGAACGCACTGGTCACCGGCGCGATGGGTGGGATCGGCGCGGCCATTGGCCGGCGGCTCGCCGCCGAGGGGGCAGCGGTTGCGCTGCTCGACGTGGCCGACCCGGCTCCACTGGCCGACGAACTGACCGCGCGGGGCGACCGTGCACTGTCCGTAGTGGGCGATGTCAGCGACGAGGCCGACTGGACGGCCGCCGTGAGCGCCGTACGGGACCGCCTCGGCCCGGTCGACATCCTGGTCAGCACCGCGTACGCCGTGCGGGTCGCACCGGCCCACGAGACCAGCCGACAGTCCTGGGACCACCAGCTCGGCGTCAGCCTCACCGGCTCCTTCCTCGGCGTCCGCGCCTGCCTGGACGACCTGCGGGCACGCTCGGGCGCGGTGGTGCTGATCTCCTCGGTGCACGCGCTGGTCGGGTTGCCCGGCCGGCCCGCGTACGCCGCTGCCAAGGGTGGCCTGGTCGCGCTCGGCCGCCAACTCGCCGTCGAGTACGGCCCGCAGGTCCGGGTCAACACGGTGCTGCCCGGCCCGATCCTCACCGCCGCCTGGGCCGACGTGTCCGAAGAGGACCGCCAACGCAGCATCGCGGAGACAGTCGCGAAGCGCTTCGGCACACCGGACGAGGTCGCCGCGACCGTCGCCTTCCTCGCCTCGCCGGACGCCGCCTACATCACCGGCGCGAGCCTCGTGGTGGACGGTGGCTGGACAGCGGTGAAAGCCTCGGCCTGAGAGATCGATACCGACCAGCGAAAAGGCCAGGAGCATTGGCACAGTACGCACGCCGCGGCGTCCACGGGCAGACCGTCGAAGCGATCGCCCGTCGCATCCTCACCGGCGAGATCGCCGCCGGCGCCACCCTGAACATCGTCGCGTTGCAGGAGGAGTTCGACGTCAGCCTCACGGCGCTCCGCGAGGCGCTGAAGGTCCTCTCCGCCAAGGGCATCGTGGACGCCCGACAGAAGCGCGGCACCTTCGTCCGACCCCGCGCGGACTGGAACCTGCTCGACGGCGACGTGATCCGCTGGCAGTTCGCCGAGGGCACCGACCAGCGGTTGCTCGACCAACTGCACGAGGTGCGCGCCATCATCGAGCCGGCCGCCGCACGGCTGGCCGCCACCCGCGCCACCGCTGACGACCTGAGCGCCCTCGACCGGGCGCTGGCCGAGATGGCCCAGGCCAACGGTGATCCCGCCGCCGCCATCGTCGCCGACCTCGCCTTTCACCGCGCGCTGCTCACCGCCACCCACAACGAGCTGCTGGAGCGGATGGAGGTGGTGATGGAGACCGGGCTCGCCGAACGGGACCGGCTGGTGCACGGCGGCACCGCGCACGACGACCCGGTGCCCAGCCACCGCGCGGTGGTCGACGCGCTGCGCGACCGGGACGAGACGGCGGCCGAGACCGCGATGCGTCAGTTGCTGGACAAGGCCGTCCGCGACGTCGAGAAGGCACGGGGACGAAGGGGCAGTCAGTGAAGATCGCGCGGATCGAGACCTTCCTGGTCGCGCCACGGTGGTTGTTCTGCCGGGTGGAGACCGACGACGGGCTGGTCGGGTGGGGTGAGCCGGTGGTCGAGGGCCGCGCCGAGGTGGTGCGCAGCGCGGTCGAGGTGCTCTCCGAGTACCTGATCGGCGCGGACCCCCTGCGCATCGAGCAGCACTGGCAGGTGCTCACCAAGGGCGGCTTCTACCGGGGTGGCCCGATCCTCTCCAGCGCGGTCGCCGGCCTCGACCAGGCGCTCTGGGACATCGCCGGTCAGGCGTACGGCGCGCCGGTGCACGCGCTGCTCGGCGGCCACGTGCGCGACCGGGTGCGGATCTACTCGTGGATCGGCGGGGACGAACCCGGCGAGGTGGCCGACGCCGCCGCCGCGCAGGTCGCCGCCGGCCTCACCGGGGTCAAGATGAACGCCTGCGGGCGGCTCTCGCCGATCCCCACCTCGGCCGAGGTGGACGCGGTCATCGGCCGGGTGGCCGCCGCCCGCGAGGTGCTCGGCCCCGACCGGGACATCGCTGTGGACTTTCACGGTCGTGCCGGGATGGCCGCCGTCCGCCGGATCCTGCCCGAACTGGCCGCCCTGCGCCCGTTCTTCGTGGAGGAGCCGGTCCTGCCCGATCAGGCTCACCACCTGCGCGACATCGTGGCCGGCACGCCGATCCCGGTGGCCACCGGCGAACGGCTCTACGGGCGGTCCGAGTTCCTCGGCCCGTTGCAGGCCGGGGTCGCCGTGGTCCAACCGGACCTGTCGCACGCCGGTGGCATCTCCGAGGTCCGCCGGATCGCCGCGCTGGCCGAGACGTACGGCGCGCTGCTCGCCCCGCACTGCCCGCTCGGCCCGATCTCCCTGGCGGCCAGTCTCCAGGTGGCCTTCGCGACGCCGAACTTCCTGATCCAGGAGCAGAGCATCGGCATCCACTACAACGTCGGCTCGGAGTTGCTGGACTACCTCATCGACCCGGAGCCGTTCCGGTTCGTGGACGGGCACATCGCCCGCCTCGACCGACCCGGGTTGGGCATCGACGTCGACGAGATGGCGGTCCGCAAGGCCGCCCAGACCCCGCACACCTGGCGCAACCCGGTCTGGCGGCACGCCGACGGGTCCTTCGCCGAGTGGTGACCGGCGTGCGGCCGGTGGCCCTGCGGGTGGCGTACGACGCGGCGCACGGCGGCCGGTGGACGAGTCTGCGCGGCGGTGGCCGGGAGTGGCTCTGGCGTGGCCCGGAACCCGGCCGGCACGAGGTACACCCCGACGACGCGTTCGTCGACGCCGGTGGGCTGGAGGAGTGCCTGCCCACAGTGCGCGGCGAGCCCGACCACGGCGAGGTGTGGTCGCGACCGTGGCGCAGCGCCGGGCCCGGCGCCGTGGTCATCGAGCGGCCGACGTTCACCCTCACCCGCCGGATCACCGACGAGCGCGGCGTGGTGGTGGCCGACTACCGGCTGGCCGCCGACCCCGGGCACCGGTTCGTCTGGGCCGCGCACGCCCTGCTCGACCTCTCCCCCGCCGCCCGCCTCGACGCGCCCGCCGGCACCCCGACCCGGCTGCACCCGGAGGCCGCCGCGCTCCTGCCGCCGGGCAGCTGGCCCACCGGCGACCCCTGGTTGACCGGGCCGTGGCCGGCCCCGGCCGGGCTGACAGTGGCCGGGCTGACCCTTGACATGTTCGGGCCGGACGACGGGACCGCGCTCGGCGCGGTGCTGCTCGACTGCGCCCGGGTCCAGCTGATCGACGGAGCCGACCGGCTGACTCTGGAGCTGGAGTGCGCCGACCAGCCCCGCAGCACCGCGCTCTGGCGCAACCTGGGCGGCTGGCCGGCGACCGGCCCCTACCGCAGCGTCGGGATCGAACCGATGCTCGGCGCGGCCTTCGACCTGGCCGACGCCGGCCCCTCCGACGCGGCGGTCGTCCCGCCCACCGGCGAGGTCACCTGGCGACTCACCATCTCCGCGCACCGCGACCACTGAGGACACCGGAATGAACCTGCTCGACGAGCTGCGTACCCATCGGCTGTTGGCCATCGTGCGCGGCCCGGACCCGGCCGCGGCGCTGGCCGCCGTGCTCACAGTGGCCGAGAGCGGCGTCGCCCTGGTCGAGGTCTCGATGACCAGCGCCGATGCGCTCGGCGTCATCCGCCGCGCCCGGGCTGCCCTCGGGCCCGACTTCGCCCTGGGCGCCGGCACCGTGCTCAGCGCCGAGGACGCCCGCACGGCGGCCGACGCGGGCGCCGGTTTCCTGGTCACCCCGGCGATCGCAGCGAGCCTCGCCGAGGGTGGCCGGCTCGGGCTGCCGGTGCTCGCCGGCGCCCTCACCCCGACCGAGGTGGTGCAGGCCGTCGACGGTGGGGCCGCCGCGATCAAGCTCTTTCCGGCCTCGCTGGGCGGGCCCGACTACCTCGGCGCGCTGCGCGACCCGTTCCCCGGTATCGCGTTCGTGCCGGTCGGTGGGGTCGACGCGGACGGTGCGCGGCGCTACCTCGACCGGGGCGCGACAGCTGTCGGCGTCGGCTCCCCGCTGCTCGGCGACGCCGTCCGAGGCGGCGACACGACGGCGCTGCGGGAGCGCGCCGCCGCCTTCCTCGCGGCGGTCCGGCCATGACCGACCTGCTCACCCTCGGCGAGACCATGGCGGCGTTCCGCACCACCGGCCCACTGCGACTGGGCGGCACCGCCGGGATCTCCGTCGCCGGCTCCGAGTCGAACGTGGCGATCGGCCTGGCCCGGCTCGGCCACCGGGCCGCCTGGGTCGGTGTCACCGGCGCCGACGAGCCCGGCGAGCTGGTTCGCCGTACGCTGCGCGCCGAGGGTGTCGACCTGGCCTGGTCCCGGGTCGACGCAACCGCCCCGACCGGGCTGATCCTCTTCGAGAACCGGGTCGCCGACATCAACCGGGTCACCTACCACCGCGCCGGGTCGGCCGGCTCCCGGCTCGGCCCGGCCGACGTGACCCGGGCCTTCGACTCGCCCGGGCCACCACCCCGGCTGCTGCACGTCACCGGCATCACCTGTGCGCTCGGCGTCGAGCCGTACCAGGCGGTGGTGGAGGCCGTGCGGCGCGCCCGCGTCGCCGGCAGCACGATCTGCCTGGACGTCAACCACCGCAACCGACTCTGGTCGGTCGCGGAGGCCGCCGCCGCGCTGCGCCCGCTGCTGCCCTCGATCGACCTGGTGGTCGCCTCCGACGACGAGCTGGCGGTGCTGACCGACGCGACCGACCCGGCCTCGGCGCTACTCTCGGCCGGCGTCACCGAGGTCGTGGTCAAGCACGGCGCCGGTGGCGCGACCAACCACAGCGCGACCGGCGCCATCCACCGTCCAGCCCGGACGGTTCCGGTGGTGGACACCGTCGGCGCGGGCGACGCCTTCGTCGCCGGGCTGCTCTCCGGCTGGCTCGACGGCGTCGACGCGTCGGCCCGACTGGACCGGGCGGTCACCACCGGCGCGTTCGCGGTCGCCACCCGGGGCGACTGGGAGGGCCTGCCCGACCGGGCCGAGCTGGCGCTGCTCGACCACGGCCCCGGCGGCACGGTCCGCTGACTATCCTCTGGAGGAGCACCATGGAGCTGACCGAGCCGACCGTCTGGAGCACCGACCGGCTGGAGTTGGGTGAGGGCCTGCGCTGGGTCGACGACCGGCTGGTCCTGGTCGACCTGCTGGCCGGGCGACTGTTGGAGACCGACGGCGACGCCCCGAACCCGCTGCGGGAGCTACGCCGCCTCGACGTGCCGCTCGGCGCTGTCGCGCCGGTTGCCGACCGACCGGGCGAATGGCTGGCCGCCGCCGGGACCGGCGTCACCGTGCTGCCCGCCGCCGGCGACCCCCGACCGGTCGCCGAGCTGGTCGCCGACGCGCCCGAGCCGACCCGGATGAACGACGCGGTCGCCGACCCGCACGGCCGCTTCTGGGCCGGCAGCATGACGTACGCGATGGTGCCCGGCGGGGGCACGCTGTTCCGCCTCGCCCCGGGCGCCGAGCCGGTCCCCGCGGTGACCGGGCTGGCCATCCCGAACGGGCCGGCGTTCGACGCGACCGGCACCACCATGTACCTGGCCGACACCCCGCGCGGTGAGATCGACAGGTTCACCGTCGACCCCGCCACCGGGGCCCTGCGCGGGCGGGAGCCGTACCTGCGGCTGTCCCCCGCCGACGGCGGCCCGGACGGCATGACGCTCGACGCGGCCGACCACCTGTGGATCGCGCTGTGGGGCGGCTCCGCGGTACGCCGCTACCGGCCCGACGGCACCCTCGACCGGGAGATCCGGCTGCCGGCCAAGCAGCCGGCCGGCATCTGCCTGGGCGGCCCCGACCTGCGGCGACTCTTCATCGGCACCGCTCGGGTGGGATTGGACACGGCGGGCCCGCAGGACGGCGCGCTGCTCGCGGTGGACGTCGCGGTGCCCGGCCTGCCCGCCGCGCGGGCCGACGCGCCGGCGAGCTGACCGGAGGCATACCGGACGCCAGGGCGGGAACAACCGCACCCGAGCGCGGTAACAACCGACCGGTAGGGAGCGAGCCGATGAGCACCGTGGGACGGACGTCATGAACGGGCCGGTCGGCGACGAGCCGATGGGCGAGCTGGAGCTGGTGCACACCTTCACCGGCCCGATGCCGACCGGGGTGAGCGTCTCGCACCGGGGCCGGATCTTCGTCAACTTCCCGAAGTGGGGCGACGAGGTGGCGGCCACCGTCGTCGAACTGCGCGACGGCCGGGAGATGCCCTACCCCGACCATGCCTGGAACGACCCGTCCGGCGACGACGACGCGGGCGCGTTCGTGTCGGTGCAGAGCATCGTGGTGGACCCGGCCGATCGGCTCTGGGTGCTGGACACCGGCAGCCCGATGTTCCAGCCCACGAAGCCGGGCGGCCCCAAGCTGGTCCGGGTCGACCTGGACACCGACACGGTCGCCCAGGTGATCACCTTCCCGGCGGACGTGGCGCTGCCGACGACGTACCTCAACGACGTCCGCTTCGACCTGCGGCGGGGCGAGGCGGGGGTCGCGTACATCACCGACTCCGCGTCCACCGGGCCGAACGGGATCATCGTGGTGGACCTGGCCAGCGGGGCCTCCTGGCGGCGGCTGCACGACCACCCGTCCACCAAGGCGGAGCCGCTGACGTCGTTCCGGCCGGTGGTCGAGGGCCGGCCGTTCCTCGAACGGCCGGCCGACGGCCCGCCGAAGCCGCTGACAATGGGCTCCGACGGCATCGCCATCTCCGCCGACGGCACCCGGCTCTACTACTGCCCGCTGGCGTCCCGGCGCCTGCACAGCGCCTCCACAGAGGCGCTGGCCGACCCGGGCGTCACCCAGGAGGCGGTCGCCGCCACAGTGGTCGACGAGGGCGACAGGGGCACCGCGTCGGACGGGTTGGAGAGCGACGACGCCGGGCGGCTCTACCTCACCTCGTACGAGCACAACGCGGTGCTGCGTCGACTGCCCGACGGCGAGTACGAAACGCTGGTGCACGACCCACGACTGCTCTGGCCGGACACCATGTCGGTGGCCACGGACGGGTACCTCTACGTCACCGCCAACCAACTGCACCGGCAGCCGCAGTACCAGCGGGGCAAGGACCTGCGGCGCAAGCCGTACGCGCTGTTCCGCACCCGCATCGACGCCGGCCCGGTGCTGCTGCGCCGCTGAGCACCGGCGCTGTCACAGTGCTCAGGTCGGCAGGGTGCGGTCCAGGAGGTCGAACAGGGCCGCCCAGTGGCGTTCGGTGGCCTGCTCGTCGTACGCCGGGGTGTCGGCCATGGTGTAGCCGTGGTGCGCGCCCGCGTACACCTCGGAGCGGTAGCGCACCCCGGCGGCGTCCAGCGCCTTCTCCAGCGTGGCGATCTGCTCGGGCGTCATCGACTGGTCGGCGTCGGCGTGCCCGAAGTACACCTCGCCGGTGATCGACTCGACGCCCAGGTGCGGGCTGTCCGGCGCCTCGGTGACGATCCGCCCGCCGTGGAAGCTGGCGATGGCCGCGATGCGGTCCGGGTGCGCCTCGATGGCTCGCAGCGCGTTCGTGCCGCCCATGCAGTAACCGGTGATCGCGACCGGACCCGGCCGCACGTCGTCGCGGGCGGCCAGGAAGTCGAGGAACGCGGCGGTGTCCCTGCTGATCACGTCGGGGGTCAACGCGCCGACCAGCGGCATGATCTTCTCGAAGAGGGCGCCGCGCTGGTCGGCCTCGCCGAGGCGGGACAGGTCGAACAACGGTGCCCGGCCGGCCCGATAGAACAGGTGGGGCGTCACCACCAGGTAGCCCCGGGCGGCGATCCGCTCGGCCATCTCGACCAGGCGAGGGCGCGGCCCGAAGGCGTCCATGAAGAGCAGCACCGCCGGGAACGGGCCGTCGCCGTCCGGTCGGATCAGACTCGCGTCCGCCACTCCGTCACTGGTCGGGATGTCCACCGTCGTCGTCAGCACCGTGCCTCCTCGTACGCCGATCTTGGTCCGTTCGGAACGTTACTCGCCGTGTCGGCGCTCCCGGAGGCCAGCCGCGTGAACGCGGCGTCAAGAAATGGCGGTGGCCCGTCGAAACCGCGTATCGACTGGTGCTTCGCCGTCGCGTGGTGGTGACGATGGGTCCATGAGTCCTTGGCGGATGACACGCTGGGAACGCGGCGACCTGCCGCCCGACACCGACACGGCCAGCGACCCCGGCGAGCCCACGACCAGGGCGGACGGGCCGGAGCGGCGGCACGAGGCGCTGGTCAGCGTCCGGCTCGGCCCGTCCGCGCCCGGCAGTCACCTGGTGGAGTACCTGCGGCACGAGCCGTGCGCGGTCGCGGCGTGGTGGATCGCCGCCGACGTCGACGCCGTGGTCCGCCTCTCCGCCGACAGCATCACCGTGCTGCATCGCGCCGTGGCCGACCTGCGCCTGCGCGCCGGGGTGGAGGTGGCTGAGGCCAACTACATCCTGCGGGCGCTCGACCTGACCACGCCGGCCGACCCGCGTACCGCGAAGGGGAGCCCGGCCTGGGTCGGGTCCGCCGCATGAACCGCCGCACCGGCGCCCACCGGATCGTGGTGGGAGTCGACCGCTCGTTCGCCGGGATGCAGGCGCTGCGCCGGGCGATGGAGCTGGCCCGCCGCGACGGCGCGCAGCTGGACGCGGTCCGCGCGTGGGTCTTCGCGCCGACGTGGCGGCCCGGCACCCTGACCTGGCGGTGGCAGGACGAGTGCGACCGGGCGGCCCTGGTCTACCTGCGCGGCGTCTTCGACGCGGCGCTCGGTGGCCTGCCCCGGGACGTGACAGTGCGGCTGGTGGCGACCCAGGGGTACGCCGGGCAGGTGCTTGTCGACCACGCGCACCGGGAATCCGATCTGCTGGTCGTCGGCAGCCCGGATCGCGGCCGGTTCGGCCGGTCCCGTGGCCACGTCACCCGGTACTGCGTCACCCGTGCGGCAGTGCCGGTCGTCGCGGTGCCCGCGCCGACCTGGGCACGGGCCGCGACGATCCGCAGCTTCGCCCGCGACCTCGAACGATTCAGCCGATGACCGCCGCTGCCGCGGCAGAGCCGACAACCGCCGCTGCCGCGGCACCGCCGACAACCGCCGCTTCAGCGGGCAGAGAGAGGAACAACCCGACCATGGACGAGGCCCCGATAATCTTCGCCGTTCCGGTGCGTGACCTGCCGGGACGGCTGGTGCGGACGGTGCGGACCGGCCGTTCGCCGCAGGGGCAACGGGTGGGCATCGCCTTCACCCGACCGGAGCTGCTGGTCGCCGCGATGGGCACGGACCAGCCCTGGGAAGAGCTGTGCGAGTCCGCGCTACGGAGCATGCTGCGCCCGCTCGGCATCGAGGTGATCCAGGTCGACCCGCTGCTGGTGGCCCCGCCACTTGACCGGGTCGACCCGGCACCCGCCTCCGGTCAGGCGCGTACGAAGCGCACCGCGTCCGCGACCACGTGGCCGTCGGTGTCCTCGGTGCGGATCAGCACGCTGCCGTCGCTGCCCGCGGTGAACTGATAGGTGCCCAACGGCACCCACTGGCCGCCGGACTGCCGCTGGTTGACCGTCCGGGTGACCAACCCCCCGGAGTACGCGATGTCCACCGGCACGTTCGTCGCGCGGTTCGGGTCCGCGGTCCAGCGCAACTGCACTGTCCACGACCCGGAGGCGGGCAGTGTCGGGCGGAACCGCAGCCGGTTGACGCCCTTGGCGGTGTTGCCGTCGTGCTCGTAGTCCGGGCCGTAGTAGCCGCCGATGCTGGTGCTGCGCAGCCACGTCCCGGCCCGGGTGATGCCGCTGGACGCGGCGTTGTCCAGGATCACCTCGCTGGTCGACCCCCACTCCAGCACGGCGCCGTCCTGACGCAGCCGGGCCTGCAGGGCGGGCACGGAGACGCCCTGCACGGCGAGGTTCCCGGTGAGCGCCATGGACGCCGCGGTGGCCGCGGCCTGCCCGAGGATCATGAACACGGGTTCCATCCGGATCGAGCCGTACGCGATGTGACTCGCCGAGAGGCAGACCGGCACCAGCAGGTTCGCGCACTGCGCCTGGTGCGGCACTATCGCGCGGTAGCTCACCGGGTACGGCGCCGGCACGCCGATCTGCACGTCCCCCTCGTTGCGCACCTTGCCGTCGACGACCACCCGCTGACAGTTGTGCGAGTCCATCGTGTAGCTGGCCAGGCCCACCGAGTCGGTGGCGCGTACCCGGCCCCGACAGTCGGCCTCGGTCATCACGTACGAGGAGATCATCCGGCGTGCCTCACGGATGTAGAGCATCGGCGGCCAGCCGCCCGTGCCGGGAAACTCGTCGACCGGCAGCCCCCACCGGGCCGTCGAGTCGCGAACCGACGCCGGCAGTCGGCTGTCGTTGGCCAGGAACCACATCAGCCCCTGCTGGTAGGTGCGGTGCTCGGCGACGATGCTCTCCCGCGTGGCCCAGCTCGCCGTCGGGTACGCGTAGTTGAAGCCGATGTTGTCGGTCGACACGGCACCGTTGTTGTTGGAGTCGGTCTTCCCGCCGCCAACCGAGTGGGTGGTGAAGTACGGCCCGGTGTAGCCGGCCTGGATGTGCCGCAGCAGCAGTTCGTAGCGGATCGGGTCGTAACCGGACGGCTTGCCGAACGGGATGCGGTTGGACGCCTGGGTCAGGCACATCCGGAAGCAGTACGCCTGGATCTTGTCGTCGCCGCTGCCCTGCGGGGCGAGCGGAGTGGCGGAGATGCCCGGCAGCAGCCCGCTGGTGGGCGAACCGGCAGTCACGTACGGGTCGACGGGGTAGGCGAACTGGTGGGTGTTGCGCGACTGCACCCCGTTGATCGTTTCGCCGTAGGTGTCGTTGGACTCCCGCCCGACGGTGAAGCCGACCCCGGCCATGGCCAGCAGATCGCCCTCGTAGGTGGCGTCGACGAACACCCCGCCCCGGTAGATCGACCCGTCCTCGGTGCGCAGCTCGGTGATCCGGTTGCCGCTGCGGCCGAGGCTGCCCAGCCGGGCGTTGACGACCACCGGGACGCCCGTCTCGGCCAGCATCTCGGCGAAGACGGCGGTGGCGACGCGCGGTTCGAAGGTCATCCGCAGCGGCGACGTCGGCGTGAGGGTTCCGCCGTGGTACTTCACGTACACCCGGCGGTAGAACTCGGCGGCCAGCCCGCCGATGGACGCCTGGACGCCGGTGTCGGTGGCGCCCAGCCCGGCGGTGCTCAACCCACCGACGTGGCCGGTGGGCTCCACCACCACGGCGGTGCGGCCGAGGCGGCGCATGGTGATCGCGGCGGCCAGCCCGCCGGAGGTGGCGCCGTAGACGACCAGGTCGGCGGTGGTGACGGCGGCTCGGGCGGGGTCGGCCCGGAACGGGTCGCTGAGACCGGCCAGGACGAGGCCGGCACCGCCGGCGACCAGCAGCCGACGACGGGACAGGGGCAGGGGCAGGGGCAGGGGCACGGACACGGCGGGCTCCCGAGGGGTAACCGGTGAAGGGGACGGTTACAGAAGCACGCCGCTGCCGCTGCGAAAGAAATTCTTCAATCTCTGCCGGCGGGTGTCAATGGTTCACGGCCGGTAGCGGTAACCCATCCCCGGCTCGGTGATGAGGTGACGCGGGCGGGCCGGGTCGTCCTCCAGCTTGCGCCGCAGCTGGGCCAGGTACTGCCGCAGGTAGTTGGTCTCGTTCTGGTATTCCGGCCCCCACACGTCCTGGAGGAGCTGACGTTGGCTGACCAGCTTGCCGGGGTGACGCAGCAGCTTCTCCAGCACGCTCCACTGGGTGGGGGTCAGCTTGACCTCGGTGCCGTCGTCCCGCAGCACGCTGTGGTCGGCCAGGTCGACGGTGTGCTGGCCGATCCGCAGGGCCGGCACCGCTTCGCTGGGCGCGCCGAGGCGGCGGGTCACCGCGCGAATGCGGGCCAGCAACTCCTCCACCCCGAACGGCTTGGTGACGTAGTCGTCCGCGCCCGCGTCCAGCGCCGCGACCTTGTCCTCGCTGCCGGCCCGGCCGGAGAGCACGATGATCGGCACTGTGGTCCACCCGCGTAGGCCCCGGATCACCTCCACGCCGTCGATGTCGGGCAGGCCGAGGTCCAGCACCACCAGGTCGGGCGGGTGAGTGGCGGCGGCCTTCAACGCGGCGGCGCCGGTGCCGGCGACGTCCACGTCGTACCGACGGGCACGCAGGTTGATGCGCAGGGCACGCAGGATCTGCGGTTCGTCGTCGACGACCAGGATGCGCGTCATTCCTGCGGCCCCTCCGAGGCGGTCTGCGCGGCCGGCAACCGCAGCACCATGGTGAGCCCACCGCCGGGGGTGGTCTCCGGGGTGATGCTGCCACCCATCGCCTCGGCCAACCCCCGGGACAGGGCAAGACCGAGACCGACGCCGGTCTGGTTGTCCCGGTCACCGAGGCGTTGGAACGGCAGGAAGACGTGCTCCCACTGGTCCTCCGGGATGCCCGGCCCCCGGTCGATCACCCGCAGCTCCACCTGGCCGGCGTGGGCGCTGGCGGTGATCGTTGGCGGTTGGTCCGGCGGGCTGTAGCGCAGCGCGTTGGCGACGATGTTGACCAGCACCCGTTCCAGCAGGCCCGGGTCGGCGGTGGCGGCCGGCAGGTCGGCCGGGATGTCAGTGCCGACCGTCGCGGCCACCGGGCCAAGTTCGTCAAGCGCCAGGGGTACGGCGTCCTCCAGGCCGATCGCTGTCGCCGAGATGCCCAGCACGCCCGCCTGGAGCCGGCTCATGTCCAGCAGGTTGCCGACCAGCCGGGCGAGGCGGTCCAACGACTCCTCGGCGGTCTCCAAAAGCTCCTCGCGGTCGGACTCGTCGAACTCGATGTCGTGGCTGCGCAGGCTGGTCACTGCCGCCTTCGCGGACGCCAGTGGCGTACGCAGGTCGTGGCTGACCGCCGCGAGCAGCGCGGTGCGCATCCGGTCGGCGGCGGCGAGGGGCCGGGCGGTGGCGGCCTCCTCGGCGAGCCGTTCCTGACGCAGCGCGACGGCGGCCTGGGCGGCGAACGCCTCGACGATCCGCCGGTCGGCGGCCTCCAGCCGCCGGCCGCTGAGCACGACGGTGATCCGGTCGTCGACCGGCACCGCCGTCTCGCCGCCGTCGGGCGTGCAGGCCGGCTGCTCGCCGACACTGGCCACCACACACCAGGCGTGCTCCTCGCGGGCCCGCTCCGGTCGCCCGCTGGCCTCCTCGGCCAACTCCAGCACGCTCACCGCGCGCAGCCCGAAGGTCTCCCGGAGCTGATCCAGCAGGGCGGGCAGCGGACGTTCGCCGCGCAGCACCCCACCGGCCACGGCGGCGAGGGTCTGCGCGTCGGCGGCGGCCCGCGCGGCTTCCCGGGTACGCCGGGCGGCCACGTCCACGATCCAGCTCACCGCCAGAGCCACCCCGACGAAGACGGCCAGGGCGAGCAGATTGTCCGCCTCGGCGATGGTCAGCGTGCGGAAGGGCGGGGTGAAGAACCAGTTGAGCAGCAGCGAGCCGCCGAGCGCGGCGACCAGGGCCGGCCACACCCCGCCGACCAGCGCGACCCCGACCACCCCGGCGAGGAACAGCAGGATGTCGTTTGTCAACGTCAGGTCGGGCAGGGTTTTCAGCAGCACTGTGAGCAGCGGCATGCCCAGCACCGCCAGCCCGAAGCCGAGCAGCCGGCGCCGGCGGGACAGCGCCGCCGGCACGGCCGCCGCCCGGCGACCCTTGCCAGCCTGCTTGTGGGTGACCAGGTGCACGTCGATCGAGCCGGACAGCGCTGTGGTGGTCACCCCGACACCCCGGGCGAAGATCTGCGCCAGGCGACCCCGCCGGCTGGCCCCGAGCACCAACTGGGTGGCGTTCACGCCCTGGGCGAAGTCCAGCAGCGCTGCCGGCACGTCGGTGCCGAGCACCTGGTGGTACGTGCCGCCGAGGCTCTCCACCAGCACTCGTTGCCGGGCCAGCTGGGCCGGGTCGGCGCCGGCCAGGCCGTCGCTGCGGGCCACGTGCACGGCGAGCAGGTCGGCGCCCTTGCTGCGGGCGGCGACCCGGGCCGCCCGACGGATCAGCGTCTCGCCCTCCGGGCCACCGGTCAGCGCGACCACCACCCGTTCCCGGGCCTCCCAGGTGGCCGCGATCCCCTGCTGGCTGCGGTAGCGGTCGAGCTGCTCGTCGACCTTGTCGGCCAACCAGAGCAGCGCCAGCTCTCGCAGCGCGGTGAGGTTGCCGACCCGGAAGTAGTTGCCCAGCGCGGCGTCGATCTTGTCGGGTCGGTAGATGTTGCCGTGCGCCATCCGCCGGCGCAGCGCCTCGGGGGTCATGTCGACCAGCTCGACCTGCTCGGCGGCGCGGACGATCTCGTCCGGCACCGTCTCCCGCTGGGTGGTGCCGGTGATCTGCGCGACCACGTCGTTGACCGACTCCAGGTGCTGCACGTTGACAGTGGACAGCACGTCGATCCCCGCGTCGAGCAGCTCCTGGATGTCCTGCCAACGCTTGTCGTGCCGGGAGCCGGGCACGTTGCTGTGCGCCAACTCGTCGACCACCGCGATCTGTGGTCGGCGGGCCAGCACCGCGTCGAGGTCCATCTCGGTGAACGCCGCGCCCCGGTAGTCCATGCTCCGGCGGGGCACCTGCTCCAGGTCACCGAGCATCGCCGCGGTGTGTTGGCGGCCGTGGGTCTCCACGAAACCGATCACCACGTCGGTGCCGCGCGCGGCCCGCCGCTGGGCCTCCTCCAACATGGCGTACGTCTTGCCGACGCCGGGGGCGGCCCCCAGATAGATGCGCAGTTCTCCGCGTGGCACGGGGACCATCCTCCCTGGTCAGATCGGCGGGCGGGGCCGCGCCCGGTCGGCACGGCCCCGCCCACGAAGGTGCTCAGCGTGCGGCGAACTGCTTGTCGAGCGCGAGGTTGAGCTCCAGCACGTTCACGCCGGGCTCACCCATGAAGCCCAGCCCACGCCGGCCGGTGTGTTCCTCGACCAGCTTGCGGACCGCCGCCGGGTCCGCGCCGCGCTCTCGCGCGACCCGGTTCACCTGCAACTCGGCGTACGCCGGGCTGATCTGCGGGTCGAGACCGCTGGCGCTGGCGGTGACCGCGTCGGCGGGCACCGCCGGGTCGGCGGGCGCGTCGCCCCGGATCGGGGTGACCACCCCGCCGGCCGCCACGTAGTCCTCGCCGGGCTGGGCCGGCTCCACCGCGACACCCTGGTACTCGGTGACGAACGGCGTGGCCGGGGCGGCCTGGTTGACGCTGACCACCCGGGTGACCGGGCCGGTCAGACCGTCGGCGCGGAAGACCGCGAGCACGGCACCCACCCCGTCGTCGGTGCAGTACGGGCGCCGGCCGTCGACGCCGTCGAGCTCGCCGACAGACTTGCTGCGCCCGCACACCTGGGTGAGCAGGCTCTCGCTGGATTCCTCCGGGTCGGTGGCGATGGTGTCGACAACGCTCTCCGGGCCCAGGTTGCTGGCCGAGGTGGAGGTCGGGTCGTAGCCGTCGCCGGCGGCGGAGGGGCGGGACTGGAAGTAGCGGGCGACGGGGTTGCCGTCCGCGTCGGTGAAGGACTGGCCGATCAGCGCGCTGCCGACAGTGGTCCCGCCCGAGGAGATCAGCGAGCCGTCGGTCTTGTGGTTGAGGCCGGGCAGCTGACCGAGCGCTACCAGGGCCAGCGGGTAGACCAGGCCGAGCAGCACCGTGAAGACGAGCACGGCGCGCAGCGCGGCGAGGTGTTGGGCGATCCAGGTGGGTAGACGCATCACGAAATCCCCGGGATGAACTGGATGAGCAGGTCGATGAGCTTGATCCCGATGAACGGCACGATGATGCCGCCCAGCCCGTACACCAGGAGGTTGCGGCTGAGCAGCTTCGACGCGGCGGCCGGCCGGTACCGCACGCCCCGCAGGGCGAGCGGGATCAGCGCGATGATCACCAGGGCGTTGAAGATGACAGCGGACAGGATCGCCGACTCCGGGCTGGACAACCGCATGATGTTCAGCGCGTCCAGGCTCGGGTAGAGGCCGGCGAACATGGCCGGGATGATCGCGAAGTACTTCGCGATGTCGTTGGCGATGCTGAAGGTGGTCAGCGCGCCACGGGTGATCAGCAACTGTTTGCCGATCTCCACGATCTCGATCAGCTTGGTCGGGTCGGAGTCGAGGTCGACCATGTTGCCGGCCTCCTTGGCGGCCGACGTGCCGGTGTTCATGGCCACCCCAACGTCGGCCTGCGCGAGCGCCGGCGCGTCGTTGGTGCCGTCACCGGTCATGGCGACCAGCCGGCCACCCTCCTGCTCCCGCTTGATCAGCGCGAGCTTGTCCTCCGGCGTCGCCTCGGCCAGGAAGTCGTCCACCCCGGCCTCGTCGGCGATCGCCTTCGCGGTCCGCGGGTTGTCACCGGTGATCATCACGGTCCGGATGCCCATCCGGCGCATCTCGTCGAACCGCTCCCGCATGCCGGACTTGACCACGTCCTTGAGGTGGATGACGCCCAGCGCGCGGGCGGGCTCACCGTCGACGTGCTCGGCGACGACCAGCGGGGTGCCGCCGGTGCCGCTGATCGCGTCCACGATCTCGCCGACCTGCTCGGTCGGGTGGCCGCCGTTCTCCCGTACCCACTTCATCACCGCGGCGGCGGCGCCCTTGCGGACCCGGCGAGCCGTGCCCACCGCGCCGGCGTCCACGCTGGCGTCCGGGCTGAGGTCGACGCCGCTCATCCGGGTCTGTGCGGTGAACGGTACGAAGGTGGCGTGCGGCATCACGCCGGGCTCGCGCTCGCGCAGCCCGAACTCGTTCTTCGCGAGGACGACCACCGAGCGCCCCTCCGGGGTCTCGTCGGCCAGGCTGGACAGCTGCGCGGCGTCGGCCAGCGCCGCCGGGTCGACCCCCTCGACCGGCACGAACTCGGCGGCCTGCCGGTTGCCCAGCGTGATGGTGCCGGTCTTGTCCAGCAGCAGGGTGTTGACGTCGCCGGCCGCCTCGACTGCCCGGCCGCTCATGGCCAGGACGTTGCGCTGGACCAGCCGGTCCATGCCGGCGATGCCGATGGCGGAGAGCAGCGCGCCGATGGTGGTCGGGATCAGGCAGACCAGCAGCGAGATCAGCACCACGCCGGTGACACCGGAGTCGGTGATCGCACCGCTGTCCGGTGCCGCCGCCTGGTACGCCTTGGAGAAGATGGCCAGCGGTTGGAGGGTGACAACGGCCAGCAGGAAGATGACGGTGAGCGCGGAGAGCAGGATGTTCAGCGCGATCTCGTTCGGCGTCTTCTGCCGGTTGGCCCCCTCGACCAGGGCGATCATCCGGTCGATGAAGCTCTCCCCCGGCTTCTGGGTGATCTTCACGACGATCCGGTCGGAGAGCACCTTGGTGCCGCCGGTGACAGCGCTGCGGTCGCCGCCGGACTCCCGGATGACCGGGGCCGACTCGCCGGTGATGGCCGACTCGTCGACGCTGGCGATGCCCTCGACGATGTCGCCGTCGCCGGGGATGATGCCGCCCGCCTCGACGAGCACGACGTCGCCCTGACGCAGGTCCGGCGCCGGCACCGCTTCATCGCGGTAGGTGTTGGCCCGCGCACCCGGCTTCCAGTCGATCAGCCGGGTGGCGATGGTGTCCTTCTTCGCCTGCCGCAGGGTCGCCGCCTGGGCCTTGCCCCGACCCTCGGCGACCGCCTCGGCCAGGTTGGCGAAGACCACTGTCAGCCAGAGCCAGATGGTGATCGCCCAGGCGAACACCGACGGGTCGATCACCGCCAGGACCGTGGTGAAGGCCGCGCCGACCTCCACGATGAGCATCACCGGGTTGCGCCACAGCGTGCGGGGGTCGAGCTTGCGCACCGCGTCCGGCAGGGACCGGATCAACTGCTTGGGGTCGAGCAGGCCCCCGCCGATCCGGTTGCCCTGGGTGGCGGGTGTGCCGGGGAGTTGCTCTGTCGGGGCGGACGTGACGGACATGTCCTCGTTCCTCATGATGGTCAGAGCCCCTCTGCCAGCGGACCGAGCGCGAGCGCGGGCAGGAAGGTCAGTGCGACGAGGACCACTGTGACGCCGACGACCATGCCGATGAACAGCGGTCGGTGGGTCGGCAGGGTGCCCTCGGACGCGGGGGTGGGTGCCTGGCGGGCCAGCGAGCCGGCCAACGCGAGCACGAAGATGAGCGGCAGGAACCGGCCCAGCAGCATGCACAGCCCGAGCGCGGTGTCCCACCAGGTGGTGTTGACGGTGATGCCGCCGAACGCCGAGCCGTTGTTGTTGCTGGCCGAGGTGAACGCGTACAGCACCTCGGAGAGGCCGTGCGGGCCGACGTTGAGCGCCGTGGAGTTGTTGCCGGTGCCGAACGCCGCCGCCGTACCGACGAGCACCAGGATCGGCGTGATCAGGAAGTAGAGCGAGGCGAATTTGATCTCGCGCGACCCGATCTTCTTGCCCAGGTACTCGGGAGTGCGGCCCACCATCAGCCCGGCCACGAAGACCGTGATCACCGCGAGGATGAGCAGGCCGTACAGCCCCGAACCGGTGCCGCCCGGCGCGACCTCGCCGAGCATCATGTTGACCATCGTCATCATGCCGCCGAGCGAGGTGAACGAATCGTGGAACGAGTTCACCGCGCCGGTCGAGGTGAGCGTGGTGGCGGCGGCGAAGGTGGCCGAGTTCGACACGTCGAACCGCACCTCCTTGCCCTCCATCGCCGCGCCGACCGCCTGCGGCACAGTGCCGTGGCCGGCCAGCTCGAAGATGTTGGTGATGGCGACGCTGAGGAACGCGAGGATGCCCATCACCGCGGCGATGGCGTAGCCCTGCCGGTTCTGCCCGACCATCCGACCGAAGACCCGGGGCAGGCTGAACGGGATCAGGAAGATCAGGAAGATCTCCAGCCAGTTCGTCCAGGTGGTGGGGTTCTCGAACGGGTGTGCGCTGTTGACGTTGTAGAAGCCGCCACCGTTGGTGCCCAGCTCCTTGATCACTTCCTGGCTGGCGACCGGACCACCGGTGATGGTCTGGGTGCCGCCGGTCAGCGTGCTCACGTCGGTGCCGGCGGACAGGTTCTGCACCGCACCGCCGATCATCAACGCGATGGCGCCGAGCACCGCGATCGGCAGCAGGATCCGCAACGTGATCCGGGTCAGGTCGACCCAGAAGTTGCCGAGCTGCCCGGTGCGGCTGCGGGCGAAGCCGCGTAC
This sequence comes from Micromonospora sp. NPDC005324, assembly GCF_040607155.1. Classification (NCBI taxonomy): domain Bacteria; kingdom Bacillati; phylum Actinomycetota; class Actinomycetes; order Micromonosporales; family Micromonosporaceae; genus Micromonospora; species Micromonospora sp. NPDC005324. The sequence goes on along the minus strand of NZ_JBEXGE010000013.1, from coordinate 47,726 downwards.
CAACGCGACAGCCACCGCGATGCCGACCGCCGCCGAGACGAAGTTCTGCACGGCCAGGCCGGCCATCTGCACCAGGTGGCCCATCGTCGACTCACCCGAGTACGACTGCCAGTTCGTATTGGTCACGAACGACACGGCCGTGTTCCACGCGCCGTGCGGCACCACCGGGTCGAAGCCCAGCGACAGCCACAGATGGTTCTGCACCCGCTGGAACAGGTACAGGAACAGGAGCGAGACCGCGGAGAACGCCAGCACGCTGCGGGCGTACACGCCCCAGGTCTGCTCGGCCGCCGGGTTGACCCCGACCAGTCGGAAGATGCCCCGCTCGACCCGCGACTGCTTCGTGCCGGAGACCGCCCGGAACATGTAGTCGCCGAACGGCTTGTAGACGGCGACCAGGGCCGCCACCAGCGTCAACACGAAGATGACGCCCGCTGTTGTCATGGTCATCAGAAGCGCTCCGGAAACAACAGGGCGAACACCAGGAACGCGCCCAGGACGACCGCGAGCACCAGACCGACGGCGTTGACAGCGTTCACAGCTTCTCCACCGCCCGGACCACCAGGGCGAGCACTGCGAACAGCGCCACCGTCAGGACCACGAACACCACGTCAGACACGCTGACTCCTCAGCCGGAAAGGTTCGTCACGACCGCCTTCCGGTCGCGCCGGGCAATCAAAGCCCCCCCACCCGCCGAACGGCAGGGGTCATAACGCGACCATGACGGAGGCGAACCTTTTCTTGACGTGGTTTTCACACCTGCCCACTGAACAGGTGAAATGCGGCACAGAGCGGGGTCGGTACGAGGTGAGGGTGTGGCGGTGTGGCGGGCCGTTCAGGCCGGGCGGCGGGCCACCAGCACGTCCCGCATGATCGACTGGTCCACCCGGTGCCGCAGCGCGCGGTAGGGCTCGGAGTCGACCACGGTCAGGCCGGCGTCGGCCAACGCCGCCGCCGCGTCGTCGCGGCTGGCGACGTGGGTGTTCCAGGAGATCCCGAGCGCACCGCCGGGGCGCAACAACCGGGCCCAGACCGGCGCGGCGTCCGCGAGCAGCGCCAGCGGGTCGCGGGTCAACCCCTGCCCAGCGGTACGACTGCCGTGCTGCACGCCGTACGGCGCGTCGGCGACGACCAGGTCCACGGTCTCCGGGCGGAAGAACTCCGCCGAGCGGGCGGTGTCGGCGTTGACCACGTCCAGCAGCTGCGTCTGGCCGGCCTTGTGCTCCTCGCGGGTCGGTGCCAGCTCGATCCGCACCCGTCGGCCGACCACCTTGCGCTCCCGCCGCACCGGCCCCGACTCCAGCACCCGGTGCTTCACCCGCTTCTGCTTCAGCCAGGTGGTGATGAACGCCCGGTACGCCTCGACGTCCTTCTGGTCACGCTCGATGCCGGCGGCGTCGAAGCCGTACATCAGCGCCTGGTTGAGGGTGGTGCCCCGACCACAGAGCGGGTCGAGCACCCGAAACCGGCGGCTGGTCATCTCGGCGGCCCAGTCCGAGGCGAGCACTGTGACGTTGAGCAGCAGCTTGGTGAACTGCTCGTTGGTCTTGCCCGGGTACTTCTGGATGGTGAGCAGATCGTCGTCGTAGCGGTCCAGACGGCTCCACTCGACCGGCCGCAACAGCTCGCCGACGATCTCGAACAACGCGTACCCGGCGGAGAGGTTGCCGAGGACGGCCAGGTCACGCTCGGTCAGCCCGTCGCCGGTGAACGTGATGTAGGACGCCCCCCCGACAACCTCGGTGTCCAGCTCGCCGATCCGGCCGTCCAGCGCCGAGCGGCCGAAGATCTCCAGCTCGGCTCGGGTGAGGTCGACGGCGGCTCGGGCGTACACCCGGTTGGTGGCGGGCAGGATCAGCAGGCCGTAACGCGTCATGATCCGGCGAGTATTCCACAACCAGTCACTGTCGCCGGGAACCGGAGCGGCTGCCGGAGCGACTACCGATACATGGGGTGTGAGCAGTGGCGGGAGATCCTGTCCGCGCAGCTGGACGGGGAGGAGACCGCCGCCGAACTGACGGCGGTGCAGGGGCACCTGGACGGGTGTGCCGAGTGCCGGACCTGGTTCACGGCGGCGGCCGCGGTGACCCGTCGGGTTCGTACCCGACTGGTGGTTGAGGTGCCCGACCGGACGGCGGCGATCCTTGCCGCCACCAGCGCGGTCCCGGCCCGCCGGTCGCGGTGGCGGCGTTCGGACGGGCGTGGCCCGCTGGTCGCCGGCCTGCGGAAAGTGCCCGGACGGAGCCAACTCGCGGCCGGACTACGCGGGGCGTTCGGACGTGGCTCGCTCGTCGCCGGCCTGCGGTCGGCGCTCGGGCTGCTCGGCGCGGTGCAACTGGTGCTCGGCCTGGCCCAGGTGGGCCGGGGCGCGGCCGCCGACCACCTGCACCCCACCGGCCAGCACCTGTGGCACGAGTCGGCGGCGTGGAACGTGGCAGTCGGCGCGGGCTTCCTCTTCGTGGCGCTACGCCGCAGCCCACCCGCCGGGCTGCTGCCGATGCTCAGCGCGTTCGTCGGCACGTTGCTGCTGCTGTCGGTCAACGACCTGGCCACCGGTTCGGTGGGCGGGGAACGGCTGGTCAGCCACGGCTTCCTGGTGGTCGGCTACCTGATCACCGTGCTGCTGTCCCGGCCCGGGCTGCGCCCGGGTGGCCCCGCACCACAGCGGCAGCCGACACCGTCCCGCTGGCGGTTCGGGGCCGACGAGGTGGATCGGCCGCTGCGGGTGGTAGGCCCCGAGTCCTATCCGGCCCAGGCCGCCGACCGGTACGCCGCTCCGGCGGCTCGTACCGGCCACGCCGCTCCGGCGGCTCGTACCGGGCAGGCCGCTCCGGCGGCTCGTACCGGCCAGGCCGGCGACCGGCGCGCCGCCTGAGCGGCCCCGGCGTTCAGCGCTCTGGTCGCGTCGGTTCGCGGTCGGCGAGGACCTGCGGGATGACCTGTTCGACGATGGTCAGCAGGGTCGTGGTGAGCAGCAGGTGCACCTGGTCGCGGGTCAGCGCGCCACGCTGGAGCCATTCGCGGGCAGTCGAGGTGGCCAGCCCGCCGTACGCGCGGACCATCCCGCGCAACTCCTCGCGGTGCTCCGCCTCGCCGGCCAGCCCAACGGCGACCAGCATGCGGTCCGCGGCGACCTCCTCGGCCTCGGCGAGCACCCGTTCCACGTCGGCGTCGCCGCCCATCCCCCGGGCGGTGACCGCCGCCAGCCACGAGGTGCTGTGCCGGGACACCACGTCGAGGAACCAGGTGACGCTGGCGTCGACCCGGGTCCGGAGATCACCCTTGGGCAGTCGCTCCAGGGCTACCTCGGGGATGGTCACCATGACCCGGACGACTTCCAGGTAGAGGTCCTTCTTCGCCCCGAAGTAGTGGTTGACCAGGCCGCGAGCGACACCTGCCTCACGGGCGACGTCGGTGGTCGACACGTCCGCGTACGGGCGCTCGCCGAACAACCGGACCGCGCAGGCCAGGATCTGCCCACGCCGGGCGTCCGGCTCCAGACGGCGGCGGCGCGGAGCCGTCTCGACACTCATCTGCCCGACCCTATCGGCAGCTCACAGCGCCAGGCCTAGCGTCAACCACCGTCCCACCTTGATCAAGTGATGAGAAGCAGGCGCCGCAGCCGTTTCCGACCTACTTCTCATCACTTGATCACCGCAGGCTCCGACGGCGCCGGACCAGGTGCCGCAGGTTGGACGCCTCGGAGTAGAGCGCCGCATTGATTGCGCCAAGGGCGACACCGGGCGCTCGCTGCACCCGGTCGACGTCCTGAACCACCCGGCCGATCAACGTCAACCGGCAACGGAGATCAAACAACTCCTCCGTGCGCAGTGCAGCGCTGTCTCCAGGCCCCCGACCCGCTCCCGCAGCCACGCCAACTCCGTCGCCTGATCCATGCGCACCCCTCCCATCGCTCGCGATCGCCGCCCAGGCAGCCCGGCCCCTGGCTGGACCGTCGTTATCACCCTCACCCATTCGAGAGGACCGGGCAAGTAGGTAGACGCAATTAGGCATGCCCGATCGCCCTACCGTCAGGTGATGGGTGAAGTCCCGGGTCCGTTGGTCGGTCCGCACGAACTGCAAGATCTGCTCGGCGTGAGCCGGACCCGCATGCGCCAACTGATCCGCTACCCAACCTTCCCCGCACCGTTCCAGCGACTGCACGGCACGACGGTGTGGCTGCGGGCGGATGTGGAGGCGTGGATCACCGAGCACCGCCCACCGCGTCCGACCGATGACGACGAGGCCGAGTAGTTCACACCCCGCGCCCAGCACGCCGCACGACGGAGCCAGTTCTCGCAATCTTGGACACTTCCCGTTAGCTCGTAACGGGAACTGTCCAAGATCTCCGCGGGTCCGGTCGCGGCGGCAGCGCAGTTCCATGATCGACGACTTCTTGCTGCCCAGGGCCGCACGGTCTCGGGCTGGCGCATCCGGCCCAGGCCCGACGGTCCAGGGCTGCGGTTCCGGAACACCCCGACGACCCCCGTGCTGGCTGCCGATCACGACTTATTGACATGCCGCCAACAGCGCGCGAGGGTGGTGCACATGCCGACCCCCCCGCCCGACGGCTCCCCCTCACCCTGGCGCGAGCCGGAGCATGACGACCTGGCCGAGCTGGCCCGCACCTTCTTCACCAAGGAGGTGTTGCCGCACGCCGAGCGCCTGCTGACGCAGGGTCATCCGGACCGCGAGCACTACCGCCGCGCCGGCGAGCTGGGGCTGCTCGGCCTGTCGGTCCCGGAGGAGTACGGCGGTGGGGGCGGCGGGTTCACCCACGAGGCGGTGCTGCTGCACGAGCAGGCGTACACCGGGGAGAGCAGCCTCGGCCTGGCCGTGCACAGTGGCATCGTCACCGGTTACCTGGTGGCGTACGGCAGCGAGGAGCAGAAGCGGCGCTGGCTGCCCGGCCTGTGCAGCGGTGAGCTGGTCGGCGCCATCGCGATGACCGAGCCGGACGGCGGCTCCGATCTTCAGGCGATGCGGACCCGGGCGGTCCGTGACGGCGACGACTACCTGGTCACCGGTGCGAAGACGTTCATCACCAACGGCGGACTGGCCGACCTCGTCATCGTGGCCGTGAAGACCGACCCCGAGCAGCGGGCGTCCGGCGTCTCGCTGCTGGTCTGCGAGGTGGGTGGCGACCCGGCGGGGTTCCGGCGAGGCCGACTGCTGTCCAAGATCGGCCTGCACGCCAACGACACCGCCGAGCTGTTCTTCGACGAGTTCCGGGTGCCGGCGGCCAACCTGCTCGGCGGCGCCGAAGGGCTGGGCTTCATCCAGCTCATGCAGCAACTCCCGCAGGAACGGCTGGTGATCGGCGTCGGCGCGGTCGCCGCCATGGAACGGGCGGTCGCGCTGACCGTCGCGTACGCCAAGGAGCGCACCGCCTTCGGCAAGACCCTGATGGGTCACCAGAACACCCGGATGGTGCTCGCCGAGTGCGCCACCCGCGCGCGGGTCAGCCGGGTCTTCCTGGACGACTGCATCGTCCGACACACACGTGGCGACCTGGACGTGGCCACGGCGGCGATGGCGAAGTCATGGCTCACCGACGGGCAGTGCGAGATCGTCGACCGGTGCCTTCAGCTCTTCGGCGGCTACGGCTACACGACGGAGTACCCGATCGCCCGGATGTACGCCGACGCCCGCGTCCAGAAGATCTACGGCGGCACCAACGAGATCATGAAGGAGTTGATCGCCCGTGCCCTCTGAGGCGTACGTCTATGACGCGGTCCGCACCCCGCGCGGACGCGGCCGGGACACCGGGGCGCTGCACGGGGTCAAGCCGATCTCCCTGGTGGTCGGCCTGATCGACGCGTTGCGGGAGCGCAACCCCGGCCTGGACGTGGGTCGGCTGGAGGATCTGCTGCTCGGCATCGTGACTCCGGTCGGCGAGCAGGGCGGCGACCTGGCCCGGGCGGCCGCGCTGTTGGCCGGGCTGCCCGACCAGGTGGGCGGGGTGCAGCTCAACCGGTTCTGCGCCTCCGGGTTGGAGGCGGTCAACTCCGCCGCGGCGCGGATCCGCTCCGGCTGGGAGCATCTGCTGCTCGCCGGCGGGGTGGAGTCGATGTCCCGGGTGCCGATGGGCTCCGACGGCGCGGCCTGGGCCACCGATCCGCAGACCGCGCTGGCCACGTCGTTCGTGCCGCAGGGCGTCAGCGCCGACCTGATCGCCACCCTGGAGGGCTTCACCCGCGACGATGTGGACGGCTACGCGCTGCGGTCGCAGGAGCGGGCCGCCAAGGCGTGGGCCGGCGGGTACTTCGCTCGCTCCGTGGTGCCGGTCCGTGACGGCAACGGGCTGGACATCCTCACCGTCGACGAACACCCGCGCCCCGAGACCACCCGGGAGGCGCTGGCGAAGCTCACCCCGTCCTTCGCCACCATGGGCGAGGCGGCCGGCTTCGACGCGGTCGCGTTGCAGAAGTTCCACTGGTTGGAGGCGATCGAGCACGTCCACCACGCGGGCAACTCGTCCGGCATCGTGGACGGCGCCGCGCTGGTGCTGATCGGCTCGGGCGACGTCGGTCGCGACCTCGGCCTCACCCCGCGCGCCCGGATCGTCGGAGCGGCGGTCACCGGCGCGGATCCGACGCTGATGTTGACCGGCCCGATCCCGGCCACCCACAAGGCGCTCGCCGTCGCCGGGCTGACAGTCGACGACATCGACCTGTTCGAGATCAACGAGGCGTTCGCCGCGGTGGTGCTCAAGTACGTCCGTGACCTGGGCCTCGACCCCGACCGGGTGAACGTCAACGGCGGCGCAATCGCGCTCGGCCACCCGCTCGGCGCGACCGGAGCGATGCTGCTCGGTACGGCGTTGGACGAGTTGGAGCGCCGCGACCTGCGCCGCGCCGTGGTGACCCTCTGCATCGGCGGCGGCATGGGCGTCGCCACAGTTCTCGAGCGCTGCTGACCCGGAGGACGACAATGACCAACACCATCCGGTACGACCGCGGCGCCGACGGCATCGTCACGCTCACCCTTGACGACCCCACCCAGTCCGCCAACACCATGAACCGGGCGTACGCCGCCTCGATGAGCGCCACGCTGGACCGGCTGGAGGCCGAGCAGGATCTCGTCGGCGTCATCGTGACCAGCGCGAAGTCGACCTTCTTCGCCGGCGGCGACCTGCCCGAGATGATCCGGGCCACCCGCGCCGACGCCCCCGACCTGGCCGACCTGCTCGGCACCATCAAGCGGGACCTGCGCCGGCTGGAGACGCTGGGCCGGCCGGTGGTCGCCGCGGTCAACGGCTCGGCGCTCGGCGGTGGCCTGGAGATCGCGCTCGCCTGCCACCACCGGATCGCGCTGGACGCACCGGGCAGTCGGCTCGGGCTGCCCGAGGTGACCCTGGGCCTGCTGCCCGGGGCGGGCGGCGTCACCCGGACCGTACGGATGCTCGGCCTGGCCGGCGCGCTGACCACAGTGCTGCTCACCGGCCGGCGGATGCGCCCGGCCGACGCCCTTTCCGTCGGGCTGGTCGACGAGGTGGTCGCCACGACCACCGAACTGCTGGACCGGGCGCGGGCCTGGATCGCGGCGAACCCGCACCCGGCGCAGCCGTGGGACCGGCCGGACTATCGGATGCCCGGCGGCACCCCGGCCAGCCGCTCGCTGGCCGCCCAACTGCCCGCCTTCCCGGCGACACTGCGCAAGCAACTCAAGGGCGCCCGGCTACCCGCGCCCGAGGCGATCCTGGCCGCCGCCGTCGAGGGCGCACAGGTCGACCTGGAGACCGCCCTGACCGTGGAGACCCGGCACCTGATCGGCCTGCTCACCGGGCAGGTTGCCAAGAACATGATCGGTGCGTTCTTCTTCGACCTGAAGGCCGTCAACGGTGGCGCGGCCCGACCGGCCGAGGTGGACGCCGCACCGGTACGCCGGGTGGCGGTGCTCGGGGCCGGCATGATGGGCGCGGGCATCGCGTACGCCTGCGCGAGCGCCGGGCTGGACGTCGTGGTCAAGGACGTCACACCGGAGGCCGCCGGCCGGGCACGGGAGCACGCCGAGCGGTTACTGGCCCGCGCGGTACGCAAGGGCCGCACGACCGAGGCGGACGCCCGCGCCGTACTGGACCGGATCACCACCACCGACCAGGTGGACGCGCTGGCTGGCTGCGACGCGGTCATCGAGGCGGTCTTCGAGGACCCGGCGCTGAAACAGCAGGTCTTCGCCGAGGTGCTGCCCGTGCTCGCGCCCGACGCGCTGCTGGCCTCCAACACCTCCACCCTGCCGATCACCGGGCTGGCCTCCGGCGTGGGCCGGCCGACGGACTTCATCGGCATGCACTTCTTCTCCCCGGTGGACCGGATGCCGTTGCTGGAGGTCGTGGTGGGCGAACGGACCGGGGACGTGGCGCTGGCCCGGGCGTTCGACCTGGGCCGGCGGATCGGCAAGACCCCGATCGTGGTCAACGACGGCCGGGGTTTCTTCACCAGCCGGGTGATCGGCAAGTTCATCGACGAGGCGGTCGGCATGGTCGCCGAGGGTGTCCCCGCCGCATCGGTGGAGCAGGCCGCCCTTCAGGCCGGGTACCCGACCGGGCCACTGGCGCTGGCCGACGAGGTCAGTCTCACGCTGATCCAGCGGATCCGCCGCCAGTTCGAGGCGGCCAGCGAGGAATTCCGACCGCTGCCGGCGCACCGCCTGGTGGACGAGCTGGTCGACGCGTACGACCGGCCGGGGCGCGCCGCCGGACGCGGCTTCTACTCCTACGACGACGGCACCCGGGGCCGGCTGTGGCCCGGTCTCGCCGACCTGAGCACCGACGCGGGTCGGGCGGTGCCGTTCACCGACCTCCAGGAGCGGATGCTCTTCGCCGAGGGGCTGGACGCGCTGCGCTGCCTCGACGAGGGGGTGCTGCGCACCGAGACCGACGCCAACATCGGCTCGATCTTCGGCATCGGCTTCCCGGCGTGGACGGGAGGGGTGATCCGCTACCTCCGGCAGTACGCGGGCGGCCCGGCCGGCTTCGCGGCCCGTGCCACCGAGTTGGCCGGCCGCTACGGCGACCGGTTCACGCCCCCCGCCGACCTGGCCGACCGGCTCGACGCCCGTCGGGCCGAACCGGTGGACGTCGCGTGACGGCAGCACGCGGCGGGCCGCTGGCCGGGGTGCGGGTGGTCGAGCTGGCCAGCCTCGCCCCGGCGCCGTTCGGCTGCATGGTGCTCGCCGACCTCGGGGCGGACGTGGTGCGGGTGGACCGGCCGGGCGCCCCGGGAGCCGGCCGGCTGGCCGCACCAACCAGCGGGCCGTTGCAACGCGGGCGGCGGGTCACCGCGCTGGACCTGAAGTCCCCGGCCGGGGTGGCGGACCTGCTGCGCCTCGCCGAACGCGCGGACGTGCTGGTCGAGGCGTACCGGCCCGGGGTGGCCGAGCGGCTCGGCATCGGGCCGGAGGTGTGCCAGGCCCGCAACCCCCGACTGGTGTACGCGCGGATGACCGGCTGGGGTCAGGACGGCCCGCTGGCAGCCCGAGCCGGGCACGACATCGACTACATCGCGGTGGCCGGGGCGTTGGAGCCGCTGGGACGGGCCGGCGAACGCCCGTACGCGCCGATGAACCTGCTCGGCGACTTCGGCGGCGGCGGCATGCTGCTCGCCGTCGGGGTGCTGGCCGCGCTGCTGGAGCGGGAACGCTCCGGCTTCGGCCAGGTGGTCGACGCGGCGATGGTGGACGGCTCGGCGCTGCTCACCTCGTTCCTGCACGGGCTGCTCGGCACCGGCCTGTGGGCCGCCCCGCGTGGGCGCAACATGTTCGACGGCGGGGCGCCGTTCTACGACACGTACGCCACCGCCGACGGTGGCTACATGGCGGTCGGCGCGATGGAACCGGCCTTCTACGCCGTCCTGCTCACCGGCCTCGACCTCGCCGACGACCCGGACCTGCCCGCCCAGTACGACCCGAGCGGCTGGGACGAGCTGCGCCGCCGGTTCACCGAGCGGTTCGCCGAGCGCTCCCGGGACGAGTGGACGGGGGTCTTCGCCGACCTGGACGCCTGCGTCGCGCCGGTGCTCGCCCCCGGCGAGGCGCACGCACACCCGCACAACGCGGCCCGGGGCACGTTCGTCGAGGTGGGCGGCGAGATCCAGCCGGCCCCCGCACCCCGCTTCGACCGCACCCCGACCGACCGGCCAACCCCGGCACCGGACCCGGAGCAGGCCGTCCTACCCGTCGAGGACATCCTCAAAAACTGGCCGGATCAGCCAGGTGGCTAGTGACGCCTTCGGCTCGTAGGCAGGGGCGCGTCGAGCCGACACGGCGTGTAGCGAGGTCCTATCCTTTGTGGGTGCTGCTCACCTATCTGGACGAGTCGTACACCGACCGGTGGTACTGGATGGGCGCACTGATGGTCCCCGACACAGTGGCCATCCCATTGAGCACCGCCCTCGACGAGGTCGTGCTCAACGCGGCGAAGGCGTACGGCGTCAACGCGGAGTCCGAGCTGCACGGGTACGACCTGTTCCAGGGGCGGGCGCACTGGAGTGGGTTGCCACCCCGTGCCCGTGTGGCCGTCTACAACGCCGCGATGAAGGCCATCGGCGCGCACGACGTGACGATCATCTTGCGCGGGGTCGACCGCCACGGCCTCGCTCACCGTTATGCCTCCCCGAAGCCTGCACACGAGGTGGTGCTGTCGCATCTCCTGGAGCGTGTTGACGGCTATGCCGCAATGCGTGAGGAACTCGCTCTGGTCATCGCCGACGAGGTGGACAACCCGGCTACCCACCGCGCTGACCTGAGCCGCTACCGCGTCGACGGCACCGGAGGCTATCGATCACGACGGCTCACCCGGATCGTCGACACGTTGCACTTCGCCCCGTCGCACGCCTCGCGGCTGGTGCAGGCCGTGGATCTAGTGACCTTCCTCTATCGCCGGATGGCCAACGTCACGGGTCACGATCCACGCGAGGCGGCGGCCAACGAGAAGCTCTGGTCCTGGGTCGAGCAGCGGAGGTACCACTCATGGTGCTGGTCGCCTGCCGCCCGCCAGATGCACGAAGGGCCCGCGTGAGCGGGCCCTAAGGCGGCTGCGGGAACCCTCAAGAGAGGGCCTCCTGCATCACCCAGGTTAGCAGCGGTTTGCGGGCCACGCACAAACCGCCATGGTGTTTATCAGGAGGTTTGCGTCAAGGAACCGCCTTCAGGGCACGCAACTTTCTTGATCAACGGAGACGGAGACGGGCGGGGGCGGCGGGAGTGGTACCAGGTGGCGAAAAGGGCCACCGCCAGGAGCAGCTCGGCCAGGTCGCCGCCGTAGTACATGAGTTGGGCGGCCGAGCGGAACGCTTCCGGGTCCCGGTCGGTGAGGCCGGGCGGGAGGGTTTCGGCCTGGGCGTACAGGTACTTGGCCAGCACGGCGTGGCCGGCCGACGCGGCCAGTAACGCGCCGGTCCGTACCCCCAGTCCGGGGCGACGCGGCGCCGGGTCGGGCCCGGCCAACGACCAGGCGAAGAGGTACCCGGCGGCCAGGTAGTGCAGGTGTACGGCGTGGTGCAGGACGGGTTGCCGTTCGGCCGCCGCGTACAGCGGGGTGAGCAGCACCAACGCCAACCCGCCGGTGGTCAGCAGCGCGGCGGTGAACGGGTGGGCGAGCAGGTGCAGCGGGCGGGCGCGCAGCAGCCGGCCAACCGCTCGGCGTACCGGCGGCGGCGCGACGCGCAGCAGCAGCGTCACCGGGGCGGCGAGCACCAGCCCCAGCGGGGCCAGCATGCCGAGCAGCAGGTGCTGCGCCATGTGCCCGCGCGGGTTGTCGGGGAGTTGGGCCAGCGGCCCGACGGCGACCGCCAGCAGGGCGCAGCCGACCAGCCAGGAGGCGGCGCGCCGGTGGTCCCAGCCCCGCGAGTCTCGGACGGCGGCCAGCACGTAGCCGGCCGCCAACAACGCAACCGGGAACAGCGGGAGCCAGGTCGGCCCGGCCGCGCCGTGCCCAGCGTGCGCCAGCGGCCCGGCCACCGTCATCGCGGGCCGGCGCCGGACCGGCGGGACCGGGCCCGCCACAGGACAGCGACGCCGGCCAGCAGCAGCACCGCGCCGGCCACGTTCCAGACCACGTCGTACGGCACCAGGTGGACGCCGTAGCGGATCTGGTGCAGCCGGAGCACCTTGTGGTCGACGAGCCCGTCGAAGAGCTGGAATCCTCCGGCGCCGAGCAGGAAGCCACCCCAGGCCAGCCGGCTCGACAGGGCACGCCGTCGACGCAGGTCGGCGAACCAGAAGAACCCGCCGACCAGGGCGATCACCTCGGCGGCGTGCAGCAGCCCGTCCGAGAGCAGCGCCACCGAGGGGGTGGAACGGTCGTAGAAGTGGTGCCAGGCGAGGAGTTGGTGAAAGACGATCTCGTCCACCGCAGCCATGATCGCGATGCCGATCAGGACGCCGACGAGGGTGGAGGAACGAACGTCGGCGGTACGGGTCCTCGGCACTGTCGAATCGACCACCACACACCTCGCAGTCAGCTCGGATCAAGTCGCAAATACCCCGAACCGCATTAAACATGCCAGGTCGACGCGGCGGGAAGGCCCAATGGGCCGGTGGCACATCCCCGTTTCGTGACTCCCGGGCCACGGACGGCATGATCATGGAGCCTGGAGGGGCAGCGACAGCCAGATGCCGAGAAGGAGGTGCCCGTGCCGGACGCGGACGAACTCGTCGCCAACGCGCTCGCGGCGGTGCGCGACACTGACGTACGGCAGGCCGAACGGCAGCTGGACCAACTGATGGTCGGCACCGGCGCTGCGGACGGCACCACGGCGGTGGACGCCGCTCTGCTGCGTCGCCTGGTCCGCGGCCTGGGCCAACTCTGGCCGCGCGGTTGGCAGCCGGTCGACGTGGACCGGCTCACCAGTCGACGGCTCGACGCCCGCGCGGCCCGCCTGGTGCGTGCCGCGATGGCCGCCCAGCGGCGCGACCAGGCCGAGCCGGTCCCGGCCTGGTGGGACGACCAGCTACGCGAGCTGGCGGCCAGCGAGGGCGGTGCCGACGGCAGCGTGTTGACCGGCTGGGCCAGCCGGGAGGGTCTGGACCGGGCCGACGCGCTCCGCGCGGCCGTGGACACTCTCGCGCTGGTGGAGAGCCTGCCACCGATCGCGGTGCTGCGCCCACCGCCGGGCACGAGCGGCGCGGCACTGCCCCGCACGGCGGGCACGGGTCGCAGCGGGTCGCCGATGCTGGATCGGGTACGGGCGCTGCTGGCCAAGGCCGAGTCGACCACCTTTCCGGCGGAGGCCGAGGCCCTGACCGGGAAGGCCCAGGAGCTGATCGCCCGACACAGCATCGACGAGGCGCTGCTGGCGGCCGGCTCGGAGCGCGGGGACCTGCCCGGCGGCGTGCGCCTGAGCACCGACACCCCGTACGCGGGCGCGAAGGCGCTACTGGTGCAGGAGGTGGCGGCGGCGAACCGGTGCGAGGCGGTCTGGTCCGACGATCTCGGCTTCGCCACAGTGCTGGGCTGGCCGGCCGATCTGGTGGCGGTGGAGCTGCTCTACACGTCGCTGCTGGTCCAGGCCACGGCGGCGATGCTGCGGGGGCGTGCCGAGCGCCGGGCGGGGTCGGGGCGGCGGACGAAGGTCTGGGACGAGTCCTTCCTCAACGCGTTCGCGCTGCGGATCGGCGAGCGGCTGCGGACGGCCACCGAGGCGGCGACCGAAGCGGCGGACCGGGCGGCGGCCGAGACGGCCGGTGCGGAACGGCTGTTGCCGGTGCTCGCGGCGCGGGGCGAGGCGGTCCGGGAGCGGTTGGACACGCTCTTCCCCGGCGTCACCCGGCACCGGCTCAGCGTGCGCGACGCCGAGGGCTGGTCGTCGGGCACCTCGGCCGCCGACCGGGCTTCGCTGGACGTCGGCGGCGCCCGCAAGCCCCGACAGGTGCGCGGCCGACCCGATCCGCGCTGAACCATTCGGCGTGGGACCGCCCCCGGCGGACGTTTCTGCGATTTTCTTCGGTACGCGGTAGGGATCGGGGGAACGGCTCCGACCCTCCGGTGAGCCGCGCCCCGGTCGGGGTGCGACCAGAGCCTTGAGGAGCATCGCCGTGAAGTACATGCTGCTGATCTGGAACCGGCCCGGCTTCACCGAGGAGCTGAGCGAGCAGGAGCGCACCGCCCTGTTCGGTGAGGTCGACGAGATCATGAAGGAGCTGACCGAGACCGGCGAGCTGATCGGCGGCCAGGCGTTGGCCAATCCGTCGCAGTCGTTGACGGTCCGGCTCGTGGACGGCAGCCCCGAGGTCCTCGACGGCCCGTTCATGGAGAGCAAGGAGCAGTTCGCCGGTTACCTGGCCGTCGACTGCGACAGCCCGCAGCGGGCCGCCGAGATCGCCGCCCGCTGGCCGGACGTCCGGTACGGCGGCGCGATGGAGGTCCGCCCGATCATGGACGAGGCCGGGACGGAGATGTGACAGCGGACCGGACGGTCGAGGATCTGCTGCGCACGTTCGCGCCGCAGGTCCTCGGCCTGCTGGTCCGTCGGCACGGACAGTTCGACAGGTGCGAGGACGCGGTCCAGGAGGCCCTGCTCGCCGCCGCCACGCAGTGGCCCGGCCAGGGCGTACCGGACAATCCGCGCGCCTGGTTGTTCACAGTGGCCACCCGTCGGCTCACCGACGAGTGGCGTAGCGAGAGCGCGCGCCGGGACCGCGAGGTGGCGGTGGCGCGGCGCGAGCCGGCGTACGCCGGGGTGGCGCCGGCGGCGGACGCGGAGCCCGCCGTTGCGGCCGAGGACGACACCCTCACGCTGCTGTTCCTCTGCTGCCACCCGGCGCTGCCCGGTTCGGCGCAGGTGGCGCTCACCCTGCGAGCGGTCGGCGGTCTCAGCACCGCCCAGATCGCCCGGGCGCACCTGGTGCCCGAGGCGACCATGAGTCAACGGATCCGGCGGGCCAAGCAGCGGATCGAGGCCGCCGGGGCCCGGTTCACCATGCCCGGGCCGGCCGAGCGGGGCGAGCGGCTGGGCACTGTGCTGCGGGTGCTGTATCTGATCTTCAATGAGGGTTACACCGCGTCCAGTGGCCCGGACCTGCGCCGGGCCGAGCTGACCGGCGAGGCGATCCGGCTGGCTCGGATCCTGCGCGGGCTGCTGCCCGGCGACGGCGAGGTGGCCGGGCTGCTGGCGCTGATGCTGCTGACCGACGCGCACCGGGCGGCCCGGGTGGGGCCGGACGGGGATCTGGTGCCGCTGGCGGAGCAGGACCGTTCCCGGTGGGACGCCGCCGCCATCGCGGAGGGGGTCGCGCTGATCACCGAGGCGTTGACCTGGTCGCCGCCCGGCCCGTACCAGCTCCAGGCGGCGATCGCCGCTGTGCACTCCGAGGCGTCGACGGCGGCGGAGACGGACTGGCGGCAGATCGTCGCGCTCTACCGACTGCTGGCCCGGATCGCGCCGAACCCGATGGTCACCCTCAATCAGGCGGCGGCGGTGGCCATGGTTGACGGGCCCCGGGCCGGGCTCGCCCTGCTCACGCCGTTGGACGCCGACGAACGCACAGCCGGGCACCACCGGCTGGCAGCCGTCCGGGCTCACCTGTTGGAGCTGGCCGGGGAGTTCGCTGCGGCGCGGGAGGCGTACCTGGCGGCGGCGCGGGGCACCACGAGCCGGCCCGAGCAGCGCTACCTGGAGGTGCGGGCGGCCCGGCTGACCGGGCAGGGGTGAGCGACGCCGTCTTGCCATTTTGGCAACAATCTTTGCGCATCTCCCGGTCGCCGGTCACAGTCGTGGACGACCCGCGAAGGAGCACGACAGATGACCGAGCAGCACGAGTTCGACAAGGACTACTGGGAGCGGCACTGGCACCAGGCGCACCACGACCGCCCGGGTGCGATGAGCACGAGTCCCGCGCACCCGTACCTGGCCCGGGAGACCGACGCTCTGGTGCCGGGCTCGGCGTTGGACGCCGGCTGCGGCGCCGGCACGGAGGCGATCTGGCTCGCCTCCCACGGCTGGCAGGTCACCGCTGTCGACATCGCACCCGTCGCCCTCGCCCGGGCCGCCGAACGCGCGACGGAGAGCGGGGTCTCCGAGCGCGTGCGGTGGGTGGAGGCGGACCTGACGGCCTGGGCCCCCGAGATGCGGTTCGACCTGGTCACGACGCACTACGCGCACCCCGCGATGCCGCAGCTGGCCTTCTACGACCGCATCGCCGGGTGGGTGGCCCCCGGCGGCACCCTCCTGATCGTCGGGCATCTGCACACCTCGGACGCCACCGAGCCGGGGCACGGACACGTGCACGGACACGGACACCATCCGCCGGACGAGGCATCGGTCACCCTCGCGGACATCACCGCCGGCCTGGACAGCACCACCTGGGAGATCAGCACCGCCGAGGAGCACCGCCGCACGATGCCGGGCCGGGAGGCTCCGCTGCACGACGTGGTCGTACGCGCCACCCGACGCCAGTGAGCACACCGCTGCCGACCGCCGCGCGATCCGGCGGCCGGCAGCGGCCGTCACACCTCGGGTTCGACGGCCGGGCAGCTGGCACCGCGGGCGGGCACCACCTGGTCGATCAGGTACGAGTCGACGGCTCGTTGCATGCACGGGCTGCTGCTGTAGCTGCCGTGCCCCCACCCCTGGTAGGTGAGCACCGCGCCGCGCCGGCCCAACTGTCGCGCCACGTTGCGCGCCCAGTCGTAGCCCGTGGCCGGGTCGTGCACTGTGGCGGCGAGTAGCAACGGCACGTCGGTGTGGACCCGTAGCCGATGCTGCGGGTTGGCGACCGGCGTCGGGGTGCCCAGGCAGGTGACCAGCGCGAACAGTGCCGGCGGGTAGCGCAGGTCCGGCGCGAGCCGGGCCGCCCGGCGCAGATGTCCGGCGTACTCCCGGTAGTCGTGGACCGGCAGGCTCCAGTCCTGACAGAAAACCGCGAAGGGGTACGGAGCCACGGCGTCGCCGGTCGATGGGCCGGCGCTCCGCATGGCGGTGGGGGCATCCATCTTGCCCAGCCACTCGGCCAGCCCCGGCCACCGCCAGGTGTCGTAGAACTCCTTGTGGGTGAGCCGGCTCAATTCGAATGGGGTCAGCACCACCCCGGGCCGCTTCGGGTCGGTCAGCAGACCGCGCTCGGCCCGCGCGTGCAGCCCGGCCCAGATCGCCCGGAAGTCCCGACCGTGCAGGGCACAGGCCGTGGACCGGTCACACCAGGCGACGAACTCGTCGAACGCGCCCTCTGCTGTGGCGGCCTGGCTGTCGAGGAAGGCGCGGGTGCCGACGCTGTGGTCCATCGTGGCCTCCAGCACCATGGCCCGGACCCGGTCGGGGTACAGCTCGGCGTACCGCTGCCCGAGCACTGTGCCGTACGAGCTGCCGTGGAAGGTCAGCTGCCGCTCGCCGAGCGCGGCGCGGACCGCGTCCAGGTCGCGGGCTGCGCTGGTGGTGTCGACGTGGTCGTAGAGCGCCCCGGTGCGGGCCCGGCAGTCGGCGCGCAGCAGCGCGTTGTTGGCCAGCGTGGCGTCGAACTGGGCCTGGTCGGCGATCAGCTGCGGTTGCCGGGCGAGCAGGTCCCGGGAACAGACCACCGGGTGGCTGCCGCCGGTGCCACGTGGGTCGAAGCTGACGATGTCGAACCGGGCCCGCAGGTCGGCGCTGAACCGGGAGCTGCCGTTCACCACCCGGTCGACACCGCTGTCGCCCGGCCCGCCGGGGCCGAAGACCAGCGCGCCTTCCCGGGTGGCCGGCTTGGCGACCCGGCGGGCCAGCGACAGGTCGAAGCGCTCACCCCCGGGTCGGTCCCAGTCCACCGGCAGCGACAGGGCGCCGCACTCGGCGCTGGTGTCAGTAAGGCAGGGCCGCCAGGCGATCGTCGGGGCGGGCTGTGGTCGGGCGGCGGCCGGGCTCGCCGGGGTCAGGCCGGCGGCTGTCAGGGCCAGGGCGACGGCCCAGCCGACTGCGGATTTGCGTACGCGCAGCATGAGGTGTTGTCCTCTCCTCGAAGGAGCGTTGCCGGTGAAACTCGCCCACTGGGCGAGGTGATGCTGCTTCCACCCGGGCCGTCGAGTAGCCGCTCGACGGCCCGGGGCCTCTTCCCTCCGCCGGGTCAGTCGACCTCGCGCAGGACGCGTTCGAGCGTTGTCATCCGGGTCTCCATCCCGCCCAGCCGGCCGTCCACCGCCGCGAGCAGTCGGGCGTTCTCCGCCTGGGCCTGAGCGGCCGTCTCGGCGAGCCGGCGGTAGTCGTCCGCCCGGGCCGCCTCGTACCGGGCCCGCCGGGTCTTGGCGAGCTGCACGACGGTCACCGTGACCACGCTGATCAGGAAGGCGAAGATGCCGATCGCGCCGACCACCTCGGTCCAGTCGTGCTCGCTCATCGTTGCGCTCCCGGCTGCTCGCCCGAGTCGGGCACTGTCAGCGTCTCGACCGCCGCCGCGATGACCGCGGGGGTGAGTGTGAGCACGAACGGCTCCACCTCGTAGTAGTTCATGGCCTTCCCGTCCTCCGACAACTCCAGGCGGGCGGTGACCAGCCCGGCCGCCGCCAGCTTCCGTAGGTGGACCTGCAACAGCGCCCGGCTGATGCCCAGTTGCCGGGCCAGCCCGCTGACGTACGCACGCTCGCGGGCCAGCGCGGCGACGACCCGCAGCCGGTGCGGGTTGGCCAGGGTGGCCAGCACCCGGACCAGGTCGTCGCCGGTCGGCGGCGAAGCGGTGCTCATAACCAGCCCTTGCACATGCCAAGGAAAGTTAGCAGGTGTCGTCGTGCTGCGGGGCGGACGGAAAGCGGAATCAGGGGGATCTCAGGGTCGGCGAGAGAGGCCGGACACACAGCACGCCGGGCCGGTGATGATCACCGGCCCGGCGTGCGGGTACGTCGTACGTCAGCTCTTGAAGGCGTCCTTGATCTTCTCGCCCGCCTGCTTGAGCTTGGAGGTGGACTGGTCAGCGCGACCCTCCGCCTCCAGCTGCTCGTTGTCGGTGACCCGACCGGCGCCTTCCTTCAGCTTGCCGGCCGCGTCCTCGGTGGCGTTGTTGATCTTGTCGTCGAATCCCATTGCCAACCTCCATTGCAAGCGTCGCTACAACCACAGAGGTACCCCCGTCGTCACCGGCCCAACCATTACCGTCGTCACAGATTGGCGGCGGCCGGACGAAAGCGACGCAGGCGCAGGCTGTTGGCCACCACGAAGACCGAGGACAGCGCCATCGTGGCGCCGGCGATCATCGGGTTGAGCAGCCCGGCGGCGGCCAACGGCAGGGCCGCCACGTTGTAGCCGAACGCCCAGAACAGGTTGCCCCGGATGATGCCGAGCGTGCGTCGGGACAGCCGGATGGCGTCCACCGCGGCGTCCAGGTCGCCCCGGACGAGGGTGAGGTCGGCCGCCTCGATCGCCACGTCGGTGCCGGTACCCATCGCCAACCCCAGGTCGGCCTGGGCCAGCGCCGGGGCGTCGTTGACCCCGTCACCGACCATCGCCACCGACCGCCCCTCGGCCTGGAGTCGCTTGATCACTTCGACCTTCCCGGCCGGCAGCACCTCGGCGATCACCTCGTCGACACCCACCTCGGCGGCGACCGCGCGGGCCACGGTGGTGTTGTCCCCGGTCAGCAGGACCGGGGTCAGCCCCAGCCCGCGAAGCCGGGCCACCGCCGCCCGGCTGGTCGGCCGGACCACGTCGGCGACAGTGAGCACGCCGCGGGCCCGTCCGTCCCAGCCGGCGACGATCGCCGTAGCGCCGGCGGCCTCCGCGTCGCGCACTGCCCACTCGACCTCCGGCGGTACGTCCATCTCGTGCTCGCGCAGCAGCCGGACCCGCCCGACCAGCACGGCATGCCCGTCGACAGTGCCGGTCACCCCGAGCCCTTCGAGGTTGTCGAAGGCGGTCACCGGCGGCAGCGCGCCCGCGTCGGTGGCAGCGGCGGCGACCGCACGGGCGATCGGGTGCTCGGAGGCGGCCTCCACCGCCCCGGCGAGCCGGAGCAGCTCGGCCCGGTCCATACCGCTCGCCGGCACCACGTCCACCAGCGTCATCCGGCCGGTCGTCACGGTGCCGGTCTTGTCGAGCACCACGGTGTCCACCCGACGGGTCGACTCCAGCACCTCCGGGCCCTTGATCAGCACGCCGAGCTGGGCACCCCGACCGGTGCCGACCAGCAGCGCGGTCGGGGTGGCCAGGCCGAGCGCACACGGACAGGCGATGATCAGCACGGCCACGGCGGCGGTGAACGCGGCGGTCGGGCCGGCCCCGGTGCCGAGCCACCAGCCGAGCGTGCCGACGGCGAGGGTGATGACGATCGGCACGAAGACCCCGGAGATCCGGTCCGCCAGCCGCTGTACGGCCGCCTTGCCGCTCTGCGCCTGCTCCACCAGGTCGGCCATCCGGGCGAGCTGGGTGTCCGCGCCGACCCGGGTGGCCGTAACGATCAGCCGACCACCCGCGTTGATCGTGGCGCCGACCACGCCGTCACCCGGGGCGACCTCGACCGGCACCGACTCACCGGTGAGCATGCTGGCATCGACAGCGGAGGTGCCCTCGTCGACCACCCCGTCGGTGGCGATCTTCTCCCCGGGGCGGACCACGAACCGGTCACCGACGGCGAGCCGGTCCACGGGGATCAGGGTCTCCACGCCGTCGCGCAGCACCGCCACGTCCTTGGCGCCGAGGTCGAGCAGGGCGCGCAGGGCGGCGCCGGCGGTCCGCTTGGACCGGGCCTCGAAGTAGCGGCCGGCCAGGATGAACACGGTGACCCCGGCGGCCGCCTCCAGGTAGATGTTGCCGGCGCCGTCGGTCCGGGTGATGTCGAAGCGGAACGGGTGCGTCATCCCGGGCATCCCCGCGTCACCGAGGAAGAGCGCCCAGAGCGACCAGCCGAACGCGGCCAGGGTGCCGAGCGACACCAGCGTGTCCATGGTGGCCGCGCCGTGCCGCAGGTTGGTCCATGCGGCGAGGTGGAACGGCAGCCCGCCCCAGACCACCACAGGGGCGGCAAGGGTCAGCGACAGCCACTGCCAGTAGTCGAACTGCCAGGCCGGGACCATGGCCAGCAGGACCACCGGCACGCTCAGGGCCACCGACACCCAGAGCCGGGTACGCGGCCCCCGCAACGGGTCCACCGGAGGTTCCGCGCTGGGCGGGGCCGGCAACGCTGCTGTGTAGCCGGTCTTCTGCACCGTTCCGATCAAATCGTCCGGCGTCACGCCGTCGGCGTACCGGACGGTCGCCTTCTCGGTGGCGTAGTTGACGGTGGCGCTCACCCCGTCCATCCGGTTGAGCTTCTTCTCGATCCGGGCGGCGCACGCGGCGCAGGTCATCCCGCCGATCGCCAGTTCGATCCGGTTCGGCGCCTCGGGCAGCGGTCTGCTGGTGGTGGTCATCGTCTGGTCCCGTCAGTTGTGTCCGTGCCCGGGGGTGCCGTGGTCGGCCCCGCCGGTCGGTGCGGGTCCGCTCGGGGTGGGGGCGTCTCCGGTCGGGGCAGCGCCCGCGACCACTGTGAACTCGGCGGTGTGCACCCGCCCGCCGTGTTGGAAGTCGAGGTAGAGGCGGTAGCTGCCGGCCGAGGGCACCTCGGCGAGGAAGGTGACGGCCGGACCGGGCCGGGTGCGCCCATCGCCAGGCGTCCCGTCCGGGTGCACGTGCAGGTAGGCCAGGTCGCCCCGGCGCAGTGCCACCAGGTGCCCGTAGGCGCCCAGGTAGGGCTCCAGGTCGGTGACCGGCTGACCGTCCCGGCTGACGGTCAGGGTCAGCGACGACGTGCGGCCGGGCTGCGGCACACCGGTCAGGGTGACCGTGTAGCCGTCGACGGTGGTGCTGGTCGCCGGCGCGGGCAACGGCCGTTCGGTCAGCTCGCCGGGGACTGTCACGTCCACGCCGAGGGTCAGCGGCTCGCCCCCGGTCGGGGCGAAGTCGGCGAACGCCCGCCACTGCCCGGGACCGGTCAGCGGGGTGTCGACCCGCCAGGTGCCGTCCGGGGCGAGCTCGGGGTGAACGTGGCGGAAGCCGGAGAGGTCCCGTCGGGCGACGATCAGGTGCATCTGCTTGTCGTGCGCCACGTCGTACCGGGTGACCGGTTGGCCGTCCGGTCCGGCGATCCGGAAGGCGAACTCGCCGGCAGGGGCGTCGAGCGGTTCGAGGGTGTAGCCCCGGTCGGAGACGAGCAGGCCGCCGGGGAGCCGGGCGGCCGTCTCGTCGTGCTCGCCCGTCGCACGGGCGGCGTCGCCGTCGTGCCGGCTCTCGACCACCGGGGTGCGGTCGACGACCCGGCCGATCCCGTACGTCGTGCCGAACACCGCCGCGAGGCCCACGGCGAACCCGGCCAGTCTCGTCACGGTACGCACGCCGACCCCCCCCGATCACGCGTCGACGAGGTCGTAGCCGGCCTCGTCGACGGCGGCCCGGACAACAGCGGTGTCCAGCGGCTGATCGCTGCTGACCGTGACCCGGCCGGCCGCGAGGTCGACCTGGACGTCGCGCACCCCCGCGATGGCGCCGACCTCGGCGCTCACCGCGCTGACGCAGTGCCCGCAGGTCATGCCCTGCACCTGGTACGTCGTGTCGACCATTGGATCGTCTCCTTTGCGGTACCGGTACCCGGTGGGGGTATCTCGACAGAACACGACCGTACCATACCCCCAGGGGGTAGGCTATCCTGGTCGACATGACCGCACCCACCCCGATCCGCGGATACACCGCCAGCAAGGACCAGCTGCTCGCGCGGCTCCGCCGCGTCGAGGGGCAGGTTCGGGGCATCGAGAAGATGGTCGACGACGACCGCTACTGCATCGACGTGCTCACCCAGATCTCCGCCATCCAGGCCGCCCTCGACAAGGTGGCCCTCGGGCTGCTCGACGGGCACGCCCGGCACTGCATGCACGAGGGCGCCGCCGAGGGCCGGGCCGACGAGATGGCCACCGAGATGATGGCGGCGGTCGGCCGGCTCATGAAGCGCGGCTGACCGCACTCAGTCCGGCGCGGCGTCGGGCGGTGACGCAGCGGGCATGGCTCCAACATGCCGCCCCGGGGCCCGCCGCGCGGGCGGTTCGGCCGCCCGACACTCCGCCACGACCTGCAACCCCCAGGAGGGCTGGCTAACATCTCCCACGATGGCTCTCCACATGCTGCTGCACAGTCGGGCACCGGCGCCGCCACCTCGTGGCGTCGCCCCCGGCCGACCGGGCCGAGCACTGACCGTCCGTGATCAGGCGGTCGTCAGGCAGCGATCCGCGCCCGCCGTCCGCGGCGTTTCCACCGCAACGGTGAACCGCCCGGCCCGCTGACCCGTATCCCGCACCGGATCGTTGGGAGTCCCGCCTTGGCCGCCGACCACAGTCACCCCGCTCCGTCCGCCCCACCACGGGTGCGACGGATCCTCGTCGTGACTGTGGTACCCCTCTTCGTCGCCACAGTGCTGGCCGCGGTGCTGCTCTGGCCGCGCGGCGGGTCACCGCAGACCGATGGTGGTGCGGACGTGCCGCGCTACCCGGGGACGGTCACCCGGGTGGTGAGCGAGCCGTGCCCGCCGGTGCCGTCGGCCCCCGAGGGCACACCGAGAGTCGGCGACGGGCGGTGCGGCACTGTCGACGTCCTGGTGGACGACGGGCCGACCGCCGGCCAGCAGGTACGGACGCCGGTGCCCGACGGGCCCGGCGCACCCCGGGTCGAGGTCGGCGACGAGGTCATCCTGGTCGAACTGGCCGACCCGACCGATCCCACCACCAGCAACTGGAACATCGCCGAGCACCAACGCGGCACCCCGATGGTGTGGCTGGCGGTGATCTTCGCGGCCGCGATCGTCGCGTTCGGTCGGTGGCGAGGTCTGGCCGCGCTCGCCGGGCTGGCCGCCAGCTTCGCCATCCTGCTCACCTTCGTGCTTCCGGGCATCAGCGCCGGCGGGTCACCGCTGCTGGTGGCGGTGGTCGGCGCGGCCCTGATCATGTTCGTGGTGCTCTATCTGACCCACGGGGTCACCGCACAGACCTCGGTCGCGGTGCTCGGCACCCTGGGCAGCCTGGTGCTGACCGGCGTGCTCGCCACCATCGCCACGGCCGCGACCCACCTCACCGGCTTCGGCAGCGAGGACGCCACCACCCTGTCGATGTTCCAGGGCGACGTGGACCTGCACGGTCTGCTGCTCGCCGGGATCATCATCGGCTCGCTCGGGGTGCTCGACGACGTGACGGTCACCCAGGCGGCAACCGTCACCGAACTGGCGAACGCCAACCCCGGGCTGACCCGGTTGCAGCTGTACCGGGCGGCCACCCGGGTCGGCCGCGCGCACATCGCGTCCACTGTCAACACCATCGTGCTGGCGTACGCGGGCGCGTCACTGCCCCTGCTGCTCCTGCTCACCGCCGACGCGCGGCCGATCGGGCAGATCCTCACCAGTGAGTTCCTCGCGCAGGAGATCGTCCGCAGCGCGGTCGCCACCCTCGGCCTGATCGCCGCAGTGCCGCTGACCACCGGGCTGGCCGCGGTGGTGACCGCCGCCGGGCGTAGCGCTGCCACGGCGTCCACCGACGCTCCGGCGTCCCGGCCCCAGCCGGACCGCAGCGAGGCACTGGCCGCACTCATCTCACCGCGAACGGCCGGCACCGACGAGCCGGGCCAGAAGCGGGCCACACCCCCATCCGAGGCCACCGACCGGTGGCCGGAGTCGAACAGGAGCACGGATACGGCATGGTGACACTCCTCAGCGTGACCAGATCGGGCATCCACCCTGAGAACCGCGTCACTGGTCACTCAACGCTATGGCGAAATGACGCTTTTGGTCGGCATCCAGCCGTAGCTCACCTGGTCGACTCTCGGGTAACCTCGCTGCCGGTGACCGATGAAGGCGCGAAGCGGCGCCTGCGGTGCCACCGCCCAATCGCCAACCGGCGAGCCGGGGACCCAGGTACCTGGGGTGAATCCGCGTCAGCGGTAGGGGCCACTTCCGCCCCGAACCCGTCAGCTAACCCGGTCGGCGGTCGACGGAAGGGAACATTGTGACGGCACCCCTACGCCGCTGGTTGACACCCGTGGTGGCCGTGATCGCCGCACTGACAGTGCTCGCCGGGCCGCTCCCAGCGCACGCCGCCCCGACGACCCCCACACCCTCGGGGCACGAGGAGGACGGCGAGCCCAAGCTGCTCAACGACGTCATCGAGCAGGCCAACCGCGACTACTCCGCCGCAAAGTCCAAGCTGGACAAGTCCAAGAAGCGGCAGGGCGAGTTGGCCGCGGAGGTCAACCGGGCCAAGGCCGACCTGGACGCGTTGGCCCCGCAGGTCGGGCAGATCGCCGCCCAGGCGTACCGGACCGGCCGGATCGGCGCGGTCGCGATGCTGCTGGAGAGCGAAGCGCCCGACTCGTTCGTCCAGCGCGCCGGGATGCTCGACGAGATGAACATGGTCAACGAGAAGAAGCTCTCCGAGGTCAACGAGGTGAAGGCCCGCGCCGAGCAGGCCAAGCTGGCCCTCGACACCGAGGTCCGCGAGCAGCAGAAGCAGACCGCCCTGATGGCGAAGCGCAAGAGCGAGGCAGACAAGGCGCTCTCCCTCGTCGGCGGCAAGGGCTTCACCGGCGGCCTGGTGGATGCCACCTCCAAGGTCGCGAAGATCGGCCCGGGTCGCACGGCCGACGGTGACTGGAAGGCCCAGTCGTGCAGCGAGAACGACCCCACCACGTCCGGCTGCATCACACCGCGCACGCTGCACGCGTACAAGGAGGTCAAGGCGGCCGGCTTCAACCGGTTCGTCGGCTGCTACCGCCCCGGCGGGCCGTGGGAGCACCCGAAGGGCCGCGCCTGCGACTGGTCGCTACAGAAGAGCGGGTTCGCCCCGTGGCACAACAACGACACCCGGACGTACGGCAACAACGTCGCCGCGTTCCTCATCCGTAACGCAGACCGGCTCGGCATCTACTACGTGATCTGGAACCGGCAGATCTGGTTCCCGGCCACCGGCTGGAGTTCGTACAGCGGGCCGTCGAACCACACCGACCACGTTCACATGTCGCTGCTCTGACCTGCACGATCCCGTCGAGGGCCGTTCCGCGTGGCGCGGAGCGGCCCTCGTCGCGTCAGACGGTGGCAGCAGCGGCCGGGTCGGTCGACTCGGTGGATCCGGCCGGGGTCCCCAACGTCGCGAAGCCAGCGGGCACGGCGGCCACCGGGCGCACCGCTCCGGCAGCGAGTCGGTAGGACACCCCGACCACCGCGCACCGCCCCCGCGCCACCTCGTCGGCCAGCACCGGGGACTGCCCGAGCAACGTCTCGACGGTCTGGGCGATGTGGATGTCGACAATGCCGTCGATGTCGTCCACGCCCTCGGCCTCGGCCCGATGCAGGCTGGGCAGCACGGCGTCGACCACGGCGCGCAGATGGCCACTCGGTGCGGTACCGGTCGCGGCGGACTCCCGGGCGGCCTGCACCGCACCGCACGAGTCGTGGCCGAGCACCACCACCAGCGGGGTGCCGAGAACTGTCACCGCGTACTCGACGCTGCCGAGCACCTCAGGACCGGCGGTGTGCCCGGCGGTGCGAACCACGAACAGGTCGCCCAGACCCCGGTCGAAGATGATCTCGGCGGCCAGCCGTGAGTCGGAGCAGCCGACGATCACCGCGAACGGATGTTGCCCGTCGGCCACGGCGGCCCGGTGCCCGGCGTCCTGGTTGGGGTGGCGTGGTGCGCCGTCGACGAAGCGCCGGTTGCCGGCGACCAGCTCGGCGTACGCCCGGGTCGGCTCGTTGAGGGCGGTGGCCCGGTCGGTGGTCCGCTGCGGACCCGGCTGACCGCCAGAGCTCCCGGTATGACTCATCCCGCACCTCGTCTCGACGCATCTGACCTGGTCAAGCCGGCTCTTCGCCGGCCGTGCAGGCAGGCGCTGGCTCGTGCTCCACCGTCACACGCACCGTAAGATGCGTCAAGGTATGCGTGATTTAGATTTCATACGTTGACTCCGGCCACCCCCTGGAAAGGCGGTCGCACGATGGCGAGCACGGTGACGGACGACACCGGTGGCGGGCGGAACTGGACGTTCCTCACCAATCACGGGCACGTCCTGCTGGCCATCGCCCGCGATCCGACCGCCCGACTGCGCGACGTCGCGGCCGAGGTCGGGGTGACCGAACGGGCCGCGCAGGCGATCGTCGCCGACCTGGAGGCGGGCGGTTACCTGCACCGCACCCGGGTCGGGCGGCGCAACGAGTACACCCTCAACCCGGCCGGCCGGTTCCGGCATCCCGCCGAGGCCGACCGGCAGGTCGGCGATCTGCTCGCGTTGTTCGCCGACGATCCCGCCGCGAAGGCACGGCTCCAGGCCTGACCCTGGTCACCGGGGGCCGCTGACCGACGGTCACGGCGGTAACCTTTGCGGGTGCGCGAATGCCCTCCGTTGAGCGCGACCCCGTCCCGCCGTGCCCTTCGCGGCGTCCTCAGTGGAACGCTGGCGGTCCTGCTCGGCGCCGGCCTGGTGGCGCCCTCCCCCGCGACCGCCGCCCCGCCCCTCTGCGGTCCCACCGGCACCGACAGCCTGACCCAGATGCCGTGGGCGCTCCGCCGGTTGGAGCCGTCCTCGGCCTGGCCGCTGTCCCGGGGCGCCGGGATCACGGTGGCCGTGATCGACTCCGGAGTCTCCGCCGCCCACCCACTCCTCAAGGGGCAGGTGCTCGAGGGTCGCGACTTCAACGGCCTGCCAGCCCGGCAGGGCCAGTGCGACGAGGCCGGGCACGGCACGCTGATCGCCGGCATCATCGCGGGCCGGGAGGGCACTGTCGTCCCCTTCAGCGGCATCGCCCCGGCCGCCCGCATCCTGCCGATCCGGGTTCTGCCGCAGCTCGGGGCGGTCAACAACCCGCAGCTCCCCGCGCAGATCGCGGCAGCCATCGACTGGGCGGTCGCGCAGGGCGCCGACGTGATCAACCTGTCCCTGACCACAATTCCCCGCCCCGAACTGACGGCGGCCGTCGAGCGCGCGCTGGCCAGAGGGGTGGTGCTGGTCGCCGCCGCGGGCAACCGGTCGGAAGATTCGCAGAACCTGCCGGGTTACCCGGCCGCGTACCCCGGGGTGATCGCAGTCGGCGGGGTGGACGAGCAGGGCGGCCACGTCGGCACCTCGATCAGTGGCGACTATGTCGACATCGCCGCACCAGGGATGAACATCGTCGGGCCGGCGCCCGGAAACACCGGCTACCGCACCGTGCCGGAGGGCGGCACCAGCTACGCGGCCGCGTACGTGTCGGGAGTGGCCGCGCTGGTCCGGGCGGCCTACCCGAGTCTCGACCCGCAGCAGGTCGCGGATCGGCTGAAACGCACCGCGGACAACCCACCCGAGGGTCAGAATGCCGACATCGGGTACGGGATGATCAACCCGTACCGAGCGGTGTCGAGCCTGCTCGGCACCCGGGCGAACCCGCCCGCCGGCGCGCTCCCGGCACCCGCCGTGCGGGACGACCCGCTGAGCTGGCAGCGCCCCACCGCGATCTGGGCGGCGGTCATCGGCGGGCTACTCGCCGCGCTGCTGCTGGTCGCGCGACCGATCATGGCCCTGGGCCGCCGACGCGACTGGCGCCCCGGCCGACGCACCGACGCACCAACTGCTGGCTGAGCGTTGCACCGCAGCCCGACGCCTACGCCACACACAGAGCGGCTCCGGGCCGGCGAACCGGACCGGAGCCGCTCGTGCGAATCCCTCAGCTCCACACCTTGGAGTTGCTCATCTCCGTGGTGAGGTAGTTTTCGCGGGCGATGCCCACGGCACCGCCGATCTCGTTCAGGATCCGGTTGATGTCCCGAACCGCCGCGTCCCACTTCGCCTGGTGCTGCTCGTAGGCAACCCGGTCCTCGCCGTCCCAGTGCAGCTTGGTCAGCATCGACCGCAGCGTGTCAAGCTTTTCCTCGAGGGTCTTCGAGATGGCCTGCATCTGCTGGTTGCTGCTCTCGAGGACCGCATAGTCAACTTTGATCGTCACGATTTCCTCCTCTGCCGGCTACGGATCACGGGTTGAGAGCAGAGTGGAACTTGTCCAGCATCTGCTGCTGCTCTTCGTCGTTGACCTGGTGCGTCGTACCCGACTTGTCGAGCAGGTCAGCGATGCTGTCCATCGCCGTCAGCAGTTTGACGGTGTCCTCGTTCCAGCGCGTCATCAGCGACTGGAAGCCCGTGGACGCCTGGCCCTTCCACGCGATGGCCAGATCGTCGACCACGTTCCACAGCTTCTTCAGCTCGCCGTCGACCTCGCTGCGCGTGGACCGCACGTCACTCGCGGCGGTATGCAGAGTCGCAGCTTCGACCTCGAACGCCATGCTTCACACCCTTCCGTCTGTTGTGGTGGCGGCTTCGCCGCACCCTCCCCCGCGGCAAGGCAGCAACACCCCACCGACGGACACTCCTGTGAAGACCGTAGCGGAACGTGTCCAGCCCTCGCAGCCCTGACCGGTGACGTTCAATGGATGGTGGTGAATCGGACCGGAACGGCCCACCACCCCCTACCGAACGACCGACAGTGCTCAGGTCGGCTCGGACCAGGCGGTCTGAATCAGCTGCTGGCCATCGCGACGGCGCACCAGGGTGCCCCGGCCGGGCGGTTGCGGGCTCGGCCGCAACGTGCCGAAGACCGCGCCCTCCTCCCGGTTGCCGGACATCAGCAGGCCCGGCG
This sequence comes from Micromonospora sp. NPDC005324, assembly GCF_040607155.1. Classification (NCBI taxonomy): domain Bacteria; kingdom Bacillati; phylum Actinomycetota; class Actinomycetes; order Micromonosporales; family Micromonosporaceae; genus Micromonospora; species Micromonospora sp. NPDC005324. The sequence continues at coordinate 18,164 of NZ_JBEXGE010000013.1, read as the reverse complement.
AGTCCAATTCGCGCAGCCGTTGCAGCACCGGCTCGTAGAGCGCCCTGGACACACCACCGACCCGGCGCGTGACGATCAGGTGCAGACCGATGTCGCGGGCCTGCGGCAACAACTCCTGGAGAGCGCTCAGCGGATTGCTGCCGCCGGAGGCCACCAGGTCGTAGTCGTCCACCAGGATGTACAGATCCGGACCCTTCCACCAGCTCCGATCACGCAGCTGGGCCGTGGTCACGTCCGGGCCGGGCAGCCGGTTGGAGAGCGCGCTGCGGATCGACCCGAGCCCCTGGGCGAACGCCTGGTTCGACGGGGCGTAGTCGAGCAGGTGGTCACCCTCCACCGCCCCCAGCAGGCCACGCCGGTAGTCAGCGATCACCAGCCGGGCCTGCGCCGGCGTGTACCGCTCGGTGATCCCCCGGGCGAGCAGGCGCAGCAGGTTGGTCTTGCCGCACTCCGCATCGCCGAAGACCGTCAGGTGCGGCTCGTTGGCCAGGTCCAGGTAGACCGGCGCGAGTGCCGACTCGTTGACACCGATCGGAAGCCCGGGTGCCGAGCGGTCGATGATCCGGGCCAGCTCCGCCACCGGCAGCCGGCGCGGCAGCAGGCGCACCTTCGGCGCCGGGCGACCCGGCCAGTTCGCCGCCACGTGCCCGGCCAGGGACAGCGAGGCCTCGCTCAGGTCGTCGATGTCGCGCCGACCGTCGATCCGCGAGATGGCCGTGAGGAAGTGCAGCTTGTCCCTGGTCAGGCCGCGACCGGGCGACTTCTCCGGCACGTTGTTCGCCGCGCGGCGGTCGATCTCGGACTCCGACGCGTCGCCGAGGCGCAGCTCCAACTTGGTGCCGAGCAGATCCCGCATGTTGATCCGGATCTCCGCCCACCGTACGGCGGTGAGCACCACGTGCACCCCGAAGCCCAGGCCCCGGTTGGCCAACGTGGTGATGGTCTGCTCCAGCTCCTCGTACTCCTGGCGCAGGGTGTTCCACCCGTCCACCACCAGGAACACGTCGCCGAACGGGTCGTCCGCGAACTCACCAGCGGCACGGCGACGGCGGTAGCTCGCCACCGAGTCGATGCCGTGCTGGGCGAAACGAGCCTCCCGCTCGTCCAGGATGGCGACCACCTCGGCCACCGTCCGGCGGACCGCCTCGACGTCGCGCCGACCGGCCACCCCGGCCAGGTGCGGCAACCGCTCCATGCTGCGCAGCGCGCCCCCGCCGAAGTCCAGGCAGAAGAACTGCACCTCCCGCGGCGTGTGCGTGAGCGCCAGCGAGGCGAGCAGCGTACGCAGCATCGTGCTCTTGCCACTCATCGACCGACCGACGATGACCACGTTGCCGCCGGCCCCGGCCAGCTCGACCATCATCGGGTCCCGGCGCTGCTCGTAGGGGCGGTCCACCACGCCGACCGGCACTGTCAGTCGCCCGCGCCCGGGCCATGACGCGGTGCACAGCCCGTAGGTCGGGTCGACCGCCAGCGGGCCGAGCAGCTCACCCAGGCCCGGCGGGTCGGCAAGCGGCGGCAGCCACACCTGGTGCGCCGGCCGGCCTCGACCCTTGAGCTGGTCGATCAGCACGTCGAGCATCGCCACGGCCTTGCCGTCGGCCGGCTGCTCAGGCTCCGGGGCGGTGGCCACCGGCACCTGCGGGACCTGCACCGGGACGAAGTCGAGACCGTAGGGCACGATCCGCCGCTGCACCAACGCCTGCGAGGCGGAGGCCTGCTGCCCCGGCGCCCGGTACGCCCCCGACACGTACGCGGCCCGGAACCGCAGCATGGTGCTGGTGTCCGTCTTCAGGTAGCCGTGGCCCGGCGCGTTCGGCAGCTCGTACGCGTCCGGAACGCCGAGCACGATCCGGCTCTCCACGGCGGAGAACGTCCGCAGACCGATCCGGTACGACAGGTGCGTGTCGAGGCCCCGCAGCTTGCCCTCCTCGAGGCGCTGACTGGCCAGCAGCAGGTGCACGCCGAGGGACCGACCCAACCGGCCGATCATCACGAACAGGTCGATGAAGTCCGGTTTGGCGGCGAGCAGCTCGCTGAACTCGTCGCAGATGATCAACAAGCTGGGCATCGGCGCCAGCGGCTCACCGGCCGAGCGCGCCTTCTCGTACTCGAAGCGGGAGACGTAGTTGCCGGCCGCCCGCAGCAGCTCCTGCCGGCGCACCATCTCGCCGGCGAGCGCGTCGCGCATCCGGTCGACCAACGGCAGCTCGTCGGCCAGGTTGGTGATCACCGCGCTGGTGTGCGGAAGCGCCTCGAGCGAGGCGAAGGTGGCGCCGCCCTTGAAGTCGACCAGGACGAAGTTCAGTTCCTCCGACGAGTGGGTCACCGCCAACGCGGCCACAACGGTACGCAGCAGCTCGCTCTTGCCGGAACCGGTCGCGCCGATCACCAGGCCGTGCGGGCCCATGCCCTCGTGCGCCGACTCCTTGAAGTCGAGCTCGACCACGTTGCCGTCCGGGCCGACACCGAGCGGGATGCGCAGCCGGTCCCGGTGCCCACGCGGGCGCCAGGTGTTCTGCACGTCCACCGACGCGGCGTCACCGACGCCGAGCAGGTCCGGAAGCTCCGTGCTGCGGGCCAGCGGCTCGTCGCCGCCGGTCTGCTGCTGGGAGAGCCGGAAGGGGGCGATCTGTCGGGCCAGCCCCTCGGCGGCCTCCGCGCTGAGCCGGTCGGGCCGACCCAGCGTCGACGACGAGCTGCCGCGGACCAGGTCGAGTGAGCTTCCGTCACCCACGTCGAGGCAGAGCAGCCAACGGCCGGCGTCACGCGGCACCGTGCCGGAGAGGTCGATCACTGTGGCCCCGAGCAGCCCCGGGCCGACCAGCTGGCAGGTCGGTGAGATCTCCCCGCCGTCGATCACCACTACCAGGTGCGGGGCGGTGGTCAGCGGCTTGGCCTCCGGCGCGAACCGCGGCCGCCCGCCCATCTCGGCGGCGAGCGACGCCTCGGCCTCGGCCAGGCTGGCGAAGACCAGCCGGCGCGCGCCGGCGGCGTCCGTACGACCGCTGTGGTGAGCGTGTGGCAGCCACTTCACCCAGCCCCAGGACGACTGCCGGTCGGGTGCGGCGACCACCGCGATCACCAGGTCATCCGGTGCGTGGAAGGTGGCCAGCTGCCCCAGCGCCGCCCGGGTCAGGTCGAGCACCGGCTCGCGGTCGCCGCGCAGCACCACCCGGCTGAACGCGCGCACCGACAACGCCGTCGGCAGGTCGGGCACCGTGGAGTGTGCCCGGACGAACCGGCGAAGCGCGATGGCGCTCATCGGCTCCAGGTCCTCCACCGGCTTCGTCTCCGGCGGAACGATCTCCACAGCTAGCCGCTGCGGGCCGAGGGCGATCCGGGTCTCTCCGAAGTCGTCCTCGGTGACCCGCCGCTCCCAGAGTCGCCGGGACGCGGCGAGCGACCAGAGCGCGTCGGGCTCCGGGTGCCGCCAGGCCATCGCGGCCCGCTGCTGCTCGGCGGCGCGCCGGGTGCGCTTGCGCATCTGCGCCAGGTAGCGCATGTAGTCGCGGCGATCGGCGTTCAGCTCTGCCTTGTCCTTGCCGCCGCTGTTGGCCAGCGAGCCGATCGCCATGCCGAGCATCGAGACACCGAACAGACCACCGGCGACGTAGGTCATCATGCCGCCGCCCTTGCCGGCGTAGAGGAACGCCATGGCGCCGACCCCGCAGAACATCGGCAGGATCATGAGCAGCTGCCCCATCCCGCGGGGCGTCGGCTCCGGCAACTCGGGAGGCGACTCCAGCAGCACCTCGCCGCGCGGTAGGGCCGGCCCCGGCTGACGCGGGAGCCGGCGGAACACCACAGTGCTCACGGCTGTCTCCTCCCCAGAAGCGGCAGTGATGACGTGCGGCCCGTGGAACACCGCCCGCGGGTGGGCATCGTACGTGCCGTCATCGTAGGTAATCTGCCGTGTGCGCGGTGGACCCGGACCGCAGCATCACAGCCAGCCGATCACAGACGCACACCTGGAGGCCACTGTGGCGACGAAGACGGCGACCGGTGGTCTGAGCCGGATCACCATCGTGGCTCCACGTACCCGGATGGATCTGGCGCTGCCATCGGACGTGCCGATGGCCGACCTGCTCCCCACCCTGCTGCGCTACGCCGGTGAGGACATGGCCGACGAGGGCGCGCGGCACGGCGGCTGGGCACTGTCCCGGTTGGGCGGTGCGCCGCTCGACGGTGGTCGTACCGCGGCGCAGCTCAGCGTCCGCGACGGCGAGGTGCTCTACTTCAACCCCCGGTCCGACGCCGCACCGGAGATCGTCTTCGACGACGTGGTGGACGCGGTCGCCACCGCTACCAACCAGCGCCCCGGCGCCTGGCAGGTCGGAGCGACCCGCTCCTTCGCTGTGGTCTTCGCGGCGGCGGCGTTCGGCGCCGGCGCGCTGGCCGCCCTCTTCGCCGGTCCGCCGCACCTGCCCGGCGCGCTGGCCGCGCTGCTGGTCGCTGTGGCGCTGCTGGTGGGCGCAGCGGTGCTGTCCAGGGCCGCCGGCGACAGCGGCATCGGCGCGGTGCTGGCCCTGGTCGGCCTGGTGCACGCGGCCACCGGCGGCCTGCTACTGCTCGCCGGCGATCGATCGCTGACCAACCTGGCCAGTCCGCATGTCCTGCTCGCGGCGACCGCCGCGGTGGTGGCCGGCGCGGTGGCAGTGCTGGCGGTCGGCGACCGGTACCCCCTCTTCTTCGCCGCGATCGGGGTCGCCGCCGCTACCGGCCTGGGCGCGGTGCTCTGCCTGGCCCTGGGCCTCGACGCGGCAGCCTCCGCAGCGGTGGTCGCGGCTGTCGCGTTCGGCGTGGTGCCGGCGCTGCCGATGATGGCCTACCGGCTGGCCCGGCTGCCGGTGCCGTCGATCCCGACCGGTCCGGAGGACCTGAAGACCGACAGCGAGTCGGTGGACGGCCGGCAGGTGCTCCAGCAGAGTGAGCGCGCCGACCAGTTCCTCACCGGTCTGCTGTGGACCGTCTCGCTGCTGGTGCTGGGCGCGCAACTCGTACTGGCCCTGGACGGGCGCCTGCCCGCGGTGCTGCTCTGCCTGGTGCTGGCCCTGCTGGCGCTGCTGCGGGCCCGCCCCCTCCTGGGCCGGGCCCAGCGCACCCCTGTGCTGCTGGCCGGCACCGTGGGTCTGGGCCTGGCGGCCGCTACCACCTTCGCCGGTGGGTCGCTGCCGGTCCGGCTCGGCCTGATCCTGGGCGGGCTGGTGCTCGCCGCGGTGATCAGCCTGATCTACGGTCTGACCGTCGCCGGCAAGCGCATCTCGCCGGTCTGGGGTCGCCTGCTCGACATCGCCGAGATCCTGCTCATCATCTCGCTGGTGCCGCTCGCCTTCTGGGTCTGCGGCCTCTACGGCTGGATCGTCAACCTCCGACCCTGACCGTGTGCCGCCGTCGCACCGGTCAGCGCGACCGCGGACCGGTCGAGACGCCCAGCGCCGACGCGACCGGAGCGGTGGCGTAGACGCCCGGAGCATGCTGACCGTCCATCGGCCGGGTGGACGCGCCCACCCGGTCGGCGACCTCGCGAACCACCTTGACCAGGGCCTCGACGTGGTTGTCCATCGCCGCGACCCGCAGCAGCGGTGCCGCCACCCGACCGTCCGACGAGACGGTCACGGCCACGGTGTGCGACGGCGCCGAGGTCGCGGTGATCGCGTCCACGAGCGGACCGAGCGGCGCGTCGAAGCGGCCCCGCAGAGCCATGCAGCGGTGCGTCCAGCCGCCGCCGCGCAACCCACGCCAACCCTCCGCCGGCGCCTCGGGCACCAGGTCCAGACCGGCGGCCGAGACGATGGCAGCGCGTAGTTCCTCCCGGCCCAGCGGACGATGGGCCAGCCCCGCCGAGGTCAGCGCCTTCCCGAGCCGGCCGATCCCGGCCGCCACTGTCCGGTGTACGCCGGTCAGCCCGCCGCCCCGGCTCACCGCCTCGACCCGGGCGTCCCGAACGGTGAGCCGCACCGCCACCCAGACGGTCCGGTGCGCCGCCGGCGGCGCACCGGGTGCCGGGTACCAGACCAACGTGTGCGCGACGACCTGGGCCCGGGAGACCGGGGCGCTGAAGTCCGTGAGCACCCGCAGCGCGCGGTCCACGGCGGCGGCGTCGACCGAGCCGACGGCCGCACCGGTCGCGGACTGCAACGCGACGGCGGCGAACCAGCCCTGGTCGTCACGCCCGATGCCGAGCCGGGTGCCTCGGTCGGTCAGCTCGATGACGCTCAGCTCAGGGGCGAGCGCAGCCAACCTCGGGTCGGTCGCCGTGCCGCTGGCCAGAGCCGCTGACGCCCGCTCACCGCGTCGCCGCAGCCGCCGACGCAGCAGCAGGTCCTCGAACCACCAGCGGCCACCTCGACGGGCGAAGGCCGCCAGGACGACCAGCAGCGCCGCCGCGCCCACCGCGGCGAGCACCCAGCTGGGTCCGGCCGTGGCGGCCCAGACACCGACCACGCACAACTCCAGCACGACGAGCTGCCCGACCAGCACGGGGCCGACCCGCCCACGGCCGGGCCGCTCGGCCGGGGGCGCCGGCCGGGTCCCAACGTCGACAGGGTCCGTGACCGCTCGGGCGGGTGGCGCCTGAACCTGCGTCATCGCTGACTGTCCCTCCTGCACGGTACGACTCTGCGCCGGGTCTCCTCCGGTGCCGGCCACGAGCGGTGGTCCCAAGGAACCACCGTCGGCCCCTTATCGTAGGGAAGCCCGCGACGGCACCCCGACCCTGATCGTCGCGGATCCACCCCGCCGGAGGTAAGTCATGCGGACCCGCCGCGATCAGGTGCAGGCGTACCGCTTCGTCACCCGCCGCATCGTCTCCGCCTTGCTGTCGGGCGATCCGGAGACCACCAACCTGCCGATGCGACGGCTCGGCATGGCCGTCTTCGGCAGTGTCCTCACCGCGGCCATCGTGCTCGGCGGGGTGGGTGCCTACGGCCAGTTGACCGGTGGCGCGGCGCCGCTGGACGACCAGACCCTGGTCATCGAACGGGAGACCGGCGCGACGTACGTGTTCATCCAGGGCAAGCTGCACCCGACTCTCAACTACACCTCGGCGCGGCTCATCGTGAACGATGCGAGTGCCCAGGTGCGGACGATGTCCCAGGCGTCACTGCGGGACCGGCCCCGCGGCGTCACCGTCGGCATCGTCGGGGCACCGGACGCCCTGCCGGACCGCAAGTCGCTGACCGGGCTGCCCTGGTCGGTCTGCGACGTGCCCGACCCGGTCGACCGGCAGCGGTCCAGCACCCGGCTGGTGATCGACCGGGCCCTGCCCGGCGGCACGCCGCTGGGTGACCGGGCGGTGCTGGTCTCCGTGAACGACCAGCGGTACCTGGTCACCAACAACACGCGACTCCAACTGCTCGACCCGTCCCGCACGATCACGGCGCTGCGGATGGCCGGCACCGAGCGACTCCAGGTCGGGCAGCAACTGCTCAACGCCGTGCCGGCCGGGCCACCGCTGCGCCGGCCGTCGCTGCCCGGTGAGGGCGAGCCCAGCGGCCGCAACGTGGCCGGGCAGATCCACAACGTCGGTTCGGTGTTCAAGGCCGCCGGGCGGCACTACGTGCTGACCCGGGACGCTCTCGTCCCGATCAGTGAGATCACCGCTCTGCTGCTCGTCAGCAACGGCGGTCGGATCACCGACATCACCCCGAATCAGGCCAGCGAGGCGTTCGAGGAGCGGCGGATCGAGGAGGAGGGGGTGCCCCCGACGATGCCCGCCCTCTACCCGGCCCAGCCCGGTCAGACCACGCTGTGCGCGACGTACCGCGAGGGCAGCGCGGGCGGCCCACCGACCACCACCCTGGAGGTCTTCGACCGGGTGCCGAGCGAGTTGACCGACAGCGACCCGGGCCTGGTGCCGGTGCGCCAGACCAGGCGCGACGCCGTACGCACCGCCGAGGCGGTGCTGCTGCCCGGCGGCAAGGGTGTCATCGCGCAGGCCTCGCCCGGTGCCGGGACCAGCGGGTCCGGTGCCGCCGGGTCGACGATCTACCTGATCAGCCCGCAGGGCATCCGGTATCCGCTCGGCTCGACGGCGACCCTGGAGGTGCTCGGCTACGGCGGGATCACCCCGCTGGCGGTGCCCGGCTCCCTGCTCGCACTGATCCCGACCGGGCCGACTCTGGACCGCGAGGACGCGTTCGCCGTCTTCGCTTCCGACGGGCCGGCACCTACCGCACCACCGTCTGCCGCACCGAGGTCGGGCTCACCCTCAGCGGCGCCGCCCTCGGGCACGCCGTCCGCGGCGCCACCGTCGGGGTCGTCGTCCGCCGCGCCGCCGTCGGGGTCGCCACCGTCGAGTCCGGCCAGTGGCGCCCCGTCGAGCGGCGGGACCGGCGGGGGCTCCAGCAAATCGACCGGCGCCGACGGCTGAGCAGCTTCGACGGGTCGCCCGGAGTCGCACTGGTGGACTAACCTGGATGTCGCTGACGGTTGTCAACCAGAACGACGGGGATGTTGCCATGGCCGGGCGTACGGAAGTCGACCTGTTGTCCCTTGAGGACTTCCACGAGCACCTGGCGTCGCGGTTGAGCCAGGCCGAGTCGGTGCTGCGCAAGCTCAACACCGAGATGCAGTGCCGTCCTCCGGCTCTGGGCTCGTTCTTCGACGCCACCGACAAGGCGCGTCGCTACAGCGAGGTGCACCAGTCCTATGTCGACCAGGCCGAACGGATCCGGCAGGCGGTGCTGGCGGCACAGCAGGCCACCAGCACGATCCTGAGCAACTACCGCACCGCCGAGGCGCGTAACGCGGCCAACGCCGACGATGTCACCGCCGCGCTGACCCCGGTCGACCGGGCGTTCCAGCCGAAGGAGGACGGGCGTGTCTGAATACACCCAGCGCTACCAGGGCAACAGCCACCAGCAGCTGTACGACGGCCTGATAGCGGGCAAGCCGGAGCAGATCGAGGGCGTGGCCACCCAGTGGGCCGAGCTCAAGGGCATCCTCGACGGCCTCGGCCGGGAGTTGAGCGGCGACCTCGACAAGCTCAGCAACACCTGGACGGGTTCGGCGGGTCGGGAGTTCCATCGACGGCTCAGCCTGATCGTCGCCCACACCGACGCGTTGGGCGAAGGGATGGCCGGCATCAAGCAGGGGTTGACCATGATGGCCGACCATCTGCGCGCCGCCCACAAGCAGGCCGAGAGCCCGGAGGAGACCGACGACAACGACAAGGCGATCGGCGGTGCGATCAAGGGTGGCGCCGTCTTCGGTCTGACCGGCTTGATCGTCGGGGGCATCGCGGGTCACCAACAGGACAAGGCAGAGCAGGAGAAGGCCCACCAGCGGATGGTGAACCTGGTGGCCGGCCTGGCCAACAGTTATGAGATGTCCGCCTACGACCGGGTGGTCGAGCCACCCCCGCCCGACCCGGACACTCCGACCACCGCCCGCAAGGATCCGACGACGCCACAGAGTGTCTCGGCCATCGCCAGGGTGTCCGGCGGTCCCAACACCGGCACGGACACCGGGCACACCGGCGACGCGACCATCTCGTCGCCCGACCGGGTTGCCCAACTGCCGGGCGACGGCTCGACGTCGGGCGAGGTCGGCTCGGGCACCGGTGGCAGCCCGGCTGTCGGCGCCGCTCCGATCGGCGCTGGCAGCGGCCTCGCTGGCAGCGGCACCTCCCTCGCCGGAGCGGACCCACTGGTCGGCGGCGCGCTGCTCGGCGGGGGTGCCGCCGGGCTGGCCGGGCTGTCCGGGCCGGCCGGCGCGCCCGCTGCGGCGAGCACCGGTCCCGGCCTGCTCTACGGAGCACAGGGCGGGTCACCGGCCGGTGGGGTGTTGCGCAGCGGCGCGCTCGCGGGCTCGGGCAACGCACCCCCCACCTCGGCTCGACCGACCGGTGGTGGTGCGCCCCCGGCCGAGAATCGCGCCGCCAACGGGGTCGGGCGCAGCATCGACGGCCAGCGCGGTGGGAGCGGCGGACGCCCGGCCATGACCGGTGGCAACGCCCGGCCGGGGTCCGGCGGCGGCCGTCCCGGTGTGCTCGGCGGGCGCAGTGCAACCCAGGACGACGACACCGACGAGCGGCTGACCTGGTTGACCGAGGACGAGATGGTGTGGCAGGGCGACGAGAAGCCCGCGCCCCCGGTGCTCGGCAGCGGCGGCTGACCACGGCACGCGCGCACCACCGGCGGTGCCACCCAGACAGCGAGCGGTGCCCCCGATCGGACCCGATCCGGTCGGGGGCACCGCCGTTCCCGGGTCCCGATCGACGGCGTCCACAGTGCGCATGGTGGTAGCGGTCACGCCCGCGTGGTCCTTCGCCGTGCTGCGCTGGGCCAGGGCGGGCGTTAGGTTGGTCGGGTGTCGTCCGCAGCGTCTGTCCGCCCCGCCAGGTGGGCTGCGCTGCGGTCACTGCGGGACCTGACCCGCCTGGCGGTCACCGCGCTGGTGCTCGCGGTCGGCCTCGGTGCCGCTCTCGCCGCGACCCCGCCGCCAGCCTCCTCGCAGCTGCGGCCCAGCGCCGTGAGCAGCCGGGTGGCAAGTGTCCGCGCCGACGCCGGCCCGGCCAACGAGCGGGCCGGCCAGCCCGCTGAGGCCCCACCGACTGGCACGCTCGATACCGCCACGGCGACCGGTCCGGTCGCGGCGGGCCCGGTGCACATCTCGGCCATCGATCCCGGCCGTGGCACTCCTGCACGACGCGGCCCGCCCGCCCGCTGAGCCAGGCCCGGCGATCCCCGGGGCCCCATCCAGGCTGATCCTTCCGCATGGCACCTGAGTTCGCCGTCGACGGGACGACCCCGCCACCGGGCCGACCGGTGCTGCCGCGCCTTCCTGCCGCCCGTCGATACCCGCTACCGCGAGGTGCTGATCATGCAAACCATCCTCTCCGCCGTCCTGCCGGACCTCTCCCGGGCCGCCGTCATCTGGCTGAGCCTGCTCGGGGTGGTCGCCGTCGCCGTCTCCGCTCTGCTGCTGCGGCCCGGCCGGCTCCGCTTCGACCCGGGCGCCCGCATCCGCCGCGCCGCCATGCCGAGCCAGCTCGAGCAGGCGCAGGAGGAGCGGGAGCAGAGCCGCTACGCGCAGGAGGTAGCGGTGGCCGCGGAGCGGGCGACCACCACCGTGCGGCGCCGCCGGGCGGAGTGGGAGGCCGCGCAGGAGGTGGTCGAGGCGGCCTGGCAGGCGTACGAGGCGGCCGAGGCTGGCGTACGGAGGCTCGACGCGGCGGCCGCGATGCCGCTGCCGCACACCGCACGGACCCCCGCCGAGTACGCGGACCGCGAGCGCTACCTGCACCGGGCGGCGCTGGACGCGTACTGGCGGCGGGAGCTGTCGGTGGAGCAGCTCAGCGACGTCTTCGGACACCGCGACGGCTGGGACCCGCGACTGCACCCGGTCGAGCAGGAGCTGGTGCTCCAGCGGGCGATCCGGGACAACCTGGCGGCCCGGCACGCCGCAGCCCACGAGCGGGAGCACGTCGCGTGGCGGGCGGCGGAGTTGGCGGTGGCCGCGGCACGCAGTCTGCGCGAGGAGGCGTACGCCGCGACCGGACGACGGGTCGCCGAGTCGGCGTCGGTGCTGCCGCTGAGCGAGGTTGCCCGACCGGTGGGCGCGCAGCCCCGGGAGAACGTCGAGCAGACCCGGGAGAACAAGGTGACCGCACGCGGCCGTGCGACGGTGCCCGCGTTCTGAGCCGCGCGGGCTCGGGTGGGTTAGCGTGACACCCATGTCCCGACAGGCGTGGGTCCTCGTGGTGATCGCCAGCATCCTGGCGCTCGCCACACTGGTCGGTGCCGTGGTGCTGGCGGTGCGGGTGGTGCGTACCCGGCGGATGCTGACCGGGCTCGGCGCGGGCGGCAAGGTCGCCTTCTACGGGGCGCTGGTCTACACGATCTTCCCGGTCGACGTGCTGCCGGACCCGATCTACCTGGATGACATGGGTGTCCTGGCCGCTGCCCTGATCTACCTGACCCGGCTGGTGCACCAACGTCGGGCGGCGGGTCGCCAGCTGCCCGGTCAGCCGGACGCCCCGCCGGATCGGGGCCAGGTGCGCCGCCGCGTGCCATGATCGAGGTCGGTTCTGCGGACAGGGGACGGGCATGGCGGGCGATCATCGGTTGGACGTGCACGATGAGCGCGTTGTCGCCTTCTGCGCCGAACGACACCTGGCGACGCTGACCACAGTGCGGGCGGACGGCACCCCGCACGTCGTACCGGTCGGTGTGACTCTCGACCCGGCGGCCGGTCTGGCTCGGGTCATCACCTCCGGCGCCTCCCGCAAGGCCCGTCAGGTGGCGGCGGCCGGCGCGGCGGGCGCGGCGGTGGCGGTGTGCCACGTGGATGGCCGCCGCTGGTTGACCATCGAGGGTCGCGCGGTGCTGCGGTCGGATCCGGCCGCCGTGGCGGAGGCGGAGCGGCGGTACGCCGAGCGGTATCGGACACCGCGCCCGAATCCGGAGCGGGTGGTCCTCGAGATCACAGTGACCAGGCTGTTGGGCAGCCTCTGAGCTGACCGTTCGTCCCCGATGACCGGTTCGGGTCGGGATGCCGCGCGGCTCCGGTGCCCGCAGCCGGCGGAATTCTCCGTGGAGCAGAGCGGTTACGCCCTCGGTACGCCCAGGGCCGAGACCACCGATGGTGGGCCCCCGTGTTGCGCCGAGCGCCATTCCCGGTGCTGCCGCCCTCCGCTGGCCGGAGGCGCCAACCCCCGAACGGAGACTCGACCATGAACCCGATCGTCCAGAAGAGCGGTCTTTCCGTCGTCGGCCTGCTCGTCGCCGGCGGCTGCGCCCTCGGCCCGGCGGTTGCCGCGCAGGCCGCCCCGACGCAGGCCGCCCCGGCCTCGTCGAGCCAGAACGACCGGCACGCCGAACGGATCCTCGGCGTCGACTACCAGGCCCAGCCGAACTTCTACTACTGCGGCCCGGCCGCGACCCGGATCGCGTTGTCCGCTCAGGGCAAGGCGCTCTCCCAGGACGAGGTGGCCCGGCTGCTCGGCACCACCGAGGCGGGTACCCCCTCGGCCCTGGACACCACGCGGGTGCTGAACGAGCTGACCGGCGGCAAGTACCGGACCACCGAGATCCGTGATTCGGTGGCCCGCCCCGACCAGGTCGAGCAGCTGCGCCGCGACGTGCTCGCCGCGGTGGACGCCGGCCGTCCGGTGGTGGCCAACATCAAGGGCACGACTGTGGACACCGACGGCAACCCGCACTCGTACGAGGGCGGCCACTACCTGACCCTCGTCGGCTACCGCGACGGTGGTGACACGATCCGGGTCGCCGACCCGGCCGACCCGACGTTGGGCGAGTACTGGATGAGCCTGCCGAAGGTCGCCAACTGGATCGCCGAGCGCGGCTACTCCTCCTGATCCGAACGGTTCACCGGGCCGGCCTCTCCCGTGCGGGGAGGCCGGCCCGACCGTCGTTACGGGCCCGGACGGCGAGGTGGGCACGTCGCCGGGCTCGGGCGGCTCGCGTCGGTCGGGCCCGGTGCAGTTGTCGGCGGACCGGCGGGTTGATCTCCCGCTCGCCGGCGCCGGCCGCCCGGCGCACGATCCGGTTCGCGTCGTCTGGTTCGGAACCGGCGGCCCGGAGCAGGTCGCTGGCCGCGGTACGCAGTCCGGTGACGAGTGACTCGCCGAACGACTTGACCCCGGTCGCCGCGGCCCGCCCGGCCAACTCGGCGCACTGCTCGACCAACCGGCGGGTGCGCCGGGGGTCGTCACCGACCTTGCACTCCACCCGCATCTCCGCCACCGCCTGACCCAACCGGCCCATCGCGTCCGGCAGCTCCGGCGGGATCGGCTCGTCGTACTGCAACGCGGTGCTCGACCAACGGGCCATGGCGCGAGTGTCCAGCAGCAACCGTTCCAGGTGACCCGCGCTGCGGGCGTACCGGTGGTACTGCTGCCGGCGGTGCCAGCGCGCCGGGGCGATAGTCACCACCTCCTCCGCGCCGCTGAGCGCGTCGTGCAACCGGCCCAGGTCGTCCTCGGTGCTGCGGAGCCGCTCCAGAACTGCCAAGGTCCCGGCGCCGTCGCGCTCGCGCAGCGCCCGCGCCAGCTCGGCGAGTTGCTCGCAGAGGATCGCGAAGATCGGTGTCGCGGCCCGGTCCAGCACCCGCATCGGGTTGATCGGCAACAACAGCGCGACCACCACCAGGCCGACCGCCCCACCGACGAGCGCGTCGAAGATCCGGGGCAACTCCAGACCACGTTCCATCGGGGCCAGCGTGGCGATCAGCACGGCGGTACCGCCGGCCTGACCGACCAGCGGACCGCCCTTGCCGGCCACCAGCAACGCCGCGGCGATGGCCAGCGCGACCACCACGCCGGTCTGCCACGGGCCCGAGCCGAGCAGGAACCGCAGCGTGTCGCCGATGATGATGCCCAGAGCCACACCGGCCAACAGCTCGAAGGTGCGCCGAGCCCGCTGCCCGATGGCGGTGGCGATCGTACCGACGGCCGCTGCGGGAGCGAAGACGTGCGCTCCGGGGCCGAGCAGGTTCTTGGCGAGCAGGGCGGCGATCGCCGCGGCAAGCCCGGCCTGAATGGAGATCACCAGGGTGACCTCCCACTGCCGGGCCCGGATCCGGCCGGCCTCCCCGCCACGGTGCCGCACCCGCCGGACCGCCCGCTCGGCGGTCTCGTCGAACCGCGACTGGTCGCGGTCGGCGGGTGGGCGGTCGTCGGCCATGGCGGCGGTTACCCCGGCGGCGGCAGGGCAATCGTGGCGGCGGGGCACCACCGCCACCATTGGCACCACCGACACCGTCGAACGCATCGTCGACAGTAGGTTTGTGCAGCCCCTTGGGGGTACCAGAGCCACACACCTCCCACCGATCCGCAACCGGTAAGGGGCCGTGACATGACCAGTCCACCGACCGCCGACGACCATGATGTCGTCGACATCCTGCTCTCCGATCATCGGGAGATCGAGGCAGTCCTCGTCGAGTTGGCGACCCGGCAGGGCACCCCCGAGCACCGCCGAGGCCTTGCCGACGTGGTGATCGCTGAACTCGTCCGTCACTCGGTGGCCGAGGAGGCGTACGTGTATCCGATCGCCCGCAAGGTGCTGCCCGACGGCGACGAGATCGCCGACCGGGAGATCGCGGAGCATTCCGACGCCGAGCGGACCATGAAGGAGTTGGAGTCGACCGACCCGGCCGACCCCCGCTTCGACGAGCTGCTCGCCCAACTGACCAGCACCGTCCGACACCACGTGGCGGAAGAGGAGAAGGAACTCTTTCCCCGGCTGCGCGCCGCGACGGCCCGGGAGGAACTGGTCGAGATTGCCGCCCGGGTTACCGCGATCAAGAAGATCGGGCCGACTCGGCCACATCCGGGGAGCCCGGAGCACCCGCCGGCCAACAAGCTGCTCGCCCCCGGCATCGGTCTGGTCGACCGGTTGCGCGACGCGTTGAGCGGCCGGCCCACCTCGATGGACGAGCTACGCGACAAGGGCTGACCCACACACATCCGGACCGTGCACTCCCGGGTCGCCGACGGTTCGACGGCCCGGGAGGAGCGCGGGTGTGTCAGCGGACCTGGTCGCCCTCACCGGTGCGCGCCTGGGCCTGGTCCACGCCCTTGTCGATCTGATCGCCGTACTTGCCGCCGGTGCGCTTGTCGGCCATGTCGCCGGCCTTCTCCGCGCCCTGGTCGACCTGCTTGTCGTGCTTGTCCGCGAAGTCCTTGGCCTTGTCCATGAAGTCGCCCACTGTGTTCCTCCTCAGTCCGGTCCGTCCCCTTCGCGTTCCCTCGGCTGGACCACGCAAACGCCGCCGCTCCGGAAGTGATTCGCGAACACCCACCCATGTCGCACCGGCCGACGTACGATCCGCGCGGGCGCCGGCCGGCAATTCGGGTGTCGGGGGACGACCGACCGGGTACCGACCTCGTCGACATCGAGGAGGACCGACATGGCCGTAGAGGAACCCGGACCGACAGGTGGCCCCGGGCCGCGCCAGACCTGGGCGGCGCTGCCGTGGCTGGTCCGGACCGCGGTGTTGTGGAGCGCCTGCCTGGTGGTGATCGCCGCGGGGCTCTACCTGCTCGGCCGGATCGCGGTGCTGTTGGCACCGCTGGCCATCGCGCTGGCCGCCACCATCTTCCTCACCGCGCTGCTCGATCCGGTCCTGCTGCTGCTGCGCCGGTTGCGCCTGCCGGCGGCGCTGGCCGCGCTCTGCACCGTACTGCTGCTGCTCGGCATCCTGGTCGGCGTGGGCGCGGTGGTGTGGAACCTGACCGCCAGCCAGTTCGATCAGCTCAGCCAGGAGTTGACGCAGGGGGTCGAACGCAGCCGGGATTTCGTGACGTCCACCCTTCCGGTCAGCGAGGCGCAGCTGGACCGTCTGGTCGACCAGGCCCGGGAGGGGCTCGGTGGCAGCTCTCCGGACCCGGTGGCCGGCGCCCGGACCGCCACCGAGGTGGTCGGCTCCGCGCTGCTGGCTCTGGTGCTGCTCTTCTTCCTGCTCAAGGATGGCCGGTCGATGTGGCACTGGGTGCTGTCCCGGGTGTCCGGCCCGACCCAGCCGGTGATGGCTGAGGCCGGCAGGAACGGTTGGCAGACGTTGGGGGCGTACAGCCGGGGCACCATGTTCATCGCCGCCATCGACGCGCTGGGCATCGGGCTGGCTCTCGTGGTGCTGCGGGTGCCACTCGCCCTGCCGCTGGCGTTGATCACGTTCCTCGGCGGGTTCGTGCCGATCATCGGGGCGACGGTGGCCGGCGCGGTGGCGGTGCTGGTGGCGCTGGCCGCGAACGGCCCCACCACCGCTCTGCTCACTCTCGCCGCGGTGATCGCGGTGCAGCAGATCGAGGGCAACCTGCTGGAGCCTCTGGTCATGAAACGGCAGGTCCGGCTGCACCCGGCGGTGATCCTGGTGGCGGTCACCGCGGGCACGCTGATCGCGGGCATCGCTGGCGCCTTCGTCAGCGTCCCGATCACCGCCGTCCTCTGGCGCGTCATCGACACCGTCCAACAGCGCCGCTCGGCCTCGGCTCTCCTGCCCGCGGACTGATCACCGGCTGAGATGTGTGGCGAACCAGGTGCCGGCCTGATCGGCGACCTGCTCAAGCGTGCCGGGCTCCTCGAAGAGATGGGTGGCGCCGGGGATCACCCGCAGCTCGCCGACCTTTCCCAACTCGGCCAGCGCCCGCTCGTTGAGCGTGATCACCTCTTCGTCCAGCCCGCCGACCAGGAGCAACGTCGGGGTACGCACCTGGGCCAGCGCGTTCCCGGCCAGGTCCGGCCGACCACCCCGGCTGACCACGGCGGCCACCCGATCGGCGCGGGACGACGCCGCGACCAGGGCGGCGGCAGCACCCGTGCTGGCCCCGAACAGCCCGATCGGCACGTCGCCGGCAGGACGCTCGACGGCCAGCCAGTCGACGATCCCGGCCAGTCGGCTGGCCAGCAACCCGATGTCGAAGCGCAGTTCGGCGGTTCGCGCGTCCACCTCGTCCTCGGCCGGGGTGAGCAGGTCCGCCAGCACGGTGCCGAGCCCGCTGTCGTTCAGCGTCCGGGCCACCGCCACGTTGCGCGGGCTGTGCCGGGAACTGCCGCTGCCATGCGCGAACAGCACCACGCCGACCGGCCGGGCGGGCAGCGTCAGATCGGCGGGGAGCTGGGCGTCCCCGATCGGAATGGTCACGCTGCGCTGCTCGTCCATGCCCCACCTCCGCGTGCTCGCCGGTGGTCCGGGTACCCCGCTCGCCGCCGGGCACGCACGCCGCGACGGCGTCAGCCCCGGGCCGTGGGCGCCCCGCCCGGGCCGCGTTTGCCCGCTGGGGGGTCGGGTACGCGACGAGCGACCGCAGACCGTGTCGGCGCAGCCGCGCCCCGACGGATCGCGAGGATCGCATGGCCAAGCAGCAGATCTCCCGGCAGCAGCAGCTGACCGAGCGGACCCAGCGTGAACAGGACGCCGCGCGCAACCAGGACGTCGGGGACCAGGATTTCGGGGACCAGGCCGCTTCGGCCCGGCTGCCCGACGACCCGAAGGCGGCGGCGCCCCGGGACGCGATCGGGCGACCATCAACCGGCGAGCCGGTCTGACCAACGGGACCAGCGGCGCGGGCGGGGGGGGGGGGGGGGGGCCCCCCCCCCCCCCCCCCGGTCGCGCTATGGCCACCCCCAACGAGGCGGACCCCCCCCGGGCGTGACGCGGGGGGGGCCCGGCGGGGAGCGGCGAGGGGCATGGGGCGG